>NZ_DBNHDN010000010.1:0-61446 GCF_057139185.1 Rudaea sp. | reverse complement strand
CCACCACTCCTGATCAAGCGATCGGCTTGCGCGGCCCCGCGCAAGGTCGATCACCACGCCAAATTCGCGCCGCCGGTGCGGCTCGCCGTGTCGCGCGGCCGATCGGTTGCGGGAGGCACGTGGGGCGCGGCAAGCACTCCACCTAGTTCTGCACCGCTGCGTCTGCCAACTGCAGCGGCAGCCAGAGTTCCAGAACGTGCCGTGTGCTCTTGAACGAAGCAGGAAGTTCCCGAACCTGCAGCGATGCGCCGCGGTAGTTCCTATGGATCGCATCACCGAGCGTCGCCGCAATCGCGTCGGCACATTTCATGTCCTGCTCGGAGCGATGCACGATCAGGGTCGGCGCTTTCCAAGCGATTGGAACACGGCTGCCTCGTGCATCTGCCGCGGTCCTCACATTTTCCGTGCGCGGCACGACCACCGAATTGGATAGCTTCAGCGCGGCGCGGATTTCGTCGGCCACGCCGCGCGTGCGCTCATCGTAAATCTGGACATACAAGGCCACTGGCCCTGCGCTGTCCCGGCATGCGGACAGATTCGCGGCAGCCGCACGCGTTGCCGGCGACGCGTCAGCCGCAACCCCTGCGGGCTCCGCCGCAGTCGCAATCGGGTTCGATGGCGCAGCGGACGGCATGGCCCGCAAGTTCGGAGGCGGCGCGGTTGCACGAGATGCCGAAGCTGACCCGGACGCAGGCGGGATCGTGGCGATCGGACCCTGAGCGACGGTCGGCGCCGCGGCGGCAGGGACGGTCGGAGCGGCCGGCGAGACTTCCACAGCCGAGGCCGCATCGTTCGGCGGCGGCAGCGCAGGGCGGGCGGCTGCCGGGGCCGCAGAGCGGACAACGTCGGCGCGTGCTTCGACCGGCGGCGCCGCGAGGGGAGGCAAATCCAGCTTTGCCCCGCCGGCGCCGATGCCCAGCACCTGGCTTCGCGCAAACGCGAGCAATACATTCTCGTTCCAGTCGTACGACTTGCCCGACATGCCCCAATACGTATCCTTGTTTTCGCTTTCCGCAGGCCGATCGCAGATGGCGCCGCAGAGGTTCTCTGCCACCTGTCCGGTTGCGTTGCACTCCGATGTCTGCATGCCGCAGGTGGTTCTCTGCAATTCGCGGATATCGGAAAAAATCGCGCTCAACCTGACCTGGTTGGCCTGATTGCTGACCGTTTCGTAGAGCTCGCCCAGGGCTTGTCCGTCCGAAGGCGACAGATCGTCCGCTTTCGCGTCGGCCGGAGCAAAGCCCACACACTCGCGGATCGCGCTTGCCGTTTTCACGTTGCACAACGCACCGCGAAGTTTGCTGAACTTGTCCTTTGCCGCGTCGATGTTTCGGCCGATCTCCGCGACCTTCGCCAAGCGTTCCTTGTTGATGCCGTCGTACATGGTCCAGCCGACTCCAGCCAGGCTTGCCACGACGCTGAAGCTGAGCGTCGTGCCGATCGCGGTGGCCGCAGCGGTGCGCCGCCAGGATGACGTGGCGCTCGCCGCTGCCTCAACGATCCTGTCGCGTCGCCGCGGCAGGGCGGATTCATGCGAGGACGGCGACTTGGCATGTCCCCAATGCGGCAACCGCTTGAGCCACGCGTCCGTCAATGCCCGCCCCAGGTCCTGGCCCAGGCGGCGGTAGCTCTCCCACTGCGATTCGTCGAAGAACTGATCGCCCGTGGATTGCTGCGGGAAAGCCGGATTGCGGCTCGCATAGGCAAGCACGTCGTTGTCCAGGGCATCGTGCAAATTCGGTTTGACGATGAGCAAGATGCCGTAGCTGCGCCTCGCCAGGTCGCTGTGGTGGTAGCAAATGCGTGCGAGCAGAACACCGCGCCGGGTGTGGTTGTCGACGATCTGCTCCGGCGACAACACACACAGCTGGTCGTCGAACGGACCGAAGCGCGCGGCCGCCTCCTGTGCAGTGTAGATCTCGATCTCGGCATCGAAATCTATGCGTGCCTTGCGCACGAGATTTTCCAGGTCTTCGAAAACATATTTCGGGTCCGCGCCGCAGTCGGCCATCAGGATGAACGGCACTTCGCGCTTGATCAGCGCGTACACGCCCGTGTTCTCGAAGTGGCCGCCGTCCGACAAGTACCACCACTTCGCCGGCCGCCCCAGGAACGATGCCAGCGCCTCGCTCAGAACGAGCCCGGATTTGGTATCGCGAAACCTGCCGGACAGCGTGGCACGGGTTTTCTCCGGCGGCTGAGCCGCCGTAGCGGATCCCCGGCCCAGCAGCGCGGCAGTCCAGTAGCCGAGCCTGACCCCGAATGCAAACAGCAGCAGCGCCCAGCCGCGCGTCGTGTTGGAACCCGCGCCCGGCGATACCGCCGCGCCGGAGATGGTGATCCATTGCCCCAGGGTCGCGGCGGCTTCCGCGGGAATCCAGCCGCCCGCCTCGCCGGGACCGATCTCGATCCCGCCCGCGCTCGCGATCGCCGCGATGCCTTTGCGGTCGGCGTTGTAGAGATCGCCGTGATCGTCCACGGTCTGGTTCAGGCAAGCGCCAACGAGATGGATCGGACCACCGCCGACTTCCGGCCGATAGTCCTTGAGCGCGATGTCGTCGCCTTCGACGACGTCGACGACGCTTTGGCTGTTGGCTTCGATCACACCGAGGCAAGGTTCCTGGATATTCGGAAACCGGTTGGCGTTGCCGATCGACAGGTACGCCCGAATCAGGCGCGCCCGGTAGAACCCGTGCAGAGAAGAGCCGTTTAGCGTTTCGTTGTGCTTTCGCGTAAGGAAGATCCATGCGGCGACCGCGCCGAGGATGACGAGCACACACCAGAAAGGCGCGATGCCGTGGAACAGGACATTGCTGTCCGCATCGAACAATACGAGCCATTGCAGCAGCGCCGTCCACGCCAGCAGGAGCAATCCGCCGATCAGCAAGCCGATCGCGTTGATCGCGCGCCGCAGCCAAAGGCCTTTGTCGGCGTCGCCGGAGGAAATCATCTTTTTCAGCGGTTCGGACATGTTGCGCAGACCCGCGACCAGTGCACCGGCTGCCACCACCACGCCAGGCAGAAACGATCGCCACCATGTCGGCGTCTGCATCTTCTCCACCAACGAAAAGCTCAGCCAATCGAGAATGCCGAGAAGCAGGAAATACATGGCCCATTGGTTGATGAAACGTAACGCGCGGGTCAGCCGGTTGCGCAAGCCGTTGACCTCGAAGTCGACCTGTTCCCGCGGCAGGGAACCATTGCGTACTCGCACCAGCCGCGCGCCCACGTACAGCGCCCATATCAGCGCTCCGAGAGTTGCGAGGAAACACAGCTGAGCGATACCCAGGCCCGCGATCCACCCGTGCACGGGTCGGTACGAACGCAGCACACAAAGACCGCTGACCAACAGCGCCGTCAACGCGAGCACAACGTGCACCGCAGGTTCAACGCTGCGACTGGGTACTTCGCGGATGGGATCGCGCAAAGGCCAATAAGCCCAGATGCCCCCCGGTGCGACCAGAACCCACACGGCGATGGCGAACGGCCACCAGGCGCTTGGCCATTGCTCCCAGGCAATGTCGTCGAACAGCACGAACTGACTCTGCAGCGCATGCGGCAAGATGACGATCAACCCGGCCAGCATGGCGAGCAACCCCAACTCGAAATGGGTCGAGATCGTCGAGCGCAGCAACGTGGCGATCACCATGCCCAGATCGCGCGCGCCGGATGGCGTCAGATAGCGACCGTTCTTGCGCAGCCATGCCAACACTTGCGAGTAGCCCGATCCCAGCAGGCCCTCGGCCTTGTCGATACCGACCATGCCGATCAAGCGTCCGATACCCGCACCGATATATCCGCCCCCGGACACGGTGGAAAGGTAGTCGAAGCGTCGCAGTACTCCGTTCTGGGCCAAGCCCTGGATCAGCCCCAAACAGAATGTCGCGCTGCGGACACCTCCGCCGGAGAGCGCGAGTCCAGCGACAGGCAGATCATGTTTGTCGCTGGCGTGCTTGTACGCTTCGGCACGGCGAGCCTGGATCGCAACGGCCTCGGCGGCCAGACGCTGCTTCAACGCGTCGTTGTTCTGTGCAAGTTCGGCGGATCGGGCCTCCAGCCGGGCCTTTTCCTCTGTTGCGATGGCATGACTGCCTTTCGCCGCCGCGCCATGCGCAGCGGATGATTCGGGAGAGGTCGTATCGGACATGCTGGTTCCCTCGACTTCGAGTTCACGCCAAATTCCATCCACAATCGACGCCCTGGCGGCGCAACCTCGCTCTGCTTCACCGGCCGGCGTCGGCCGGGCCTGTCATCGTTTGCGACAGCCGCTGTGTTTCGGGCCGTGTCCCTTCTTCGTAGAGCTGGCGCAGGAAATCGACCAGCACGGGATTGAGCAGGTCCGAATGCGAGTCGAGCACCGGCACCGACGTGTACACGTTCCACACCGGCGAGTTGAGGTTGGTTCCCGATTTCGGCTGCAGCGCAATCGCTACGTCGGCGTCGCCGGTTCTTGCATGAATGCAGAACTGTCTCGGGAAAAACTGAGGCAATGTGTTGGCGTCGGGATTGGCATGCAACGCGTTGGCGAAACCATCCAGGCGTCGCAACTCTCCATCGAAACGGGTCAAGAAGTCAGGCGCGTTGCGCAAGGCTTCGCATTTCGGATCCGGCAGAAGCGGGTTCGATCTTGAATTGCGATTCAAGACGCTCAGCGTGTTCAGGGTGTAGTCGACATGGTCCTGGTCGTGACCGATCGTTTTGAGTTCGGCATCGCGCTCGCCCTGTGCGCCGTCCGGATATTTGCTCAACAACGTATTGAAGAAGCGTGCCGCCGGAAACGCCATTCCGGTTGCATCGTCATTCGCGCTGGTGATGGAAACGAACACCGGCGCGTGATAGCTCCTCGGGTTCGCCGCCCGCGCCGCCCGCCACAACGGCACGAACGCCGCGGCTTCGACAGCCGGATTGATGGTCACGATGAGATCGCCTTCGCGCGCAAGCACCGGATCGACAACGGGTGATCCGGCATCGCGAATGCGTTCGTTGAGATCGGCGATGTCGCGGATCAGCGAAGGGCTCAGCGCCTTGTAGACGACGAGCCCGCCAAAACTGTGGCCCACAATGGTCAGGCGCATCGCCTTCGAGCAGGCGAGCTCATGATGCGACGAAGTCACTTCGGTCGGATGACGTCGACTGTGCTCGACGACGCCGTTCCAATCGGCATTGCGAATATCCTGGATCGAACGCAAGCGACTGAGCAGTTCGCGCACCTGACCGTCGGCGACACGCGCGGCGGCTTTTTTCCGCGTCCAGAACGTGATGTTCTTGACCGGATCCGCAAGCGTCGTCGCATCGCCGCGCCAACCGACATACAGGCCAATCACCCGGCGCGGACAGGTCGATTTGCGTTCCACGATTGCCAGCCGGGCAAGCATGGCGCGAAACCAGCGCACGTTGCTGTCGCCGCTGCGCGCATCGTGTTTCCAGCCGTGAACGAAAACGACCACGCTGATCGGACTTGGATTCGACGAATCATCCTGCAGACTTCCCAGGCGAACTCGGGAGAGGAAATCTTCCATCTCCGAATCCGCCAACGGGGTCCGTTCCGTGCCGGGAAACAACTCGCCCTGGTCGTCGAATTCGACGAAGTGCAAGCTGTAGCCGCCGTTGCCCGCGGACGCGGGCGCGACTTCCTCCCGCAGCGAGTCGCACTTCGGATCGACGCGGGCGAACGAATCCAGGGCTGGATCGTCCTGCAGGTGCAGCGGCGGGCAGTTCACGGAGCGGTCCCGTTCCGTCCGGTAGGGCACCAGCGGCGTACACGAAACCAACGGCAGAAGCGGAAGCAGCCAGCGGAACAACGCCGCGACGGGAAACGTCCGCCTGTTGCTTGATCCGGAGGTCGCGGCAGGCTTCATGATGCGGCCTCTTCTCTCCAGAAAGATGGATGGCGCATCAGGGAAATTCACGATCACCTCGCGGCGATTACGTCTTCACGCACGATCTGCGTCCCGGTGGCGACGTCGAGCTCGGTCACCCGCCACGACCGAGGCTGACCGCGCAGAACTGCAGGCTCTACCAGTCAGTGCGAGACCGCGAACCACCCGATCACGTCGACGACGACGTCGCTCGTGCCGCTGCTGTTGAAGATCGATACGCGACCGTTGCTGCCGATGGCCGCGACGACGAGGTTCGGAACGGTCGCACCCGCGGTGAAATTGACGTTCGAGGTCGTCGACAATGCGCTGCCGGTCGGCCGCACGCCCAGGTACCCCGCGGTGCTCGGACCGACCGCGGTGACATTGAGCACGACCGCGCTCGCGTTCGCGGGGATGGCATCGCGGCCGGTCACCTGCAGATCGATCTGGGCGCCGGGGCCGAGCTGCCCGGTGCCGGCGAAGCTGCCGTCGCCGGTTTGCCCACCACCGCGCGTGTCGAGCAAACGGAACGGTGTCAGCGGAGTCAGCTCCGAACCGGTCTGGAACCAGCCAGACACGTCGGCGACCAGGTTCGTGTTGCCCGCCGAGTTGTACAAGGCGACCTGTCCGTTGCCACCCACTTTCGCCACGACGAGATTGGCTACCGTGTCGCCGGCGACGAAATTCAGGTTCGATGCGGTCGGTTGCGGCACGTCCGCCGGCCAGACCGTCGCGTATCCCGCCGCCGTGGGGCCGACCGCGGTCACGTTCAGGACGACCGCGGACACGGCGCTGGCAGGCACCTGTGCGCGGCCGAGCACCTGCAGATTGATCCGACCTCCGGGACCGACGGGACCCTGGCCTGCGAACTGGCCGTCGATGGTCGTCGCGCCGGGCCGGGTGTCGAGCAGGCGCGCAGCCGGCACGAAGGCCAGACCGGAACCGGTGGGAAACCATCCCTGCACGTCGGCGATCAGGTCGGTGCTGCCATTCGAATTGAACAGTGAAACGAAACCGTTGTCGCCGAGCCGGCTGATGACAAGGTTGGCGACAGGATGCCCCGGCGCCAGATTGAGGTTGGACGCAAACGGACGCGGCGCACCGGTCGGCCACGCCGTGACGTATCCCGGCGAGCTCGCGTTCGCCGCGGTGACGTTCAACACGACCGCAGCCACGTTCTGCCCGGGCAGACCGCCGCGATTGGCGATCGCGACATCGAGCTGGCCACCGGCGGCGAGGCTGCCGATGCCGTTGAACATGCCATCGCTGGTCGTCTGCGCGGGACGCGTTTCCAGCACGCGCGCTGGCGCCACCGCGATGAAGCTCGATGCCGTGCTGGCCAGATGGAAATTCGCCGGGCAGGCGCCGTTGGCGATCGTCGCGCTGGCGAGATAGTTGCCGGCGACGTGGTTTGCCGTGAGCGTCGGCGAAGTCGCAATGCCGCTCGCATTGCTGACCACCGTTGCCGTCGTCACGTCGCCGGCAAACGTGCCACCCGCCCCCGAGGCCGGCAACTGGAAGGTGACGGTCGTACCAGACAGCGGATTGTTGTTCGCGTCGCTGACGAGCACCTGCAACGGATTGGCGTACGCACCGCCGACAACCGCGGTCTGGTCGTTGCCGCCGGCAACGATCGAATGCGGCAACGACAGGCCGAAGGCGCTCAGATGGCTCGTGTTGTCGAGCACGTAAACCGATGCGCAGGCGACAACCGGGCTCTGGAAATGGATATTGCTGACCTTGCCCGAGCCCCACAATTGCGTGCCCGTGGTCGGGTCGAGCGCGCGCAACTGGCTGCCGGCGAGGTAGAGCACGTTGTTGGCGACGAGCGGCGACGCGCCGGCCGCGCCGTTCTGCCATTTCGCTGCCAGCGAGGGATTGCCGCTGCCGTCGACCGCGAGCTGCATGCCGGCCGCGCCGCTCGAGTTGACGATGAAGGCCCAACTGCTGCGGTCGGCCGGATTGACCCACACCGCAGGCTGGGTCTTGACCTGCCCGCCCTGCGGCACGTTGACGATGGCACCGATCTCGCCGCCGAGGTGACCCGCGCCGCCGGCCCCACTCATGTTGGCGAGATTGATCAGGCGCAGTTTCTGGTCCTTGCCGCCCTGCACGGCGAGATGCTGGAATTTGGATCCGGCGGGCGTCGGCAGGATCGCCGGCGCGGTGCTGCCGAGATCGGCGTCCTGCTGATCGAGCGTGGATTGATTGGTCGGCGTGTAGGCATCGATCGGCGTGCCGCCGCTGGCCGTGCCGTCGGCGCCGAGGGCGAGGATCGAATCGCCCCAATTGTGCAGGGACAGGTTGTAGGAGCCGTTGCCGGTGCCGACGAAGGCGCGGTTGATTGAGCCATCATAGATCACGCCGGGACGAGCCCAACCGCCGGCGAGGCGCTGCGAACAGGCCGGTGCGGCCGGCGACAAGGCGAAGTGCACGGCCTTGTCGCTGCAGACGAAGTTGAATACGTTCTGCGCGCCGCTGCCGAGGTTGACCGTGGTCAAATGGCCCTGGACATCGCCGGCATCGCCGTTGTGCGCGCTCATCGCCGAATACAGATAGCTCGTCGCGCCGACGGTCGCGATTGCGAGCGCACCCGACTGCTTCTCGGTGCCGGGCTTGAGCGTCGCGATCTGCGGCCAGCCGCCGGTGGCGACCTCGGTGCCGCTACCCACGAGCAACTTGTGCAAATTGCCGTCGAGTCCATAGACATAGACGAACTGCCGGTTCGGATCGAGCGCGGGCGAAGACGCGGTGATGCATTCGCTGCTCGAGCAGCTTGCCGCGGGCAGCGTGTTCGGATAGTGCTGGCTCCAGACGGTCGTGCCCGCATGCACGTCCAGGGCGAGGATGTCGCCGGCCTTGGTGATCAAGAAAAGCAGATCCCTGACACCGCTCGCCGTCGTCACGCCGTCGAGGAACACCGGGGTGCCGTCGCCCACCGCCGGCAGCGTCGCCTGATATTGCAAAGCAAGACTGGCGACATTCGCTGCGCCGAGAACGCTCTCGTCGGTGTTGTTGCCGCCGTGCTGCGGATTGCCGTTGAACTGCGGCCAGTCGTACGCGGCAAGTTGCAACGGGGATGTTGCCAGGGCGGCGGCGAGCAGCCACGGACGCGGCGGGACGCGGACGGAGACGCGGTTGCCGGGACGGATCGATCGCATGCGATTCCCCTTGCTGCAACGTTGGGCCTGCGCCGCTCCATCGGCGACATACACTCTCCTGCCGCCCCCGCCGGGCAGGAAAGATTCGATGTTTGCGCGACATCTTAATCGCGATACGGGCAAAAAACTGTGAAGCAGGGGTTGCGTGGAGAAACCCGGCCAAGCCGGCGGCCCACGCCGACGCGGCGCGCAGGATCGGATCGGTTCAATCCACGTTTTCGCGCTGGCCCGGACGATCATTCATCCGGGCGCTCGCGCAACACGCCTCAGCCCACGGTCATCGCCAAGCGATTGCCGCGACCGCGCTGGGCGATGCCGATCAGCACGGGCATCGCAAGCAGCACGAGCGGGTACTGGATGACGAGACCGGCGATGATCGCGATCGCGAGCGGCTGCTGGATACCGGAGCCCTGACCGATCGCGAACGCGAGCGGCAGCAGGGTCAGGATCGCGGCGAGCGTGGTCATCGTGATCGGGCGCAGGCGGTTGCGGCTCGCTTCGAAAAGCGCCTGACGCAGCGGCATCGTGTGCGCTAGTTCGGTGTACTCGCTGACGTAGAAGATCGCCATCTCGGTCGCAATACCGATCACCATCGTCATGCCCATCAGCGCGGTGATGTTGAGCTCGACCCCGGTGATCCACAGCGCGATGAACACGCCCGTCGTCGACAGCAGCGAAGTACCGACGATGATCAACGGCAGCCAGAAATCCTCGTACAGGATCAGCAGCAGCACCAGTTCGGCGATCAGCGCGGCGATGAAGACGACCGCGAGACTCGCGAACGCGATCTGCTGCTGACGGTACAGGCCACCCATCTCGTAGCGCACGCCGGACGCGAGCATGCCCTTCTGCACGAGTACCTTTTCGACATCGGCAACGGCCGCGCCCATGCCGCGACCCTCGATGCGCGCGGTGACTGCGACCATCGGCTGCAGGTTGTCGCGCTTGATCTCGGGCTCGCCCGACACCGGCGTGAGCGTCGCCACGCGCTTGAGCGGGAACAGGTGGCCGTCGGTCGCGCGGATCGGCAGGTCGGCGAGGTCTTCGAGATGCAGGTTCATCGCGCGCGGCATGCGCACGCGCACGTCGATCAATTTGTTCGGCTGCGGCAGCTGGGTCGCGATGGCGCCGTTGATCGCCACGTCCACCGCCTTGCTCACCTCGTCCGGAGTGACGCCTTCGAACGCGGCCTTGACCGGGTCGACCTTCATGTCGATGCCGTCGCCGGCGAGCATCACACCGTCCTTGATCTCGACCACGCCCGGAATCTTCGCGATTGCCGCGGCGACCTTCTTCGCCTGCGGAATCAGCTTGGCCGGATCCTCGGCATAGAGCTGGATCTCGATCGGCTGCGGCACGGCGGTGAGGTCGCCGATGAGGTCTTCCATCAACTGCGCGAGTTCGATGTCGACGCCGGGTACGTTCTTCTGGATGTCCTCGAGCACGGCGGCCATGACTTCTTCCGTACCGCGTTCGTGGTCGCTCTTCAGGCGCACAAAAAAATCGCCGTGATGCGGTTCGCCGAGGTCACCGCCGAGGCCGGTGCCGGTGCGGCGCGAGAATGTGTCGACTTCGGGCTGTTCCTTGAGGATCGCCTCGATCTGCTGCAGCTCGCGTTCGGTTTCGTCTAGCGAAGTACCGGGCTTGGTGTAGAAGTCCATGACGAAACCGCCCTCGTCGACTTTCGGCATGAAACCGCTCTGCACGTTGTTGTAGGCAAGTGCGCCGACCAGCAGCAGCGGCACGATCGCGCCGAGCAGGATCAGCGGCTTGGCAAAGGCGCGCTCGAGCATGCGCCGGTGCGTACGCGAGAGCCAGTCGTCGCGGTCGGCGGCAGGATCGTGCCACTTCTTGAAATCGATGAAGTAGCGCGCGAGTACCGGCACGACGAATGCGGCGAACAGGTAGGAGATCATCAGCGCCGCGGCCATCGTCACTGCGAGTGCCTTGGAGAACGAGCCGGTCACGCCGCTCATGAAGGAGAGCGGCAGGAACACGATCAGCGTGGCCAGGCTCGATCCAGTCAGCGGGCGCAGGAACTCGCGCGTTGCCGGCAACACCGCGGCCTTGCCGTCCTCGATGCCCTTGGCCCCCGCTCTGCGGGCGATGTGCTCGACGATGACGATCATGTCGTCGATGACCAGGCCCACCGCCGCGGCAATGCCGCCCAGGGTCATGATGTTGAAGCTCATGCCGGCCACACTGAGCACGAGCACGGTGATGGTCAGCGTCGCCGGCACCACGAGCACGGCGATCAGCATGACGCGCACATTGCGCAGGAACACAAACAGCACGATGCCGGCGAGGATCAGGCCGATGATGACCGCGTCGCGCACGCTCGCGCCGGATTCGAGCACGAGCGTACTCTGGTCGTACCAGTTGGCGAGCTTCACGCCCGCAGGCAGCTTGTACGTGGCGAGGCGCGCGCGCACGTCTTTCGCAATCTGCACGGCGTTGCCGTCGGGTTGCTCGTAGACGTTGAACAAAACGGCCGGCTTGCCGTCTTCGACCACGCGCAGCCAGAACGGCGCCGCGCCCGGACCGACCTCGGCCACGTCCGACAGATGCACCACGCCCGCCGCATCGCCGCGCACGACGATGTTCTTCAGTTCATCGATCGAGCGCAGGTTGCTGTTGGAAACGACGAGAAAGAGCTTGTCGCGATCCTGCACGCGGCCGACCGCCTGCAATGAATTGCCGGCGGTGACCGCGGCGACGAGCTCGTTCATGCCGATGCCGTACTCGTTGAGCTTGTGCGTGTCGGCCTCGACGTGCACTTCGTCGATCAACCCGCCCTGCACGTCGACGCGCGCAAGGCCGTTGACCGGAGCGAGCAGCGGCACGAGTTCGTACTGGGCGAGGTCGCGCAACTGGTTCGGCGTGAGCTGGTCCGAGGTCAACGCGTAGGAGATGATCGGGAACACGGTCGGGTCCATGCGGCGCACGCCGTAAGTCGTGCCGGTTGGCAGCTTCGGCAATGCCTGCGCGATGGCCGAGTCGACGAGCAGCGTGGTCGCGATCATGTCGCGGCCCCAGCCGAAGTCCACGGAGATCTGCGCCGAACCGCGCGAGGAGGCGGAGCGCACTTCGCGCACGCCAGGCACGGAGCGGATCGCTTCCTCTACCGGGCGCGTCACCGCAAGCACGGTCTGGTCGGCCGGACGGTCGCCCGAGGACAGATCGACGACGACGCGCGGGAACGAAACCTGCGGAAACAACCCGACCGGCAGGATGAAAGCCGCAACGAGGCCCGCCACCGCGAGCGCAAAGGCGATGCAGAGCAGTGAGCGAGCGTGGTGTTCGATCAATCCGACGAAGTTCATGGCTGCTTGCCGTTCCCGTTCTTGGCCGGCGCGGCCTTCTCGTCCTTCGCCGCGGGCTTTTCTTCGCCCGCCGCGCCTTTCTCGTCCGCTTTGCCGTCCTGCGTATCGCCTGCTTCCTTGCGCACCGCGCCGCCGTCTTCCAGCTGGTAGTTGCCGACGGTGACGACTTCGAGCTTCGCATCGAGCGGCCCATCGACCGCCGTGCTCTCCTCGTCGGTACCGACGCGCTTGACTTTCACTCGCTTGGCCTTGTCGCCGGCAACCTGGAACACGTAGGTGCCTTCGTCGTCGTCCAGCACGGCATCGCGCGGCACGATCCAGCCCTTCAGTTCGCCGACTTCGATCTGAGCGCGGAACGCCTGACCTTGGATCAGTTCGTCGTCGACGACGACGTCGGCATCGACAAGGCGGGTCTTCGGATTGAGGCTGCGGTCGATGCGCGACAGCTTGCCTGCGATCACCTCGGCGTCGCCCGACAGCGGCTTGATGCGCACGGCCTGGCCGATCTTGAGGCGCTTCACCTCGGACGGCTCGATGCCGCAGGTGACGACGAGGCCGTTGTGGCGCGTGATCGTCACCAGCGCCGCTCCGGCCGCGATGCGGTCGCCCTGGTTGACCGGAATCGCGGCAACAACGCCGTCGAATGGGGCTACCAGCGTCTGCTGCGGTTTGCCGCCGGTTTCGCGTTCGAGCGCGGTGAGTGCGGCCTGCGCGTCGGCTGCGGCCTTGTCGGCGATGACTTTCTGGTCGCGCGTGGCGAGCTGCTGGCCGAGCAGGCGAGTGATGCGCGTTTGTTCTTCCTTCGCTGCTTTCAATGCCGTCACTGCCTGTTCGTAGGTGCTCGAGGCGGCGGCGGAAAGACGAAACTCCATCAAAGTCTGGCCCTTGTGCACGGCCTCGCCCGGCGTCACCGCGATATGCATGACGCGGCCTTCCGCCTGCACGGAAAGAGTCATGCCGCCGTTGATCGCGGGGGCCGCGGTGCCGTAGGCGGTCAGGGTGTCGGCGATCGTGCCCAGCTTGACCGGCTGCGTCTCGACAAGCACGCTGCCCTTGATCTCTTCTTCTGCCGCGCCCACGGCGGAACGGGTCGCCCACAAACCCGCGGCGACGCTGATCGACAAGCCCGCGACCATCGCGGCGAGAAGTTTGGCTTTCATGGTTGTTCCTGCATCGAAGAGGTGGAGGCGCCCGGCATTTCCGCATGCGGCATGCCGGCGCCGACGAGCGTGGCGAGGGCGACCTGCTGTTCGAGCAGCACGAGTCGCAGCGCAAGGATTTCCTGCTGCTTGGCGTTGCGCGACGCGATCAGATCGACATAACTGCGCTCGTCGATATCGCCCTGCTGGAACGCCGTCTGCACGTGCGAAGCCATCGGCTCCATCAACGCGAGCATGGCGCTCTTGGTTTCGAGTTGCTTCTGCAGCAGGGTCTGATCGGCAAGCATCGCTTCGACTTCGCCCTTGGCGGCGACCAGGCGCGCCGCGAACTCCGCGTGGAGCTGCTCGCGCGTTGCGCGCTCCTGGGCGACGTTACCCTGGTTGCGGTCGAAAATCGGCAGGTCCATCGTGTATTGCGGGCCGAACGTGCGCACGTTGCTCGCATCGCGACCGTAGGTCGGACCGAACGAAAACACCGGGAACTGGGCGAGCACGGCACCCCATACTTTTTCTTCCTGCGCGCGATAGCCGAGCTGCAGCGCGATCAGGTCGGGACGACGATTGGCCAAATCCGGCAATCGGGTGCGCACCGCGTCAACATCAATCACCGGCACGGCCGCTTCATCGGCAAGCGACAGCTTCACTGAAGGAGCGAGGCCCAACAGCAGATTGAGATCGCGCCGCCGCGTCTGCTGTGCGCGCTCGAAATCATCGAGCGTCTTCTGTGCGTCCGAGCCGGCGGCGAGATCGGGCGCAAGCGTGGCCAGGGTCGCGTCGCCCTGCTTGAGCGCCTGCTGGTTGCGCTGCAGGCGCTCCCGCCAAAGAGTGGCGTTGCTGCGCAGCAGGGCGAGCTGCTTGTCGCCCTCAATCAGGTCGATCGCGGCGAGGCGCGCCTTGCCGATCGTCTGCCACTCTTGCCAGAGCACGGCCGCATCGGACGACTGCGCGGTCGCCTTTGCCGCGCGACGCTTCGGGATGAACGTGATGAGCGCCTTGATGTCCATCGTCAGGCTCGCGGCGACCACCCCCATCTCGCCCGGCCCGCTGAGCAGGTTTTGATAGCTGTAGCTGGCCACCGGATTGGGCAGGATGCCCGCGGTGCGCAGTTGTGCCTCGGCGATGCCGTGCTGGGCGCGAACCGCAACGAGGTCCGGATTGTTGTCGAGGGCCAGGCGCGCGATGTCGTCGGGCGTCAGGCGTTCGGGCAACGTGCCCTCGTGACGCAGATCGGCGAGCGCGGTCTTGCCGGTGGCGGCGAGATCCAGCGGTTTCGGCGAGTAGGTCGCGCAGGCACCGAGCGCCAGCATCGCGGCGGCGAGCGTGGTGTGACGGACGAATCGGGAGATCGGCGAATTTTTCATCGCGGCTACCCTACCCGGCCGCGCTATGTGCCGAGGTGTCCGCGACATTACCGTTTTGCAACTTGACGGGCAACGGCACATGCGTCTAGATGCGCGCTCTGGCGTCGCTCCCACCTTCCCGGGAACCACGCGCAACGGAAATCCGGCGAGCCCCCTTGAGAATCCTGCTGATCGAAGACGATGCCGAAACCGCCGACTACGTGACGACGGGTTTGCGCCAGTCCGGCCACAACATCGCCGTAGCGCGCGACGGCCGCGACGGCCTGTTCCAGGCGACCGGCCAGGACTGGGACCTGTTGCTCGTCGACCGCATGTTGCCGGGGCTCGACGGCATGACCCTCGTGCGTACGCTGCGCGCGGGCGGCATCGAAACGCCGGTGCTGTTCCTGACCACGCTCGGCGGCATCGACGACCGCGTCAATGGTCTCAATGCCGGCGCCGACGACTATCTGGTCAAGCCGTTTGCGTTTTCCGAGCTCGCCGCGCGCGTCAGCGCGCTGGGCCGTCGGCCGCGGCGCACGGCCGCGGAGACCGTGCTGCGCGTGGCCGACCTCGAAATGGACCTGCTCGCGCGCAGCGTGCAGCGGGCGGGACAGCCGATCGAACTGCAGCCACGCGAATTCCGCCTGCTCGAATTCCTCATGCGTCACGCTGACGAGGTCGTCACGCGCACGATGCTGCTCGAACAGGTATGGGACCTGAACTTCGACCCGCACACCAACGTCGTCGAAAGCCACATCAGCCGGCTGCGCGGCAAGGTCGACAAGGGCCATGCGGTCGGTCTGATCCAGACACTGCGCGGCGCCGGCTATTCCCTGCGCGAATCGACGCCGTGAACCTGCATCGGCTGTTCCGCACTTCGAGCTTCCGCCTGACCCTGATCTACGCGGCAATCACCGGCGCGAGCTTCCTAGTGCTGTTTCTTTCGGTGTTCTGGTCGACGACGCGCTTCATGCAGCATCAGATCGACATCACCGTCGCAGCCGAAATCAGGGAAGTCCGCGCCGCCGCCGGCGACGGCGGCCTCGAAAGCCTGCGCCGCGCGATCGAAGCCTCGACCAGGCAAGCCAGCAACTTCTTCTACCTGTTGCAGGATCGCGCCGGCAACGCCATCGCCGGCAATATGCCGGCGCTCGACCCCGTTGCCGGCGTCCGCGAATGGGTGAAACCGAACCGGTTGCCCCGATTCCACGAGACCGATATCCGCGGCCGCGGCGAGGCGGCGGTCGACGGCGGCTATCTCTTCGTCGGCGTGAGCGCGCACGAGGTGCATGAACTGCGCGAATCGGTCGCGCAGTCGTTCCTCTGGGGGCTCGGTGCGGCGATGCTGCTCGTGCTCGCCGGCGGCGCGCTGATGAGCGCCTCGGTCCTGCGCCGCATCGAGACGGTGAGCCAGACCAGCCGCGACATCGTCGCCGGCGACCTGCAGCGGCGCATTCCGCTCAACGGCAGCGGCGACGAATTCGACCATCTCGCCGAGAGCCTGAATGCCATGCTCGACCGCATCGGTGTGTTGCTCGAGGGTCTGCGTCAGGTTTCGACCGACATCGCCCACGACCTGCGCACGCCGTTGACGCGCCTGCGCCAGCGACTCGAACTCGCGCAGCAGCGGACGCCGGACGCGCAGGCGCTGCATGCGACGCTGGAAGCGACGCTGGCCGACATCGATGCGATCCTGCAGACCTTCGGCGCACTGCTGCGCATCGCGCAGATCGAAAGCGGCGCGCGCAAGGCCAGTTTCCGCAGCGTCGATCTCTGCGAACTGCTGCACACGGTCGCCGAGATCTACCAGCCTTCAATCGAGGAAAAATCGCAATCGCTGCATACCGACATCGCCGCCGGGCTGGACGTGCACGGCGACCGCGAACTGCTCACCCAGTTGTTCGCCAACCTCGTCGAGAACGCATCGCGCCATTGCGCTGCCGGCGCGCACATCGAGCTGGCGGCGCGACGCACGCCGGCCGGTGTCGAAGTCCTTGTCGCCGACGACGGCCCCGGCATCCCCGTCGACATGCGCGAGAAGGTACTGCAGCGCTTCGTGCGCCTCGATGCCAGCCGCACGACGCCGGGAAACGGCCTCGGCCTTGCGCTCGCCCATGCCGTCGCGGCGCTGCACGACGCCGCGCTCGATCTGGGCGACAACGCACCCGGATTGCGCGTCGGCGTGCGATTTTCCTCGTCCGCCTCCGCCCGCAGCGGCATCGCCGCCGGGGCGGCGGGATGACCCTCGCAGCGCGCGGCCCGCGCCGGCGCTGCGACAAAACGCCTCGGCACCCGCGCGCCGACAAGCGCGCTTCCGCGGCGCCGATCGGCCTCCGGCCGCGCTGTCCGGGGTAAAATACGTGGCGTCGGCACAGCCACCGGGAAGTGAAGCATGTTCGGGAAAATCATCGTCGTCGCCACACTGGTCGCGATCGTCTACAACCTTGGCGCGGGCCTGTATTTCATGATGGTCGACAATGGCGGCAGTGGGCGCACGGTTGCGGCACTGACGCGGCGCATCGGGCTTTCGGTCGCGCTGATCCTGTTCGTGATGCTGTGCATCGCGCTCGGTTGGATACAGCCGCACGGCGTCGGACGCTGAGCGGCAGCAGCGATGCTGCGCGCTACCTTGCTGGTACTTCTGCTCGCGCTGGCCTCACCGGCGCGCGCGGACGACAGCGCCGATTTCGGTGAGCGTCTGGCCGCCTGCGCGGCCTGCCACGGCCAGCACGGCGAAGGCGTGCGCGGCGCGGAATACTACCCGCACCTTGCCGGCAAGCCGGCCGGCTATCTGTTCGAGCAGCTCAAGGGCTTCCGCGATGGCCGCCGCGCCAGCACATCCATGACCTGGTACGTTCGCTTCGCCGACGACGCCTTCCTGCAACGCATCGCGCAATGGTACGCCGAGCTGCCGCCGCGCACGCGCGGCGCCGACACGGGTGCCGCAGAGCTGACTGCCGAGCGCCGCCGCGTCGCGCAGAACCTGGTCGAGCACGGCGACCCCGCACGCGACTTGCCCGCATGCAGCTCCTGCCACGGCGCCAATCTCGCCGGCCTGGAACCCGGCGTGCCCGCCCTGCTCGGCCTGCCGGCCGACTACGTCATCGCCCAGTTCGGCGCATGGCGCGAGGGTGTGCGCAACGGCGCGCCGCCCGACTGCATGCACGACATCGCCGGCAGGATCGCCGCCGACGACATGCGCGCGATCGCGGTGTATCTCTCGCAGCAATCGAACGTCGACGGCCTGCGTCCCGCTCCGGCCGCGAGCTTCCTGCCGCCGCGGGCCTGCGGATCGCTGCCGCACGCACAGGTGGCGAAGTGAAAACCTGGCGCATCGCCGGCCTCGTTGCCGTTCCGTTCGTGCTCGCCGCGCTCGCCATCGGGATTTTCCTGTTCGCGCAACAGGGCGGCCTTGCGCCCTACCGGCTGCCCGTGGACGACGGCCGCGTCGTCGCGGGCGACGCGGCAACGTTGCGGCGCGGCGAATACCTCGCGCGCATCGGCGACTGCGCGGCCTGCCATACCGCACGCGGCGGCGCCGCCTATGCGGGTGGGCGCGGCTTCGCCACCGGCCGGGGCGTGATCTACTCCTCGAACCTGACGCCCGACCGCGAGCACGGCATCGGGGCGTGGTCGATCGCCGAGTTCGCGCATGCGATGCGCCACGGCGTCAGCCGCCGCGGTCCGCTGTATCCGGTGTTCCCCTACGAATATTTCGCCACGCTCGCCGACGCGGACATCGACGCCATCTACGCCTATTTGCGCAGTCTGCCCGCGAGCGCCAACGTACCGCCGCCGAACCGTCTCGACTTTCCCGCGAACCTGCGCCCCGCGCTCGTGCTCTGGCGCATGCTGCACTATCGCCCCGCGCCCGCCGCGGCAACCGATGACAATCGCGGCCGCTATCTGGTCGACGGCCTCGGCCACTGCGCGATGTGTCACAGCGAGCGCGAACCGGGCGGCGCGCTCGCCTCCGGCGGCCATCTGGCCGGTGGACGCATTCCGGGCAGCGGCTGGTACGCGCCGCCCCTCGACGCGAAGCAGTTGCAACGCTATCCGGTCGAACAGCTCGCCGCCTATCTGCGCTCCGGCACCAGCGACCACGGCGCGGCCTACGGGCCGATGGCCGAAGTCGTCTACCGCAGTCTGCAGGCACTGCGCGAAGACGATGCCATCGCGATCGCGCGCTATCTGAAATCCATTCCCGCACGCCGTGCGCGCGAAGCGGCTTTCACCCTGCTGCCCGAACCGCAGCGCCAACCGGAGGTGGCCGGCGACGGCGCCGAAATCTATCGGCACGCATGCGCCGACTGCCACGGCAACGACGGCGAAGGCAAGAGTGGACGCTATCCGGCACTGCGCGACGCGGTCGCGGCGATCGCGCCCGATCCGATCAACGCGGTGCGCATGGTGCTGTACGGCGGCTTTGCAGTGACGACGGCGGGCAATCCGGCGCCGTATTCGATGCCGCCGTTCGTGCAGCAACTCAGTTCCGCACAGATCGCCGCGGTGACCAACTACGTACGCGAAAATTTCGGCGCGCAGCGCTCCCGGTTGACCGCCGCCGACATCGAGGCGATGCACGGAATCGTGCTCGACTGAAGGACCAGGGCATGCCCACGACGATTCAACCCGATCTCGCCTTTATCCTGTTCCTGCCGGCCTTCTGCATTGTCGGCACACTTTACTGCTGCTATCCGCGCAAGCCGCGCCACGCACTGCGCTGGATTGCCGATCTCCTCGTGCTCGTGCTCGCCGCCGGCGCAAGCGTGGCCGCGATGCGCTGGGGGTTCCGCGTCGCCAGCAGCGTCGGCGGCGCGCTGTGGAAACAGGTGCTCGCCACGCTGCTCGCGTTCGCGTTCTTCTTCGGCATCGTCGGTGCCGCCGCGGTAGTGCGGGCGCGCTTGCTGCGCAGGGCCGTCGATTTGCGAGCACGCGCTTGGTGATGCCGCCCGCGGAGCAGGGCGCCGCGAACCTCGCACCCGCGGCGCCTGTGACGATCGAGCCGCGCGAATCGGGAAGCGCTAGACGCGGAACGAAAACCCGCCGCGCTTCGTTTCGTCCTCGACCAGTTCCACGTCGCCGAGGCCTTGCGCGAGCGAATTCGCGTCTCCGCCCTGGGCGAGCTTGATCTTCAGGCGCACCTCGTTGGCCGAGTCGGCGTAACGCAACGCGTCCTCGTAGGAGATCTCGCCGGCATGGTAGAGCGCGACGAGGCTCTGATCGAACGTGCACATGCCGAGGTTGGTCGAGTCCTTCATCACGTCCTTGAGCTTGTGCACCTCGCCCTTGCGGATGTAGTCCGAAACCAGCGGCGTGCCGAGCATGACTTCGATCGCGACGCGGCGGCCCTTGCCGTCGGGCGTGGGAATGAGCTGCTGCGCGACCACGCCCTTGAGGTTGAGCGAGAGATCCATGAACAGCTGGCTGCGACGGTCCTCGGGGAAGAAGTTGATGATGCGGTCCATCGCCTGGTTGGCGTTGTTCGCATGCAGCGTGCACAAGCACAAATGACCGGTCTCGGAAAACGCGATCGCGTGTTCCATCGTCTCGCGCGTGCGCACCTCACCGATCATGATCACGTCGGGGGCCTGACGCAGCGTGTTCTTCAGCGCGTTCTCCCACGAGTCGGTGTCGATGCCGATTTCGCGCTGGGTGACGATGCAGCCGGCATGGTTGTGCACGTACTCGATCGGGTCCTCGATCGTGATGATGTGGCCGGTCGAATTCTGGTTGCGGTAGCCGATCATCGACGCGAGCGAGGTCGACTTGCCGGTGCCGGTCGCGCCGACGAAGATGATGATGCCGCGCTTGGTCATCGCCAGCTGCTTGATGATCGGTGGCAGGTTCAACTCCTCCGGCGTCGGGATCTTGCCCTCGATCCGGCGCAGCACCATGCCGACATTGCTGCGCTGGTAGAAGCAGCTCACGCGGAAGCGGCCGACGCCGGCGAGCGCGATCGCGAACTGGCATTCATGCGTCTTCTCGAACTCCTCGCGCTGCGAGGGCGTCATCACGCTGAGCACGAGGTCGCGCGACTGCTGCGCGCTGAGCGGCTCCTTGGTCACCGGCCCGATGCGGCCGGCGATCTTGATCGAGGGCGGCAGACCGGCCGTGATGAACAGGTCGGAGGCGCGCTTGTGCACCATCAGTTTCAGGTACGAGTTGAAATCGGCTGGAGTCATGGCGGTTTCCGCTTTCAGGCGTTCGAATCAAGGCACCACGCTTATTTGAACACGTCCTTGTTCTTCGCGTAGGTCGACGCTTCCTGTCGCGTCACCTGGCCGCGCTTGACCATGTCGAGCAGGCACTGGTCCAGCGTCTGCATGCCGAACGCACTGCCGGTCTGGATCGTCGAATACATCTGCGCGACCTTGTCTTCGCGGATCAGGTTGCGGATCGCCGGGATGCCGACCATGATCTCGTGCGCGGCGATGCGGCCGCCGCCGACCTTCTTCAGCAGCGACTGCGAAACCACCGCGCGCAGCGACTCGGACAGCATCGAGCGCACCATCGGCTTCTCGCCGGCCGGGAATACGTCGATGATGCGGTCCACGGTCTTCGCCGCGCTGGAGGTGTGCAGCGTGCCGAAGACGAGATGGCCGGTCTCGGCCGCGGTCAGGGCGAGGCGGATCGTCTCGAGGTCGCGCAGTTCGCCGACGAGGACGTAGTCCGGATCTTCACGCAAGGCCGAACGCAATGCCTCGTTGAACCCGTGGGTGTCGCGGTGCACCTCGCGCTGGTTGACCAGGCACTTGTTCGCCGTGTGCACGAATTCGATCGGATCCTCGATCGTGAGGATGTGACCGTATTCGTTCTTGTTGATGTGGTCGACCATCGCCGCGAGCGTGGTCGATTTGCCCGAGCCGGTCGGCCCGGTGACGAGGATCAGGCCTACCGGCTGCGCGATCAGCTCCTTGAAGATCTTCGGCGCACCGAGATCGTCGAGCGTGAGCACTTCGGAAGGAATCGTGCGGAACACCGCGCCCGCACCGCGGTTCTGGTTGAACGCGTTGACGCGGAAGCGCGCCATGCCGGCCAGTTCGAACGAGAAATCCAGCTCGAGGAATTCCTCGTAGTCGCGGCGCTGCTTGTCCGACATGATGTCGTAGACCAGTGCATGCACCTGCTTGTGCTCGAGCGCCGGCATGTTGATGCGGCGCACGTCACCGTCGACGCGGATCATCGGCGGCAGGCCCGCCGAGAGATGCAGGTCCGAGGCCTTGTTCTTGATGGAGAACGCCAGAAGCTCCGCTATGTCCACATCCCCCCCATTGGCGCTTGCCGTAGTTTGCGCCGGCAGTATAACGTGCGGGAAAGACAACAATGCACGCCTGCTTCATGGATTCGAGCGAAAACTATCGCGCCGTGCGCGAACGCGTAGTCGCCGCGGCGCAACGCGCCGGGCGCGAGGTGACCCTGCTTGCGGTCAGCAAGACCAGGCCGGCCGCCTCGGTGCGCGGACTCGCTGCGTTCGGCCAGCGCGCATTCGGCGAGAACTATGTGCAGGAATGCCTGGCCAAGCAGCGCGAGCTGGCCGATCCCGGCCTGGAATGGCATCTGATCGGCCCGCTGCAATCGAACAAGGCGCGCGAGGTCGCCGCGCATTTCGACTGGCTGCAGAGCCTGGATCGGGTCAAGCTCGTCGCCCTGCTCGATCGCGCCCGCCCGCCCGGGCGCACGCCGCTCAATGTGCTGATCCAGGTCAACGTCGACGACGAGGCCAGCAAATCGGGCTGCACGCCGGAGCAAATCGGCGCGCTCGCCGCGGTCGTGCGCACCGCGCCACGCCTCGCCCTGCGCGGCCTGATGGCGATCCCCGCACCGGCCGCAGACCCGCGCCGCCGCGAGACTGCATTCGTGCGCATGCGTGCATTGTTCGAGGAGTTGCGCCGCGACCACGCCGACATCGATACGCTGTCGATGGGCATGTCCGAAGACTTCGAACTGGCGATAGCCTGCGGGGCGACAATGGTGCGTGTCGGCAGCGCCCTGTTCGGCGCGCGCGCGACAACTGTGCGATGATTCACACTTCCGCTCTCCGACCATCCGCCATTTGCCAACGCAGCCCCGGCGGGAAAATACCGGGCGCAGCCTGTCCTTCACGATGATCAATCGGTTTTCGCCCAGCGCCTGCCTGATCCGCATCACCGCCTGGGCGGCTGCGGCGCTGTCGTGCGCGGGAATCGCCTGCGGCGCCGAGGCGCAGACGGACGGATTGAGCAATTCCGCCGAGTACATCACCGGCTTCGTCCACTACGTGCACTGGCAGGGTGAGGACCGATTGCCTGCCTGGACCGTCTGCATAGTTGGCGACGTGCCGGTCGAGCAGGACCGCGTCTACGCCGGCCGCATCGTGCGCGGCAAGCCGTTTGCGATCCACCGCATCGACGCCGAGGCCGCGCTGAACAATTGCCAGGTCCTCGACCTGAGCGCCGCCGATGCCGCGACCACGGACAAGCTGCTCGCGCGCGTGCGCCGGCAGCCGATACTCGCGGTCGGTTCCGGTTCCGGGTTCTGCACCGCGGGCGGTCAAATCTGCCTGCACCTCGGCGGTGCGCCAGCCGCGGAGCAGCAGAAATTCGAAGTCAACATC
Source organism: Rudaea sp. (assembly GCF_057139185.1). NCBI lineage: Bacteria > Pseudomonadati > Pseudomonadota > Gammaproteobacteria > Lysobacterales > Rhodanobacteraceae > Rudaea > Rudaea sp. Next base: position 38,005 of record NZ_DBNHDN010000010.1, on the reverse strand, counting down.
TCGGCGATGAGGGAGGCGGCCCTCGTGGTCAGTTCGCGCCTGCTCACCCTCGGTTCGTCGCGCACCGCCGGCAAGGACACGCCATGAGCCAGCCGCTGCGCGCGCGCAAGAAATTGTCGGCGACGGCCTCCGCCGCGCACATCGGGCGTGCGCTGCTGTCGATTTCCGCACTGGCCATCGTCGTCGTCGGCACCGGCGCCTTCCTGCTGAGCTACCATTTCCTGCACCAGCAGACCGAGCGCCATCTGCGCACGCTGATCAGCTTCGCCGCCAGCGAAAGCCGCAGCGCAATCGTGTTCCGCGATACGAAGACGGCGACCGAGATCCTGCAGTCGATTCCCGGGGACGAGGGCATCACCTTCGCCGAGATCCGCGACGCATCGGGCGTCGTGCTCGCCCGCATCGACGGGCGTGCGGACGGATGGGTGGGCCGGTTGTCCGGCTGGGTCGGCGACGAGCGCGTCCGCCAGGAGGTGGTCGAGGAAGGCCGGCGCATCGGCGACATCGTCCTCGAAGGCGGCAGCGAGCCGATGCTGCGTACGCTCGGCGGATTGCTCGCCTGGTTCGGCTTCGGCACGCTATTGATCGCCGCCAGCGCCCTCGCCCTCGCGCGCAAGTACACGCGTCGCTTCACCCAGCCGATCTGGCAGTTGCACGAAGTGGTCAAGCAGCTGATCGAGGGGCGAGATTTCAGTCGACGTGCGCCGCCGTCGTCACTCACCGAGGTAGAAGATCTGCGTTGTGAATTCAACGCCCTGCTCGACGAAATCAGCCTGCGTGACCACCTGCTCACCCAAAGCAACGCCGCGCTGCGGCGCGTCGCCTACATCGACGCACTGACCGGCCTGCCGAACCGTGCGATGTTCGAGCCCGCGTTGCAGGCGACGATCGACGCTTGCAATCGTGACCGCACGCGCGCATGCCTGTTCTATCTCGACATCGACGCATTCAAGTCGGTCAACGACAACCTCGGCCACGCCGTCGGCGACGAATTGCTCAGCCGCATTGCCGCGCGCCTGCGCAACTGGCGCCCGCAGGAGACCACGGCCACGCGCATCGGCGGCGACGAGTTCGTCGTCCTGTTCTCGCCGCTGGCCGCGAACGCGGATCCCGAGAACATCCTCGCCGAACTGCATGCCGAGCTCGAAGCGCCGATCCGCCACGGCGATCTCGTGCTGCATCCGAGCACGAGCATCGGCGTGGCCGTCTATCCCGACGCCGCACGGAGCATCGACGAGTTCGTGCATCTGGCCGACCAGTCGATGTACGCGGCAAAAGGGCGCCGCCGCGAACAGGGCCACGTCACGCGCTGGAACGCTGATGCCGCCGCTGCCAAGCAGGCGGCGAACTCGGACTGGATCGGCATCGATCCCGGCGCAATCCAGCAAGTAGAATGAGACCGGGCACTGTCCGATACACTTCGCCGTTCGAAACCCGAGGAAGCATCTTGCAGGCAGACTTTTACCTCCCCCGACTTCAGCGACTGTTCCCGCTTGTGCTCGCGTTCTGCCTGCTCGCGGCGTGCGCCTCCGCCCCGCCCAAACCGACGCTCGCCCAACGCCAGACGGAAGCGCTGACCCATCTCGGCTTCAGGAAAGTCGACGAGGGCTGGCTGCTGACCCTGCCCGAGTACATCTCCTTCGAATTCGGCAAGGACGACCTCAAGCCTGAATTGCGCAAGGTTATCGCCGACTTCGCGCGGCAATTGCTCGCGCTGGACATCCGCCAGCTGCGCGCGGAGGGCCACACCGACAACCTCGGCGCGTACGACTACAACATGGCCCTTTCCCGACGCCGCGCGGACATCGTCGCCGATGCGTTCGTCGCCGACGGCTTCGCCGCGAGGGACGTCGTTCGCAAGGGCTTCGGCCCCGACCATCCGGCAGCGGACAATGGCAGTCCCGAGGGCCGCGCGCAGAACCGGCGTGTCGAGATCATCGTACCGTCCACCGCATTGGCCATCCCATGACCAACACACCTACGCGCATCACCTTCGTCGGCGGCGGCAACATGGCGCGCAGCCTGATCGGCGGGCTCGTGCGCGCCGGAAAGCACGGCGCGGACATCGCCGTCGCCGAGCCTAACGCCGACCAGCGCGCCGCGCTGGCAAGCGACTTCGGTGTGACCGTCTGCGACAACGCCGCCGATGCGGCGCGCGACGCCGATGCCGTCGTGCTCGCGGTGAAGCCTCAGGTGATGAAAGCGGTATGCACTTCGCTCGGCGAAATCGCGTGGCCGCGCAAACCGCTGATCGTGTCGATCGCCGCCGGCATCCGCATCGAGCAGATCGATACCTGGCTCGGTGGCGGCTACGCCGTCGTGCGCACGATGCCGAACACGCCGGCCCTGATCGGCGCCGGTGCCGCCGGCCTCGTCGCCAATGCGCGTGCCGACGCGCGCCAGCGCGAATTGGCGCAGCGCATCCTCGATGCCGCCGGCCTCGCCGTGTGGATAGCGGACGAAGCGCTGATGGATACGGTCACCGCGCTGTCCGGCTCCGGGCCGGCATATTTCTTCCTGCTCGTCGAAGCGCTGGAGGACGCCGCGGTGGCCCAGGGCCTGCCACGCGAGACCGCGCGCGCACTGGCCGCGCAGACCTGCCTCGGCGCGGGACGCATGCTGCGCGAGGACGGCGCGGCACCGGCCGCACTGCGCCAGCGCGTGACCTCGCCCAACGGCACCACCCAGGCCGCGGTCGAAAGCTTCGAGGCCAACGGCCTGCGTGCGCTCGTCGCAGGCGCAGTGGCAGCGGCCACGCGCCGCGGGCAGGAACTTTCCGCACACCCGGGTGGCTGATTCCGACATGCCCTACCTCGCCAACGCAGCCGCATTCCTGATCCAGACGGTTTTCGACTTCCTGATCGGAGTGTTCGTCGTCCGCGCCATGCTGATCGCGGTCAACGCCTCGTTCCACGACCCGATCTGTCAGTTCGTCTACAAGCTGACCAATCCGGCCATCGCGCCGATTCGCGGATTCCTGCCGCGCATGGGCAAGATCGAAACCGCCTCGCTCGCCGTCGCGCTCGTGCTCGCGCTGATCGAACTCGGCCTGCTCTCCGGCCTCGGCGGCCCACACTACGCGGTACCGGGCTGGCTGCTCGCCGCGATCGTCGCCGTGGCGAGCATCGCCGTCTGGATCGTTTTCTGGGTGCTGCTGATCCGCGCCCTGCTGAGTTTTTTCACCGACGGGCGGGGCCATCCCAACACGCGCGTGCTCGTGCAACTGACCGAGCCGCTCGTGCGCCCGCTGCGCCGCCTCGTGCCGCCGCTGGCCGGACTCGATTTTTCGTTCTGGATCGCCTCGATCGCGCTGATTCTCGCGCGCCTGCTCGTGATCGTGCCGCTGGCCGACCTCGCCATGCGGATGTAGAGTCGCCGCGGCACAGCGGACGAAGACGCCGTATCCACCGGGCACGAATGGCAAACGCATGACCCCACCGATGACCTGGCTTTCCCTGTCTTCCGTCCTCGCCGGCGGCGCCATCGGCAGCGCGCTGCGCTGGATGCTCGGGCTCGCACTCAACCCGGTTTTCCCCGATCTGCCGCTGGGCACGCTGACCGTCAATCTCGTCGGTGGCTTCATCATCGGCACCGCGATCGGCATCTTCGATCAATTCCAGTCGTTGCCGCCGGAACTGCGCCTGTTCGTCATCACCGGCTTCTGCGGCGGACTGACGACGTTCTCGACGTTCTCCGCCGAAACGGTGAACGCGTTGCTGCGCCAGCAATACGGTTGGTCGTTCACCATCGTCGCCGCGCACCTGATCGGTTCGCTGGCGATGACCGTGATCGGCATTCATGCCATGCGCCTGCTGCTCAAATGAGCCGGCGAAGATTGCGGGGAGACGTTCGATGAAAGGCACGCACCTGCGCTTCTACACCTGCGAGAACCGCCGGCACGACGGCAAACTTCTCTACGAATGGCTGCTCGAGTACGCGAGGAAACAGGGCATTCACGGCGGCTCGGCGTTCCGCGCGATCGCCGGCTTCGGCCGCCATGGCCACCTGCACGAACAGCGTTTCTTCGAGCTCGCGGGCGAAGTGCCCGTGCTGGTCGAATTTCTCGTCGACGCGGAACACGCGGATCGCCTTCTTGCCGACCTGCGCGCGCAACGGATCGACGTGTTCTGCTCGCGCATCGCCTCGGATTTCGGCGCGCTCGTCGACCTCGACGACAACGACGGCAAACCGCCGCAGCCGGCCGCGGGCAGCTGATCGGCGCCACCGTTCCGGGCATTCGCGTTTCTCGACCGCGGCGCTTGACACTTCGCGCCGAGCCCCCAAGTCAGTGGAGTCCGCACTACTCGAGGCCTGGACATGCACGGCAACAATCCTCGCAGCCGCATCGAGTCCCTGCTCGCGCTCGCCGACATCCACGTCGACGGCGGCGAACCGTGCGATATCCAGGTTCACGACGAGCGCTTCTACGCACGCGCGATCGCGCATGGCTCGCTCGGCCTCGGCGAGGCCTACATGGATGGCTGGTGGGATGCGGCCAGCCTCGACGGGTTTCTCCATCGCCTGCTCGCGGCACACGTCGACGAAAAGGTCGGCGGCATCGATGATGCGGCGCTGTTCCTGCGCGCCAAGCTCGTCAACATGCAGCGCGGCCGGCGCGCGTACAAGGTCGGCGAACAGCACTACGATCTCGGCAACGATCTGTTCCGCGCGATGCTCGGCAAACGCCTCGTCTACAGCTGCGGCTACTGGAAGGACGCGGCGAACCTCGACGCCGCGCAGGAAGCGAAGCTCGATCTGGTCTGCCGCAAGCTCGGCCTCGCGCCCGGCATGCGCGTGCTCGACATCGGCTGCGGCTGGGGCGAGGCGTTGAAATACGCCGCGCAGAAGTACGGCGTCGTCGGCGTCGGCGTCACCGTGTCGCAGGAACAGGCGGAATTCGCGCGCCAACTGTGCCGCGGTCTGCCGATCGAGATTCGCGTGCAGGACTACCGCAGCCTGTCCGCAAAAACCGAAGGCGGGAAGTTCGACCGCATCTGGTCGATCGGCATGTTCGAGCATGTCGGCGTGAAGAATTACCGCGCGTATTTCGAGACCGTGCGCCGCTGCCTGCGCGACGAAGGACTCACCCTGCTGCACGCGATCGGCGGCAACGAGTCGACCAACCATACCGATCCGTGGATCGCAAAGTATATTTTTCCCAATTCGATGATCCCTTCCGCCGCGCAGATCGCCAAGGCGGCAGAGGGCCTGTTCGTGCTCGAAGACTGGCACGGCTTCGGCCCCTACTACGACCGTACCCTGCAGGCCTGGCGCTCGAACTTCGATGCGGCCTGGCCGCAGCTAGCGGAAAAATACGGCGAGCGCTTCCGCCGCATGTGGCATTTCTATCTTGCCGCGAGCATGGCCAGTTTCCGCGCGCGCCGCGACCAACTCTGGCAAATCGTCTGGTCGCCGCGCGGCGTGCCCGGGGGTTATGCCGCGGTACGCTGAACGCAACCGCGACTGCGCGCGATCTGCGCACGGCGGCGCAGTTTGCGGCACAATGCGCGGTTGTCGATTCCCTCCACCGCGCAACAAATGAACCTGCAAGCCAACTACGAACAACTGCCGCTCAAGGAATTCGCCGAGCGCTCCTATCTCGACTACTCGATGTACGTCGTGCTCGACCGCGCGCTGCCGTTCATCGGCGACGGCTTGAAGCCGGTGCAGCGGCGCATCGTCTATTCGATGAGCGAGCTCGGCCTCGACGCTGCGGCGAAACCGAAAAAGTCCGCGCGCACCGTCGGCGATGTCATCGGCAAGTTCCATCCGCATGGCGACAGCGCCTGCTACGAAGCGATGGTGCTGATGGCGCAGCCGTTCTCGTACCGCTATCCGCTGATCGACGGCCAGGGCAACTTCGGTTCACCCGACGATCCGAAGTCGTTCGCGGCGATGCGCTACACCGAGTCGAAGCTGACCCCGATTGCCGACTTGCTGCTCGACGAAATCGGCCAAGGCACGGTCGATTTCACGCCCAACTTCGACGGCACGCTGAAGGAACCCTCGTGGCTGCCCGCGCGCGTGCCGCATGTGCTGCTCAACGGCTCGACCGGCATCGCGGTCGGCATGGCTACCGACATTCCGCCGCACAACCTGCGCGAAGTCGCCGAAGCCGCGATCCTGCTGATCGACGAGCCCGAGGCGTCGATCGCCAACCTGTGCCAGAAGATCAAGGGCCCGGATTTCCCGACCACGGCCGAGATCATCACGCCGAAGAGCGAACTCAAGGCGATGTACACCAGCGGCAACGGCTCGGTGCGCGCGCGTGCGCGCTACGTGATCGAGGACGGCAACGTCGTCGTCAACGCGCTGCCGTATCAGGTCTCGGGCGCGAAGATCATCGCTCAGATCGCCGAGCAGATGCGCGCGAAGAAGCTGCCGATGCTCGAGGACCTGCGCGACGAGTCCGATCACGAGAACGCAGTGCGCCTCGTGTTGATCCCGCGCTCGAACCGCATCGATCTCGACGAGATGATGCAGCACCTGTTCGCGACCACTGATCTCGAGAAGAGCTACCGCGTCAACCTCAACATGATCGGCCTCGACGGCAAGCCGCAGGTCAAGGATCTGAAGAAGATCCTCGGCGAATGGCTGATCTTCCGCGAGCGCACGGTGACGCGTCGCCTGCAGTATCGCCTGGACAAGGTCGAGCGCCGCCTGCACTTGCTCGAAGGCCTGCGCATCGCCTTCCTCAACCTCGACGAAGTCATCCGCATCGTGCGTACCGAGGAGGAGCCGAAGCCGAAGCTGATCGCGCGCTTCCGCTTGAGCGAGGAACAGGCCGACTACATCCTCGAAACCCGGCTGCGCCAGCTCGCGCGCCTGGAGGAAATGAAGCTCAACGCCGAGCGCGACGCGCTCGAAGAGGAGCGCGCCAGGATCACGGTGATCCTGAAATCGCCGGCGAAGATGAAGACGCTGATCAAGGACGAGCTGCGCGCCGACGCCGACAAGTACGGCGACAAGCGCCGCTCGCCGATCGTCGAACGCGAAGCGGCGCAGGCACTGGACGAGTCCGCGCTCGTCGCGAGCGAACCGATCACCGTGATCCTGTCGGCGAAGGGCTGGGTGCGCGCGGCCAAGGGTCACGACATCGACGCGGCCGCACTCGGTTATCGCGAGGGCGACGGTTTCCAGCAGGCGGCGCGCGGCAAGACCACGCAGCAGGTCGCGTTCATCGATTCGAACGGCAGAAGCTATTCCACGGCAGCCCATACGCTTCCTTCCGCGCGCGGTAACGGCGAACCGCTGACCGGCCGCTTCACGCCCGCTGGAGGAGCGCGCTTCGACGCGGTCGCGATGGCCGACGCGGCGACGCGGCTCGTGCTCGCCTCCGACTTCGGCTACGGCTTCGTCACCCGGTTCGAGGCGTTGCTCGCGAACAAGAAGGCCGGCAAGCAGATCATCAATCTCGACGGCGAGGCACACGTGCTCGCGCCGGCGTACGTCAGCGATCCCGCGCGCGACCGCATCGCGGTGGCGACGAACCTCGGCCACTTTCTCATGTTCTCGGTCGCCGAGCTGCCCGAGCTCGACAATGGCGGCAAGGGCAACAAGCTGATCGAGATTCCGAAGGCGAAACTGGCCGAGGGCGAACGCGTCGCCGGAACAGCAGTAGTCGCCGAAGGCTCGGGCGAAGTCACCGTCTACGCCGGCCAGCGCAAGCTCATCCTCAAATGGGCCGACCTGGTCGAATACAACGGCAACCGCGCGCAGCGCGGCGGCAGCCTGCCGCGCGGCTTCCAGCGCGTGGAGCGGATCGAGACGACGGGCTGAGACAGCTCGTCCCGTTGGCGCGGCTGCACGTGCCCCGGACGAATCGGCGCGACCAAGGCGGGCGCGAGGGTTCGCAACCCTGCTGTACAATCCGGCCATGCGCATCCTCCTGCAAACCCAGCCGCTAGCCGCCGAGGCGCCGCGCTACTACCAGCTCCAGTTGCAGCAGGACCTGCTCGGCGGCTGGACGCTGACACGCGAGTGGGGCCAGCAGGGCGGGCGCGCGAGCCTGAAACGCGAAGTGTTCCTCGAGCGCGACGACGCACTCGCCGCGTTCGAGCACGCGCGTGATGCGCAACTCAAGCGCGGCTTTCGCCTGATGTTCAGTCAGGGGATCGATTCGCCGTACTCATAGCCCCCTTCTCCCGCCGGGAGAAGCAATTCAGAAGAACCCACGATGCAAAACCACCGTTTCCTGCGCGCGCTCGCACGCCAACCCGTCGACGCCACACCGGTCTGGATCATGCGCCAGGCCGGCCGCTATCTGCCGGAGTACCGCGCCACGCGCGCGCGCGCCGGCAGCTTCGTCAACCTGTGCAAGACCCCCGAGCTGGCGTGCGAGGTCACGTTGCAGCCGATCGCGCGCTATCCGCTCGATGCGGCGATCCTGTTCTCCGACATTCTCACCATTCCCGACGCGATGGGCCTGGGCCTGTCGGTCGACGAAGGTGTCGGCCCGCGCCTGGCCAAACCGGTGCGCACGCTGGCCGAGATCGAAAAACTCGGCGTGCCCGATGCCGAAACCGAGCTGCGCTACGTGATCGACGCGGTGCGCCTGATCCGCCGCGAACTGAACGACAAGGTGCCGCTGATCGGTTTCGCCGGCAGCCCGTGGACACTGGCCTGCTACATGATCGAAGGCGCGGGCTCGGCAAGCTTCTCGCGACCGAAGGCGCTCGCGCTCGACGCGCCGGCGACGATGCACAAACTGCTCGACGTGATCGCGCGTTCGGTCGCCGCTTATCTCGCCGCGCAGGCCGCCGCGGGCGCGCAGGCGCTGATGGTGTTCGACACCTGGGGCGGGCTGCTCGCGCCGGCGATGTTCCGCGAATTCAGTCTGCGCTACCTCGCGCAGATTGCGCAAAGTCTAAAAAGCGACAATGCGACAAAGGATACTCCGCTGATCCTGTTCTCGAAAGGTGCCAACGGCCATCTCGAAGCGCTGGCCGACACCGGCTGCGATGCGCTCGGCCTCGACTGGACGATCGGCCTCGGTGAAGCACGCACGCGTGTCGGCAACCGCGTCGCGCTGCAGGGTAATCTCGATCCGGCCGTGCTGCACGCTAGTCCCGAAGCGATCCGCGCCGAGATCGGTCGCGCACTCGCGGATTTCGGTGCGCATCCGGGCCACGTGTTCAACCTTGGCCACGGCATCACGCCCGACATCGATCCCGCGCGCCTGGGCGTGCTGATCGACGCCGTGCACGAGCTCAGCGCCGGCAAGATCCGCTAGGTCGCAGGCATCGGGATCGCCTGCGGTGGTCCCGGCTGCGCGTACGGCGCGACGCCGGAGGCGATGTAGTTGCGATCCACGCCGCGCAGGATGTTGCGCACGACCGCGATCGCCGGCGATGACTCGAACACGGCGGAGTGAATGCTGTCGCGCGTGTCGATGTAGCGGCTGACGTCGAATTCGAACACGTTGTCCCAGACGTTGTCCGGATCGGCAAGGCCGCTGCGCCCGAGCCGGCGCGTGCCGAAGTGCTTCAGGCCCGCGGACATGCCGAGCATCGAATCGAGGCCGGTGTACAGCGCGGCGATGCGGTAGCACAGGTTCGCCATCAGGCTGCCGTCGCTGCCGACAGGCTGGTCGCGCTGGAACAGGTCGTTGTCGACATCGGCCGCGACCATGACGAACTGGTTGATCAGGCTGACCAGCTGCGGATCGTTGAGCTGCTTGGACGCCGCGACCAGCGCCTCCTGCATGACGTAGTTGCCCATGCTGTGCGCGAGCACCGACACTTTCATGCGGCAGAACTTGCCCGGATCGTCGCTGCGCGCAGCGATGCGCTGCCGCAGCGTCAGATAATCGCTGAGTTCGACCAGCAGGCCGGCGAGGTCGGGAGCGCTATCATGCGCGCTTTCTCGGTCGGGCAGGTAGCCGGCGACGTTGCCCTTGGACGGCCATGAGTAAAGCACGAGCTGGCCCAGGTCGGCGGTGCCTTCCATGAGGCCGTTCTTGATCAGCAGGTAGTCGTTGACCGTGTCCTCCCAGTCGTCGTTGTAGCCGTGGACGAACAGGCACAGCAGCTTCTGTTCCTCGTGCTCGGTCTCGGGCACGATCGGGCATTCGTTGCCGATGGCCCTCAACTGTGCGACGAAGGCCTGGCGCGTCACCTTGGTCCACGCCGGAAGCGTGTGCAGCCTGCCGGGATCGGCGTCGGCCGGCGCCGTGTAGAAAGCCGGTGCCGCGAGGCGCGAGCCGAGCCGGTCGCCTTCGCGGTTGCGGTTGCTGATCATCAGGTACGGGCGCATGACATTGCCTCCGGTCACCGTGACAGGGAGCCCGAGTATGCGCCTAGGCCGATACCGGATCGATGACGCGATCGACACCCGCGCGCAACAACTCGCCGGTGACCGGTTTGCGCAGGAAGGCGTCCATGCCCGCGGCCAGGCACAGCGCCTCCTCGTTGCCGGCCGAGCGCGCGCTGACCCCGATCAACGGCAAGCGACGCACACCGGTCTGCAGCTCGCGTGCGCGCAACGTGCGCGCGAGCGCGAGGCCATCGAGGCCGGGCAGGTCGAGATCGAGCAGGGCCAGATCGAACGGCGTCGATTCGATCTCGGCCAGCGCGGCGAGACCGTGCTCGACATGCCGCACGTGGTGACCTTGCGCTTCGAGCAGTCCGGCGATCACGGCGGCGACGGTCGCATCGTCCTCGACCAGCAGGACTTGCAGGCCGCGCGTCGTCGCCGGCGCTGGCACCATATCTCCCACGCGTACGCTTTCATCCGTTTCCGCCTGCTCGCGCAACGGCAGGACAACGCGAAACGTGCTGCCGACACCTTCTTCGCTGGCGAGCACGATCTCGCCGCCCATGCGCGCGACGAGCTCGCGGCAGATCGCGAGGCCGAGGCCGCTGCCGCCGTGGCGTTGCTGTGTGCCCTGCGCCTGCTCGAAGCGCTGGAACAGGCGCGCGCGCGTCGACTCGGCGATGCCGGGGCCGGTGTCGCGCACGCACAGTTCGGCGGCGGCGTTCGCCGCGCGCGTGAGCGCGAGCGCGACACTGCCGCGCTCGGTGAACTTGACCGAGTTGTTGGCAAGGTTGAGGAACACCTGCTTGATCCGTACCGCGTCACCGCGCACGTACCGCGGCGCATCCGGTGCGATCGCGCAATCGAAGACCAGGCCCTTGTTCGCCGCGAGCGGACGCACCAGCGCGGCGACTTCCGCGACCAGCGCGTGCAGGTCGAGCGGCGCATCCTCGAGCTCGAGCCGGCCTGCTTCGATGCGCGCGAGATCAAGCGAGTCGTTGACCATGCGCAACATCATCCGCCCCGATGCCTGGATCGCCTCCGCGTAGCCGCGCTGCTTCGCCGCGAGCGGCGTGAGCAACAGCAGCTCGGTCATGCCGAGCACCCCGGTCATAGGCGTGCGGATCTCGTGGCCCATCGTGGCGAGGAAGTCGCTCTTCGCCGCGCTTGCCGCCTCGGCGAAACGGCGCTGTTGCTCGGCGAGCGCAAACGCATGGCGGCGCTCCAGGCGCGCGCGGTAGCCGAGAAACACCCACCAGGCGAGAAGCAGCGCGGCAAGCACGTAGCCGGCATACGCCCAGCGTGTCGCCCACGGCGGTGCGGGCTGGTCGAACGTGAGCGGCGCCAGATCGTTCCACACGCCGCTCGCGTTCGCTGCCTTCAGCCTGAGCATGTGCTTTCCGGGCGGAAGCTGCGAGTACTCGCGCTCGCCGCGATTGCCCGTGTCGACCCAATCGGCATCGATGCCGCTCATCTTCCAGCGGAAACGGTTGCCGGCGGGATTCGCATGCGACAGCGCCGCGGCCCGGATGCGCAGGTCGCGGTCGCCCCAAACAAGCGCGACCGCGCCCGCGCCCGCTGCAAGCTCTATGTCGCGGCCCGCGCGGCGCACGGTCAGGCTTTCCAGTGCCAGCGGCGGCGGCGCGGGATTCCCGACCACGCGCTCGGGCACGAAGCCGACGATGCCCGCGAGCGTACCGCCGAACAAGCTGCCGTCGCGGCGCTTGAGCAACGGCATGCGCGAGAACTCCGCGTTGGCCAGGCCGTCGTGGGCGTCGAACTGGCGCACGTCGCGCGTACGCGGATCGTAACGCCACAGACCGCGCGGACTACTGACCCAGACCATGCCCGAGGCATCGACCTGCATGCCGCCGACGGCCAGCGCGGGCCAACCCGCCTTCGCATCGACGTGCTCGATTGCCTCGAGCCTGTCAACACCCTCACGGTAGTGTTCGAGCGCACCGGGCAGGTGCAGCCAGAGCGTGCCGTCGGGCGCCCAGGCGAACGCCATCACGCGCGCGTTCGGCGCACCCGGCACGGGCGCGAAATGCTGTACGGTGGTGTCGAAGCGGTCAAGACCGGCGCCATTGGCGACGAGCACCGCGCCGTCGCGATCGAAACCGATCTGGTTGACCTCGGCGTTGCGCAGGCCCGAATTGGCCTCGTCGAAACGTTCGATCGCATGCGTTTCCGGATCGATGCGATGCATCGCACTACCATTGCTGCTCGCCCAGATCGCGCCCGAACCGGACTGCACCAGTTGCTGCACCAGGCCGGATGCGAGCGCGTCGCTGCGCTTGCGGTCGACCGGCAGGTCGCTGAACGTGTTGTTGCGCAGGTCGTAGACGCGCAGGCCATGTCTGTGGCCGACCCAGAGCTGGCCGCTGCGGTCGGCAAGAACCGACCACAAGGATTTGTCCGGCGGCGGCAGATGCCCGGCCATCCGCTCGACGATGCCGCTGGCCGGGTCGAGGCGATCGATGCCGCCACTGAAATCGACGGCCCAGACCGCACCGGCGGCATCCTCGGCCATGCCTTGCACGCGATTGAAGGAAATACTCGCCGAATTGCCCGGGTCGTTGCGATACAGGCTGAAGTTGCGCCAGTTCGGCGGCAGGCGCGCGACGCCGCCTTCGAGTGTGGTAAACCAGAGACCGCCTTCGTGGTCGCGCATCGCATCGCCGACAATGCCTCCCGGAAAGCTCCCGGGCACGGCGAAGTTTTCCATATAGCCGTATAGACGCCCATTCATATCCATGCGATTGAGGCCATTGCGCGTACCGATCCACAGATCCCCGGCGTCGTCGCGCGTCAGGGCGTACACGTAGGTGTCGTTCAATCCGCTCGCAGCCAGGACGCGCGCGGTGAAGTCCGCACCGATGCGCAGCAGCCCGTGGCGCGTACTCGCGAGCATGCTGCCGTCGCCGTCCTCGACCAGGCCGGTCACGTTGAAGCTGCCATCGCCCGACACCGCGGCGAGATCGACATGGCGGATGGAGCCATCCGTGGCGCGCACGTCGATGCCGGCGTCGGTGCCGATCCACAGGCGCCCGCTGCGATCGAAGTGCAAGGCGAGCACGTTGTCCGAAGCCAGGCCCAGGGTACTGCCGGCCAGCTTGCGCAGATGCGTGATCGCGCCGCTCGCGGGATCGAGCCGGTCGACGCCGCCGCCGTAGCCGCCGATCCAGATCGCACCGGCGCCATCGCCCGCGATCGCCCAGACATCGTTGCTCGACAGGCTCGCCGCATCTTTGGGGTCGTGGCGGTAGTGGGTGAAGCGCCCGCCGCCGTCCGCGCGCGGATCGAGCATCGACAGACCATCATCGCCGCCGCACCAGATGCGGCCGTCGCGGTCGGCGTAGACGGTGGGCACGTCGCTGCTGGCGAGCGAATCCGCATCGCCCGCATCGTGCCGCCAGACGCGGAACGCCGCGCCATCGTAGCGAGCGAGGCCGTCGCGCGTGCCGATCCAGATGAAGCCGCGGCTGTCCTCGATGATCTTGTAGACATGGCTGGACGGCAGTCCGTCGGCCACGGTCAGCACCTGGAAATACGGGGTGGCCAGCAGCGTCGGCGCCGGCGTGCCCGGCTTCGCCGCCGCGTCCGCGGGGGGCGGTGTCGCGGCTAGCAGCGTCGCGAAAACCAGATTGGCCAACATGCCCTTCTCCCTGCCGTTGCCGTCGCGATCATGCCAGAAACGCGACCCGCTCCAGTAGAATCGCTGCGTTCTCCGGTGGAACCCGCATGGCCAATTCCAGCCGCTCGTTGCGCCTGATCCTCTTCGCCGCGCTCGCGCTCGTGCTCGCCGCGGCTTTGTGGGCGACGATCGCCGCGTTGCGCGGCGGCATCGCACTGTGGCGCGAATTGCGTGAACTGCCCGCCTTGCTGCAATACGCCACGGCAGGCCTGCTCGCCGCGGTCGTGCTCGGCTTCGCCTGGCTCGCCTGGCGCCTGCTGCGGCCGAGGCCGCGCAAGCCGTCGATCGCGAAGGCGCCCGAGCGCGCCGAGGTGCAGGCGCGCCTGGATGTGCTCGCGCAGCAACGCGCCGACACCGCGGAACTGCAAGCCGAACTTGCCGAACTCGACCGGCGCGCACGCAGCGAACAACTCTACATCGCCGTGTTCGGCGAAATCAGTGCGGGCAAGTCCAGCCTGATCCGAGCGCTCGCCGACGGTGCCGCACCCGCCGCCGACGTGCTCGGCGGCACCACGCGCGCGGTCGCGCACTATTCCGCGCATATCGGCGCGGCACAACTCACCCTGGCCGACGTGCCGGGCACACACGAAGTCGCCGGAATTGCGCGCGAAGCGATCGCACGCGACGAGGCGCTGCGCGCGCACGTCGTGCTCTACGTCGGCGCCGGCGACCTGACCCGCGACCAGGATGCGGAACTGCGCTGGCTGCGCGGCTTCGGCAAACCGCTCGTGCTCGTGCTCAACAAGGCGGACCAGTTGCACGCCGCCGAGCGCCTCACGCTCACCGCGGCGTTGCGGCAGAAGTATCGCGACGTCACCGATGCGCAGCTCGTGGTCAGCGCGGGCGGCACGGAAACGGTCGAGCGCCGTCGCACCGACGGCCGCAGCGAAACCATCGAGCGCGAACGCAGAGCGGACGTGAGTGCGTTGACCGAGGCACTCCGCCGCTACGCAGCCGGCGGCGCGGTGGCATTGGAGCCCGCGCGCACGGCGGCCGTGCTCAGCCGCGTCGATGCGCGCGCCGGCGAGCTCGAGGCCGGCATGCGCGAACGCGAAGCCGAAGCCGTCGTAGCCAAGTACACGAAGCGCGCCGTGGTCGGCGCGCTCGCCGCGGTGATGCCGGGCAGCGACCTCGTGATCCAGGCCGTGCTCGCCACGGGGCTCATCCGTGAGCTGTCGAAACTCTACGCTGTTCCCGTGCGCGACATCGACGTCGAAGCGTTCATCGCCCAGGTCAAGCTGACCGTGCGCACCAGCGCCTCGCTCGTGCTCGCAATCGCGGGCAATGCGGCCAAGGCATTCCCCGGCCTCGGCACGCTCGGCGGCGGCGTGCTGCACGCGATCGCCTACGGTTTGATCTTCGACAGCCTCGGCCGCGCGATCGCGACGACGCTGCGCGAGCGCCATGCGCTCGATCGCGACGCCGCGGCCAGCGCGTTGTCGCGACTGCTCGCCGATGCCAGCGCTGAGCGGCTCCGGCGCATCGCGCAGTATGCACTCGGCGGCGAGAACGAAAAACCGTAGCGCCCCGGTCCCGTGTCCGACGAGCGTCGAACACTTCGTTCCATGGTTGATGCTTGTCCGTCCCACTCCGGTATCGCATAGTCCGACCATGCCCATCGCCCGCGCCATCGCCGCCATCGCCCTCGCCGCACCCGCAGTGGGTTCGGCTACGCCGCATGACTACCGCCTCGACACCGTGCACACGCAGGTGACGGCCAGCGCCAGCCATCTCGGCTTCTCGCGGCCGGGCGGACGCCTGCATGTGAGCGGCGGCTGGTTCCGCTTCGATCCCGACGACTGGAGCACGGCGCGGGTCGACGTGACCATCGATGCGACATCGATTGATTTCGGCAATGCGGCGTGGAACGACAAACTGCGCTCGCGCGAATTCCTCGACGTGGCGCATCATCCGACTGCGCGCTTCGTTGCGGACAAAGTC
Organism: Rudaea sp.; assembly: GCF_057139185.1. Classification (NCBI taxonomy): domain Bacteria; kingdom Pseudomonadati; phylum Pseudomonadota; class Gammaproteobacteria; order Lysobacterales; family Rhodanobacteraceae; genus Rudaea; species Rudaea sp. Next base: position 22,113 of record NZ_DBNHDN010000010.1, on the reverse strand, counting down.
GAGAAGACCGGCGACAAAACCGGCGTCGCGCACGGCAAGCTGACCCTGCTCGGCCTCACCCGCCCGCTCGACCTCGCGATCACGCTGCATCGCATCGGCGTGCATGCCTATACGCTCAAGTGGACGGCTGGCTTCGCGGCGACCGCGACGTTGAAGCGCTCGGATTTCCGCATGACAAAATACCTGCCAGATGTCGGCGACGAAGTCAGCATCGGCATCGAGGCCGAGGGCATTCGCGACGCCGATGCGCGGAAATCTGCCGCTGACTCGAGCACCGCATCAACCGAAAAGACCGGGGAACCCTGACATGCCGTGGAAGAGCGACGCGCATCACTGGGGCAGCCTGGCGAAAACCCTGCACTGGCTGGTCGTGCTGCTGATCCTCGCGCAGGGCGTGCTCGGCCTGTACATGGTCGGGCTGCCGAAGAAGCCAGGCATCATCCCCTACTACAACCTGCACAAGTCGATCGGCATGACCGTGCTCGCACTCGCCGTGCTGCGCCTGGCCTGGCGCGCGTTCGATCCGCGCCCCGCGGAACCCGCCTCGACCCCGCACTGGCAGGCGCTGGGCGCGCGCGCGGGACACGCGCTGCTCTACGCGCTGCTGTTCGCCGTGCCGCTGTCGGGCTGGTGGTTCGACTCGGTCGCCGCGCTGCGGCCCATGTATTTCTTCGGCCTGTTCGAGATTCCGCATATCGCCGCGCCGAATACCGACCTGAAAGAACTCGCTCACGAGGCGCACGAATGGCTGTTCTGGTTGCTTGTCGCAGTCGCGCTCGGCCACGCCGCGATGGCCCTCATTCACGAATTCGTCAGCCGCGACGGCACGTTGTCGCGCATGCTGCCCGGACGTCGCCATGCCCTCGCGATCGCGCCTGGCGTCGCCACGTCCGCCGCCACCGCATCCACACTCACGGAGAACGACCATGCTGAAACCACGCCTGCTGCTGCCATCCCTGCTGTTGACCCTGCCGCTCGCGACCCAGGCGCGTGACTGGGCCGCCGATCCCGCGCAGTCGACGCTGGGCTTCAAGGACACCTACTCGGGCGAGGGCTTCACCGGCAAGTTCAAGAAGTTCGACGCAACGATCAGCTATGACGAGGCCGATCTGTCCAAAGCGAAGTTCGACGTCACCATCGACGTCGCCAGCGTCGACACCGCGAGCAGCGAGCGCGACGATTCGCTCAAGGGCGAGGATTTCTTCGACCCGGGAAAATTCCCGCAGGCACACTTCGTCACCGAATCGTTTGCCAGGGCCGCCGACGGCGGCGTCGAGGCCAAGGGCCAACTGACGATCCGCGACAAGACGCAAGCCGTGACGCTCAAGGTGAAATTCGTCGCCACCGGCGACAAGGCCACGCTCGACGTCGACACCGTGCTCAAGCGCGCCGCCTTCGGCCTCGGCACCGGCAGCGACTGGAACGATATCGGCGCGGACGTGCCAGTGCATGGGCATCTGGTGTTGACCGGCAAGTAAGCAACGCTGTTGGCGTTGCGCGTCGCTCCCGCGCGCTCTCGGCGGGAATGTCCGGCAGAATCCGACGACGCGCTACCATGTTTCTCCATTTCCCGATGACGACGTCGCAATGTCTGCAAGTGACTGGTGGGCCCGACTACGCTCAAGACTGAGCAGCGCTCCACGCGGTCAGGACGGCACGGGCAATGATTTTCATACTGCTCAAACCAGCGAAGCGCTGCGCACGCTGCTCAACGACAAGAGCGTGCCCGCGAGCGTGCGCAACGAGCTGAACGACGACTTCGCCCAGGTCCAGGCGCTGCTCGACAAGCTCGACGCGGGCGACCTGCACATCGCCGTGTTCGGCCGCGTCAGCGTCGGCAAGTCGGCGCTGGGCAACGCACTGCTCGGCCGCGAGGTGTTCGCGACCGGTGTGCTGCACGGCACGACGAAAACGCGCAACGCCACGCGTTGGCAGGAAGTCGGCGGACAGGGCCTGCACCTGATCGACACGCCCGGCATCAACGAATTGTCGGGCGAGGAGCGCGAGCGCCTCGCCTTCGACGTGGCCGCGATCAGCGACCTCGTCCTCTTCGTCGTCGATGGCGACATGACCCAGAGCGAACTCGATGCGCTGCATACGCTGGGCAAGACGCAGCGCCCGCTGCTGCTCGCGCTGAACAAGGCCGACCGCTACACCGCCGACGAGCGCACGCGCCTGCTCGCGCGCCTGCGCGAACACGCATCCGGACTCGTGCGCGCCGACGACGTGATCGCCTGCGCCGCGCTGCCGGCCGAGCGCGTCGTCGTCCAGGTCGGCGTCGACGGCGGCGAAAGCGAGACGCGCACGGCGCAGCCGCCCGACGTCGCCGCGCTCGAGGCGCGCGTGCGCGCGATCGCCGAACGCGAGGGCAAGACGCTGGCCGCGCTCAACGCCGGCCTGTTCGCGGGCGACCTTTCCGACCGCGTCGCGCTGCGCGTGGCCGCGGCGCGCAAGGATCTCGCCCAGCGCGTGATCCGCAACTACTGTCTGGCCAAGGGCGTCGCCGTCGCGCTCAATCCGGTGCCGGTCGCCGACCTGCTCGCCGCGGCCTCGCTCGACGTCGCACTCGTGCTGCATCTGGGAAAAGTATACGGGCTGCCGTTGACGCGCAGCGAGGCCGGCACGCTGATCGCGACGATCTGCGCTCAGCTCGCCGCGCTGATGGGCGCGATCTGGGGCGTGCACCTCGTCTCCAGCGCGCTGAAGGGCGTGAGTGCCGGGCTGACGACGGTGGTCACCGCCGGCGCGCAAGGCGCGCTGGCCTGGTACGCGACCGAACTGGTCGGTCGTGCGGCGGAGAAATACCTGGTCCAGGGCAAATCCTGGGGCGAGGGCGGCGCCAAGCGCGCAGTCGCCGACATCGTCGCCAGCCTGGACCGCGACTCGATCCTGCGCGAAGCACGCGCGGCGATCCTCGCGCGGCTGCGCGGGCGGGCGCGCGAACTTCGCTGAACCGGCGTGGCATACTGCCAGCCTTGTTCCGGTTGCGAAGAAACATCGATGCGAACAACAGGGTGGATGTGCGCGATCCTGGTCGCGCTGAGCGGCTGCGCCAGCCGGACGGACAACGAAGCGCCGCTTGCCGGCGTCGCGATTGCGCTGACGAATGCGGGTTTCGAAGCCGCCCCCGGCGCCGACGGCAGCATCGAGGGCTGGACCACGAGCCAGCACGCGGGACCGGTTTCCTACAAGACCGGGATCGACCGCGACGTGCACGCCAAAGGTGCGGCGAGCTTCCGCATCGAACGCATTCGCGAGCAGGTCTACGGCTCGGTGTCACAGACTGTGCCAGTCGCCAGCCATGCCGGCCACACGCTCGAACTCAGCGCGAAGATGAGGACCCGCGACGTCGGTCCGGGCGGCTGGCAGCTGACGCTGGTATTTACCGGCGGCGTGCCGAATCCGGCGCGCGAGGCGGCACCGCTGACCGGCACGCAGGATTTCCGCACGGTCGCGATCCGCACCCGGGTACCGCCCGGCGCGCAGGACGTCGAGTTCTCCGCCGTCCTCAATGACTACGGCACGGCCTGGCTCGACGATGTGAATCTGCGCGTCGTCGATTGAGTTCCGCCGCGGGTCAGCCCGCGAGGAAACGCACGATCGCCGCCGCGTCGAACGGCCAACCCAGCTCGGCGCCTGAATCCTCGTCGCGCAGCACCGGCACGCGCTCGCCATAGCGCGCCTGGAGTTGCGCGTCTTCGTCGACGAACACGCTGGCGAACTCGGGCGTGCGCGCCTGCGCGAGCGCCTCGAGCGCAAGGTCGCAGAGGTGGCAGTCGTCGCGTTGGAAAAGGATCAGGCGCATGCCATCGGGAATGCTCGGCAGGAAGCGTAGAATAGCCGCAAACCCCCGGAGCAACCCATGGCCGTCAGCGTCTTCGACCTGTTCAAGATCGGCATCGGTCCTTCGTCCTCGCACACGGTAGGACCGATGCGCGCGGCCGCGCGCTTCTGCACGCGCTGGCTCGAGGAGAAAGGTGACTTGCCGCGCGTCGCGCGCATCCGCGCCGAGGTATTCGGCTCGCTCGCGCTTACCGGACGCGGCCACGGCACCGACAAGGCGGTGCTCTGCGGCATCGAAGGCGAATGGCCGGACAAGATCGATCCCGACTCGATTCCCGAGCGTTTGAAGCGCATCCGCGAGACAAAAAGAATCCGCGTGCTCGGCACGCACGAAATCCCGTTCGACGAGAAGACCGATCTCGCCATGAACAAGCGCCAGAAGCTGCCCTACCACACCAACGGCATGCGCTTCACGGCATACGACGCGCAAGGCGAAGTGATTGCGACGCGCGACTACTACTCGGTCGGCGGTGGTTTCGTCGTCAACACCGACGAGGCGGCGGATGACAAGATCGTGCCCGATGCGACGCCGCTGCCTTATCCGTTTTCCAGCGGCGACGAGCTGCTGAGACTCTGCGCCGAATCCGGCAAGACGATCGCACAGGTGATGCTGGCCAATGAAATGGTATGGCGCAGCGAAGCGGAAGTGCGCGAAGGGCTTCTGGCCATCTGGAGGGCAATGTCGGACTGTGTCGCGCGGGGTATGCGCGAGAAAGGCACGCTGCCGGGCGGACTCAAGGTGCTGCGCCGCGCGCCGATGCTCGCCGCCGAATTGCGCAACCGCCCCGAGGCCGCGCTGCGCGATCCGTTGACGATCCTCGACTGGGTCAACCTCTACGCACTCGCGGTCAACGAGGAAAACGCCGCGGGCGGCCGCGTCGTCACTGCGCCGACCAACGGCGCGGCCGGCATCATCCCCGCCGTGCTGCACTACTACGAACGCTTCGTGCCCGGCGCGAACGACGCCGGCCTCGTCGATTTCCTGCTCACCGCCGGCGCGATCGGCATTCTGTACAAGGAGAATGCCAGCATCAGCGGCGCCGAAGTCGGCTGCCAGGGCGAAGTCGGCGTGGCCTGTTCGATGGCTGCGGGCGGACTCACGGCGGCAACGGGCGGCAGCATCTATCAAGTCGAAAACGCCGCCGAGATCGGCATGGAGCACAACCTCGGACTCACCTGCGATCCGATCGGCGGCCTCGTCCAGATTCCCTGCATCGAACGCAACGCGATGGGTTCGGTCAAGGCGATCAACGCCCAGCGCATGGCCATGCGTGGCGACGGCAAGCACCGCGTGAGTTTGGATAAAGTCATCAAGACCATGCGCGACACGGGGCGCGACATGCAGGACAAGTACAAGGAGACGAGTCGCGGCGGGCTTGCGGTGAATGTGATCGAGTGCTGATGGGCGACGCGCGATTCAACGCGCCAGACCCTCCACATCGACAAGCCGCTCGCGCGCGGTGCGTGTGAGCGGATGGTCGCCGCCGAGTTTGGCGCGCTGCGCCGCGTAGGTCTCGCGCACGAGCGCCAGGCCTTCGTCGATGCGACCGACATGGGCGAGCACGAGACCGCGCAGGTTGCGTGTATTGACCAGCAGCGGATGATCCTTGGCCAGGATCGCCTCGCGGGTTTTCAGGCATTGGTCGACAACGGGCAGCGCGTCAGCGTAGCGTTTGGCGAGAATCAATGCACCGGCATAGACGGACGCCGCGTAGGCGGCCTGCGCGTTGTTGCGCGCGGCCAGCGGCTGCGCGGCACGGTACGCCTGCTCGCCGTGCGCCAGCGCCGCGGCGACGTCGCCGCGGCGCGTGTCGTCGAACGCCCAGTTGGCGAGCAGGTTGACAACCTGGTCGTCGTTCTCGCCGACGAGGCGCCGACCCATCGCCAGCCCTTCGGCATAGGTGCGGTCGGCCTCGTCGTGGCGTCCCGCCGCCTCCAGTTCGGTGGCCAGATTGCCCAGTTGCACGACGATGTAGATCGAACCGTCCGGATACAGCCGTTTGAGCAGCGCCAGCGACTGCTCGTGGAACGCGATCGCCTTCGCCCACTGCGCGTGGTTGCCGGCATCGAGCGCCAGCCCGTTCAGCGCCTCGGCGCGCGGTTCGAGCTCACCCTCGCCCAGATCGGCCAGCGCATTCGTGTAGTGGCGCAACGCCGAATCGGGTTGTGCCAGCGCGTTGGCGAGTGCGCCGAGCGAATTCTCGACACGGCCGAGCAGGCCACGCTCGCCCGTCGCGAGCGCCAGCTCGTGCGCGGCGTCGAGCGACTTGCGCGCCTCCTCGAATCGGCTTGCGTGGATCAGTGCATCGCCGAGATTCAGCTGGGCGAGAAGGCGCGCGTGCGCGTCGCCGCTGCGCTGTGCGCTGGCCAGTTGCGCCTGTGCCTCGCGCACCGCGTTGTCGATGTCGCCGGACTTGAAGTACGCATTCGCCAGCGCGCCCTGGATCTGCCCCAGCAGCAGCGGATCGCCGGCGAGCTCGCGTTCGGCGCGCGCGCCGGCACGGTCGAGCACGGTGCCGATCGGCGTGTTGCGACCGAGGTCGTCGGGATCGGCCGCGTCGAACATCGCCAGCAGGAAACGGTTCATCTCCTCCGCGCGCGCCTGCGCCTGCCGCGCCACGCCCGCCTGCCACAGCGCGAGGCCGAGGCCGACAAGCAGCGCCAGGCTCGTCGCCACGGCGACCGCAACGCCCAGACGGTGCCGCCGCACGTAGCGCGCCACACGCTCGCGCGTGGAGGGTTCGCGCGCGACGACAGCCTCGTGCGCGAGCCAGCGTTTGAGATCGGCGGCGAACTCGGCGCAGCTCGCGTAGCGCCGCGCCGGGGTTTTCTCCAGCGCCTTGAGCAGGACCGCATCGAGATCGCGTGGATTGCCGCCGTCGGCATCGGCGATGCGTGTGCTCGGGCGTGGTGGCTCGCTCTCGCAAACCGCAAGCTCGATGCCGGACGGTGAGGTATCCGCGATCCGGTAGGGACGCATCTCGCAGACGATCTCATAGAGCAGAACGCCCAGCGAATAGACGTCCGATGCCGGGCCGACCGGCTCGCCGCGCACCTGCTCGGGACTCGCATACTCGGGCGTCAGCGGCGCCATGCCGGTGCGCGTGTGGCCGCTGCGTGCCGCATCGTCGAGCAACTTGGCGATGCCGAAATCGAGCAGCTTGGCCGCGCCGTCGCGGTCGACGAGCACGTTGCCGGGCTTGATGTCGCGGTGCACGACGAGTTGCGCGTGCGCGGCCTGCACCGCGTCGAGCACGGGCAGCAGCAGCTCGATGCGTGCGCGCAGCCCGAGCGCGCGCGCGTGGCGCGTGATCGGCTCGCCGTCGACGTACTCCATGACGAAGAACGGCGCGCCGTTGACATCCCGGCCCACGTCGAGCAGGCGCGCGATATGCGCATGGTCGAGATTGCCGAGGATGCGCTGCTCGCGCGCGAAACGCGCACGCAAATCGCCCGCATCGAAGGTCAGCAGCTTGATCGCCACCGGCTTGTCGAACGCACCATCGGCACGCTGCGCCCGGTAGACGCTGCCCATGCCGCCCATGCCGACCAGCGCGACGAGACGATATGCGCCGAGCTGCTCGCCGCTGCGGTCGGCCGATCCGGCGTCGCAAACGCTCAGCGGGACGGCGAGGAAATCCCGCGCCTGCGCGTCGGCGTCGACAAGCTCGTCGACTTCGCGGCGCAACGCGGCATCGTCACCGCATTCGGCCGCGAGCAGCGCGGCGCGCGCCGCCGGATCCAGGGCGACGGCGCGGTCGAACAGATCCAATGCGCGTCGCCAATCGGTCACGATGCCGGCTCGGTGGCGCTGAGCGCGCGATACAGCCAAGCCTGTGCGCCGCGGTAGTCGCGCGCCAACGTGGCACGCGAAACACCGAGCGTATCGGCGATCTGCTCGAAGCCGATGCCGGCGAATACGCGCAGCTCGATCGCGCGCGCCTTGCGCGCGTCGACTTCGGCGAGTTGATTCAGCGCCTGATCGAGCGCCAGCAAATCCAGTGGCGTGCGCATGTCCACGGCCAGTTCGGGGGTCAGGCTCACGCGCTCGCCGCCATCGCGCTTGAGCGCCTCGCGGCGACGCGCACGGTCGATGAGCACCTGGCGCATCGCGCGCGCGGCGATGGTGAAAAAATGCCGGCAGTCGGCGGCGCGCAGCGACGCACCGCCGGAAAGTTTCAGATAGGCCTCGTGGACGAGATCGGTCGGCGCGAGCGTGACCTGGCCGAACTCGCCGGCAAGCTGGCGCTGGGCGAGCTGGCGCAACTGCGCATAGACGATCGGAAACAGCTTCTCCGCCGCCTGCGCATCGCCCTCGCCCATCGCGGACAGCAGCGTCGTGATTGGTTGTTCGTGATCGTCAGCCATCGTCGCGCCGCCCCCACTCGGCCGATCCGGAGTATACGGCGCTCGCGGCCCGGCAGAGTCGATGAGACTTTTCGGCCCACTTTTGCGCATTACCCCGGCATGTCGCCCACCACAGGCCATCGCCCATGAAAACGCGCATTTCCCTTGCCCGGTTCGTCGTTGCTCTCGCCGCGCTGCCCGGTTTGTCACTCACGCCGGCCGCCGCCAGCGCCAACGTGCTGGTCAACGGCGATTTCGAGAACGAGCCCAACTGGGGTGCGAGCAACGGAACCGCCTGCGGCAGCGGCCACGATACGAAATGCTCGGCCTTGAGCGGCTCGCAGCTCCCGGGCTGGACGATAGCACCCGGGCATCTCGTCACCATCCACTCGCAAGGCGGCTACCCGACGATCTCGGGCCTCTACAGCGTCAATACGGATGGCGAGGGATACAACGGGGTCAACGCGGATTTCTATCAGGATTTTGCGAGCACCGTCGGCCAAAACTATAGCCTGTCGTTCGACTGGGCGGGCTGGTACGCCAACCCGACGCCGCATCTGGACGTGACGGTGGTCGATACCGCGACCCAAGCCGTGCTCTACCACGGCAATTTCGCAACGAGCGTGGGCACGCATCACGTGAGCGCGACATTCGCCGGAACAGGGAATCCGTTGCGACTGCACATCCAGGAAAACCCCGCGTCCGGCACCAACGACAACGCGTTCATCGTCGACAATTTCGACGTGGAAAAGATAGGTGCAACGGCGGGCTACACCGTGCTCACGACGGTCGGCGCAAACGGGCAAATCAGCCCGAGCGGCCCCATCCAGGCCACGCCCGGTTCGACCTTGAGCTTCACGCTCAGCCCGGATGCAGGTTTCAATCCGCTGGAAATCGGAACCTGCGGCGGAACGCTGGCCGGCACGACCTACACGACCGCGCCGATCGTCGCCGATTGCACGGTGGGCGCGAATTTCTCCGCGACGAGCGTCGATTCGACACAGGTCGGCGGTATTTCGGCGAGGATCAGCGGCGGTGGCGGCCAATGCACATTCGTGTCCACGGACTTTGCTGGACTGGCGACCATCGCCAAGGCTCCGCCGACGAGCACGCTGGGCGGATCGGCCAATTTGTCGGCGTTCATACAACAGGATTTCTCGTTTGGCGCAAAGGGTTGCACGCCGGGCGCAACGATCACGGTGACGCTGACCTTTCCGGGCAGCCACTTCGACAGCACCGACCATCTGTACAAATTCGGACCGCCGCCCGGCCTGCCGGAGTCCGAAAGCCAATGGTCATCGTATCCCGCCGTCTTCAGCGGCGATACGGTGACCTACACGATCACCGACGGCGGCGCGGGCGACGAAGACGGCGTCGTGAATGGCGCGATCAAGGATCCGGTGACGATTCTCGTCGCGGCGCCAACCGCAGCGACGCAGACCGCGCCGATGCTAGACGGCCGCGCGCTGCTCCTGCTCGGTCTGCTGAGCGCAGTACTTGGCCTGATCGCGCTCGCGCGCGGCCGGCCGGCGTAAAGGAAGCCTCGCGCAGCGGCCCGACGGCAAGCGCAATCGAATGCAGATGGGCCGCGGGCCGACGTCCTGCCCGGCACCGGATTTCGCTTCGCGGCTCGGCCTCAGCCGTGCGCGCGCCCCGTCACCGCAAGCGCCCTGATCAATCCCCGCGCAGGCTCGCGCTGCGCGGCGGCGGCAAACATCGCGTCTCGCTCGACAAGGTGTCAAGACCATGCGCGACGGAACCGGACATGCGGGACGAGTACAAGGAGACGTCGCGCGGCCGGCTGGCAGTGAACATGATCGAATGCTGAAGCGCGCAAGGCGGATTCTCGCCACGCTGTTTGCCACGCCAGCGCAATACAGACGCCGGCGCAGGCAAATCGCATCGTCGGCTACGTCGGCGCGCGCAAGGCAGCGGACAGTTGGGACGCCGGCAAGATCGATGCGCTGATCTTCGCGTTCGCCCCCGGTGAAGGATGGCGCGGTCGTCCTCGCCGATGCGGCGAAACCGTGCCTGCAAGGCATTCCCGCGCTGAAGAAGGATCATCCGCGACTGCAAGTGACGATGTCGATCGGCGGCTGGGGCGCGGGCGGATTCTCGGAAAACGGCGGCGGCAAAAACGGCTACGAGCGTCATTGGGACGCCGTTGCGCAAGCGCCATTCCTGTGAAACCCGAGGACACAACACTTCATCCGCTACGAAGACGCACAGTCGCTGAAAGCGAAAACCGCCTTCGTCCGGTCGAATCGATTGGGTGGCATCATGTATCGGGAACAGGATGAAGACCCGAAGGGCGAGTTGCTCGATGTGCTGTGGTACGGGCTGCATGAGGCGCCCGCGAAGCGCTAGTTCAGTTTGCGGCGGAGCCGGAAGTTCAATGCACTACCCAGCAAACGGTTTGCGCGCGATGGCGGGATTCATGCTCGCCGGCCTGGCCGCGCTCGCGCACGCCAAGCACATGTATCAGTACACCGACGCGCAGGGCATCATTCATTTCACTGACGTCAAGCCGCCGGACAACACGCCCGGAGTGAAGTCGACGCTGGTGCGCACCGACGCACAGCCGTTGCTGCGCGCGCGCGAGGAAGGCAGCGATGAGGATCGAACGATCGTCCTCGTCAACGATGCGGGCGGGCCGATCACGGTCGAGATCGACGTCACCGACGCGAACAACGTGCGTACCGTACCCGAAGTTCTGCCCGCGCGCGTGGTGCTGCCCGGGCGCAGCGAGACGCGCGCACTGCACATCGTCGCGACCAATCCGGCTGCGGGCTTCCGCTATGGCTACAAGTACACCTACATGCCGGGCGATTACCGCGCTGTGCCCGACGAGAATGCGCGCTACGCGTTGCCGTTTCCTGCCGATCTCAAGCTGCGCATCAACCAGGGCTTCGGCGGCGCGTTCAGCCACAACGAACCGCAGAACCGATACGCGATCGACATCGGCATGCCCGAGGGCACGCCCGTGCTCGCCGCGCGCGACGGCATCGTGATGACGGTCGACAACGACTACTACGGCAACGGTCTCGACATGGACAAGTACGGCGACCGCGCGAACAACGTGCGCATCGTGCACAGCGACGGCACGATGGCGGTGTACGCGCACCTGCAACTCGAAAGCGCGCGCGTGCAGGTAGGCGATCGTGTGCACACGGGCCAAGTACTGGCGCTGTCGGGAGATACCGGCTACACCAACGGCCCGCACCTGCATTTCGTCGTGCAGCGCAATGCGAACATGACGATGCTGTCGGTGCCGATCCAGCTCGTCGGCCCCGACGGCAGGGCCTTCACGCCGACGGAAGGCGTGGGCGTGGGCGCGCCCTGAGGTCGCGCGAAAATCACTCTTCCGCAAACGCCGCCAGCTCGGGCACGAAAGGCAGGTAGTTGTGCCAGCGCCCGACGGAACTCGCGTACACGGGTTGGCGGGCCTGCCACAGGCTCGCGGTGCTGATGCTCGACGAAGCGACCGGCGCTTTGGAGATGTCCGCTGCACCGGAGATGCCGATCCACTCGGCAAGTTCGGCGATGTGCGCCTGCGGATCGCGCACGAGCGACTCGTAGCGCAGAGTGCGTATCGAGGCGGGATATCGTCCGCGCCAGTGATCCATCAGTCGCCGGCAATCCTTCATCACGCGGTCGATGTGATCGAAGCGATAGGAAAATCCCTGCACGTCTTCCAGGAACGCCTGCATCCACAGCGACAGCGCGTTGTCGCGTGGATTGCGTTCACAGTAGATGATCTTGGCCTGCGGCCAGAGCGCGAGCGTGAAGTCGACGTAACGGAAATTATGCGGCTGCTTGTCGATGAACCACCGCGCATCGGTATCGTCGCGGCGCAACTGCGCGAGGTAGGTCGCGGCAACACGATCCAGATCGCCAACCGACGGCATCCTCTGCGTCATCGATCTCTCGAACAGCCAGGCGATCCACGGCAGCTCGCCGCGATTGCATACATGCGGATATCGCGCCAGCAGTTCGGCAGCGAGCGTGGTGCCGGAACGGGGCAGACCGACGATGAAGATCGGCGCGGGCTCGCCGGGCGACATGGATCGGGCAGGCGGCGCCGCGGCGGCCAGACGCGCCTGGACCATTTGTTCCCAGTGCCCGAGCGTCCACTTCGTCATGCGGCCGGCCAGGGCATTCGCGTCGCGGAAATATCGCGCAGCCGCCGCGTAGTCGCCGACATCGTCGCAAGCCTTGCCGGAAGTGAACAGCAGCGCGGAACGGGCGCGATCGCTGAGCCCCGCGCGCGCGCGCCCTGCGGCGTACAAGGCGAAATCCGGATGCTCTGCAGAGCGGTACTTCAGCGTCTGCGACAGGCCGAGCGGCATGTTCCATTCCCACGCCTGTTCGCTGCGATTGAGCGCAAACAGATGATGTTCGCGTGCCGCTTCGAAATTTCCGAGCTGGAGTTGCAGCATGCCGGCGTAGGCGTGCAGGCGTGCGTCGTCGGGATTCGCCGCGATTGCCGCGGACGCCACCGCGGCAGCATCGGCCTTGCAATCGCAAGCGTCGAGAAATTCGATCGCCCAGATCGCCAGCTTCGCGTCCGCCGAGTGATGCCGCATGCACGAGTGCAGGCAGTCCGCCGCGGCGCGGACGCGTCCCTGCTCCTTGAACATCTCCGCCAGGGCGAGTGCGGTGGAGACATCATCCGGTTTCTCGTCGAGCAAGCGGCGCAGGATTTCCTCCGCCTTCGCATCACGACCTGCCCGACGATACACACCGCCGAGAGCCCGGCGCAGTTCGACCGAGCGCGGATGTGCGCCGATCGCCGCCTCGAGCATCGGCTGCGCCGCCGGCAGGCCGTACTCCATCATCACGGCGCGGGCGGCTTCGAGCCAATCCTGCTCGTCGGCAGCGGCGAGGAAATCGCACATTTTTTTCGCCGCGACCTGCGCGGAAAATCGACTGCGCCAATGCCGGTACTGATCAACGGCGGTCGCGGCCTTGGTCACGCTGGTTTGCATCGGAAGTTCTCGAGGGCGCATCGGGCGCAAGGCCGGATCAATCGAAATTTTGGCGAATCGTTCGCCGCGCGCTTTATGATACCGCCCCTTTGCCCCGGAAAATTCGCGTTTTTCATGGACCACACCTTCGAAACCCGCCGCCGGCGCACGTTCGCGATCATCTCGCATCCCGACGCGGGCAAGACCACGCTGACCGAGAAGCTGCTGCTGTTCGGCGGCGCGATCCAGATGGCCGGCAGCGTCAAGTCGCGCAAGGCGGCCAAGCACGCGACCTCGGACTGGATGGCGCTGGAGAAGGAGCGCGGCATCTCGGTGACTTCGTCGGTGATGCAATTTCCGTACGAAGGCCGCGTCGTCAACCTGCTCGACACGCCGGGCCACGCGGATTTTTCCGAGGACACCTACCGCGTGCTGACCGCGGTCGATTCGGCGCTCATGGTGATCGACTGCGCCAAGGGCGTCGAGGAACGCACGATCAAGCTGATGGACGTGTGCCGCCTGCGCGACACGCCGATCATGACCTTCATCAACAAGCTCGACCGCGAGGGCCGCGCGCCGATCGAGCTGCTTGACGAGGTCGAGTCGGTGTTGAAGATCCGGTGCGCGCCGATCACCTGGCCGATCGGCATGGGCTCGCGCCTCAAGGGCGTGTATCACCTGCTGACCGGCGAGGTGCACGTATTCGAGCCGGGGCGCAATTTCACCCGCCAGGATTCGACCATCTTCGCCTCGCTCGACGACCCCGCGCTCGCCGCGAAGATCGGCGAAGACATGCTGCGCGAGCTGCGCGACGAACTCGAACTCGTGCAGGGCGCATCGCACCCGTTCGATCCGGATCAGTATCTCGCCGGCAAGCAGACCCCGGTGTTCTTCGGCTCGGCGGTGAACAACTTCGGCGTGCAGCTGCTGCTCGACTTCTTCGTCGAGCACGCGCCCGCGCCGGCTTCGCATGCGGCGACGACGCGCTCGGTCGATGCGACCGAGAGCCCGCTCAGCGGTTTCGTGTTCAAGATCCAGGCAAACATGGATCCGATGCACCGCGACCGCGTCGCCTTCATGCGCATCTGCTCGGGCACGTTCAGCGCGGGCATGAAGGCGTTCCACGTGCGCACCGCATCGACAATGAAACTCGCCAACGCACTGACCTTCATGGCCAGCGATCGCGACATCGTGGAAAAAGCGTTTCCCGGCGACGTGATCGGCATTCACAACCACGGTACGATCTCGATCGGCGACACCTTCACCGAAGGCGAAGCGCTCGCCTTCACCGGCATCCCGAACTTCGCGCCCGAGCTGTTCCGCCGCGCGCGCCTGCGCGATCCGCTCAAGATGAAGCAGTTGCAGAAGGGCCTCGCGCAATTGTCCGAGGAAGGCGCGACGCAGTTCTTCCGCCCGCTGATGTCGAACGACCTGATCCTCGGCGCGGTCGGCGTGCTCCAGTTCGACGTCGTCGCGTATCGCCTGAAAGACGAATACGGCGTCGAGGCCACGTTCGAGAACGTCAACGTCGTCACCGCGCGCTGGATCAAGTGCAGCGACGCGAAGAAGCTCGAGGAGTTCCGCGAGAAAGCCGCGCCGAACCTCGCCCTCGACGCGGCCGGTGAGCTCGTCTACATCGCGCCATCGCGCGTGAATCTGCAACTGACTGAAGAACGCTGGCCCGACATCAGCTTTGCCGCCACGCGCGAGCACGCGAGTGCGGTGGCGGTGTAGCTTCTCCCTTTTTCCGCCGGGATAAGGGAAGCAGGCTTCAACCCGAAATATAGCGCTGCAACTGCTCGAGCTGCTCGGCCTGGTCATCGATCACCGCCTTGACCAGGTCGCCGATCGAGAGCATGCCGATGACCTTGCCGTTCTCGACCACGGGCAGATGGCGGATGTGCTTGTCGGTGACCAGACGCATGCAGCGATGCACGGTTTCGTGCGGGCTGACGGTGATCAGATCCGCGGTCATGATGTCGCGCACCGGCGTGTCGCTCGACGAACGGCCCTTGAGGATGACCTTGCGCGCATAGTCGCGCTCGGAAACGATGCCGAGCAAATCGTCGCCGCGCACCACGAGCAGGGCGCCGACGAACTTGTCGGCCATCATCTGGATGGCCGCGAGCACGGGTTGGTCCGGACCGATCGAATAGATCTCGCGTCTGCCTTCGATCAATTGCTTGACGATGCGCATCGCAACCTCCCGCTCGAAGTTTCGGAGTTATTCACGTCACTCCGGCGGTTTTCAACAGCCGAATGGCTGGTCAAGCCGGAAGGACGAACGGATGTCAGTTTACGCCGACCTTCCCGGCTTGGCTTGCCGAATTTTGCAAGGAAATGCCGGTTTCGTCCCGCGCCGCCGGAATCAGCTCGTCGATCAGATACAGCGGCCGCTGCTTCGTCTCGATGTAGATGCGCCCGAGGTATTCGCCGATCATGCCCAGAGCCATCAACTGCACGCCGCCGAGAAAGAGGATCACGAGCATCAAGGTCGGATAACCTTGCACGCGGTCGCCGAGCAGCAGCGCCTTGCCGAACACCCACAGCGCGTAGACGAAAGACAGACCCGCCGTACCCAGGCCAACATAGGTGGCCAGTTTCAACGGCGCGGTCGAGAAGGATGTGATGCCCTCGAGCGCGAAGTTCCACAGGCGCCAGTAGTTGAACTTGCTCTCGCCGGCGAAACGCGCATCGCGTTCGTAGACCACGGATTTCTGCCTGTAACCGACCCAGGTGAACAGGCCCTTCATGAAGCGCTGGCGTTCGCGCAGGCGCCTCAACGCATCCAGCGCGCGCCGGCTCATCAGGCGGAAATCGCCGGTGTCGCGCGGCACCGGCGTTGCGCTGAGCTTTTCCATGACGCGGTAGAACGCGGCCGAGGTGAATTTTTTCAACGGCGTCTCGCCTGCGCGCGTGGAGCGCGTGCCGTAAACGACGTCGCAGCCTTCGCGCCAATACTCGATGAACGACGGAATCAACTCGGGCGGGTCCTGCAGGTCGGCATCGATGACGACAACAGCGTCGGCATCGGCGGCGTCGAGTCCCGCGGTCAACGCGAGTTCCTTGCCGAAGTTGCGCGCCAGCTTGAGCGTCGCCACGCGCGCATCGCTGTCGCGCAGGCTGCACATCACCACGTAGGTGTCGTCGCGGCTGCCGTCGTCGACGTAGAGCACCTCGCACTGCATGTCGAATTTGCCGGCGACCTGATCGAAGACGGTCGCAAGCCGCGCGTGGAATTCGCGCAGGCTCTCGCCTTCGTTGTAGGCCGGGACGACAACGCAGAGTCTGGACATGGAGCACGCGGGCCGAAGCGGGAATGGCTGAATGCTAGCCCAAGCCTGCGGCAACCGATACCTCGGCCGCGTCGGCTTCCCGGCATCGTTTCAGCGCGCGAGATAGCCGGGGCCGCCGAGCTGGCGCACCTGGCGCTCGATCCACGCCACGCGCCCAAGCATGTAGGGCGATGGCGCGTCGACGCGCAGCTTGAGCGGATTGGGCAGGCTTGCCGCGAGCAGCGCCGATTCGCGCGCGCCCAGCTCCCGCGCGGATTTGCCGAAGAATTGCCGTGCCGCCGCGTCGGCGCCGTAGATACCGTCGCCGAACTGGGCGATGTTGGCGTAGACCTCCAGGATGCGCGACTTCGGCCAGGTCAGCTCGATCAGCACGGTGAAATATGCCTCCAGCCCCTTGCGCACCAAGCTGCGTCCGTTCCACAGGAACAGGTTCTTCGCGACCTGTTGCGAGATGGTGCTCGCGCCGCGCAGGCGCGCGCCATCGTCGGCATCGTCCATCGCCTCGCCGATCGCCTGCAGGTCGAAGCCGTGGTGGAACGGGAATTTCTGGTCCTCGGCCGCGACCAGCGCGATCGGCAATTCGACGGAAATGTCGGCCAGCGGCAGGTGGCGATGCTTCAAGGCAAAGCGGCCGTCGCCCTCGCGCCAGGCCGCGAACCGCCGTTCGACCATGAAGGCCGAAGTCGGCGGCGGCAGGAAGCGCAGGATAAGCACCGGCAGCCAGGTGAGGGCGATGAAGGCGAGCAATGCAAGGACGACGCGCCGCGGCCAACGCCGTGGTCGCGGGCGCGACGAGGATTTTGCGGGGGTGCGCATGGATCGGGAAGTTTGGCACAGCAGGCGGCTGCGTCGTCCGCGAAAGAATCTGTGGCGCGACTCACACAAAGACGGGAAAATGATTGTTAGTTTTTCATAAACCGTGGTACCATCGGCAGGCCGCTGGATAAAGTTTTCCCGTCCTGCGACACGGAACTCGGAACCTGGATGAACACTCTATAACCTGCGGAAACGTGACGGCCGGATTCATGCGCAAACTCCTCGCCCTGGTGCTGACTGCATCGATGCCGCTTGCCGGCGTCGCGCAGTCGCCTGCGCCGGCACTTGCGCTTGCCCCGCCGACCCGGGCCACACCGCAACTGCTCGAACAGATGCTCGGCTCGAGCAGTCTTCTCGGCAGCTCGGACGCGCGCAGTGTTCCGCTTTGGGGCACCCCCGATGGCCGCATCCTGGCTTTGGTTGCAGCGGGCGACAATCACAATCCCACCTTGCCCAAGTCGCCACAGATCGGCGCAGCAAACGAATGGCGGCTGATCGACGTCACCAGCCTCGTCTCCGGCGGCCTGTTGATGCGTATCGGCAACAATGCGAGCGCGCAAGTCAGCCTGGGACGCTCCGCCCCGCAAATGCCGGCCGGCGCGAACCCCGACATGCTGGCGCATGGCGGTGAATTCCGTCTCGGCACGAACTGGCTGGCTTCCGATGCTTTCGAACTCGGCCTCAGCTACGACCTGACCTGGCTGCGCCACGACAACGTCGCCGGCTTTTCCCCCAACTACGGCGTCGCCGGACTGGGCAATCCGTCGCTGCCTCTCGGCCTGTCCAGCTATTCGCTGCTTGATGCACAGAACTCGCAGGTCAACGCACTCGGCCGCTTCCGCCTCGATGACGACCAGTCGGTCAACATCGGCGCCAGTCTCGGCCGCATCCAGCTCTCCGTCCCCGGCACGACAACGCCGCTGACCAGCCTCAACCAGGCCGCGGTCAGCTTCGGCGTGCAGTACGGCTCGTTCGGCGGCAACCTCACCGGCCACGTGCTCAGTCCCGCCGATCCGCTCGGCGCCAACGCCGTCAGTTCGCGCCTGACCGGCCTCGACCTCGGCATCTCCTGGCGCACGCCATGGAGCGGCATGTTCCGCGTGGGTACGCAGAACCTGTGGTCCTCGGGCAACTTGCCCTACCTCAACAACGGCCCCGTCTCGCGCGAAATCGAATCGAGTCAGGCACGCGTGCCGTACGTGCAATACCACCAGGATCTCTGATCCCGGCAGCCGTCCCGGCGCCGCCCAAAGTCGCTGCGAAGCCCCGCATTTCCTGCGCCGCCACGTTGCTGCGTGCGCGGCAGCGCACCTCATCGGCCGTGCAGCGCGCCCCTTGCTTGTCGCCCCCGCGATGGACTTCACGATTTCTGCACATTTGCAAGCAGATGAAATGAAAAGAAAAAACCTGTTCCATTGTTAAAGATTTGTTGCTAATATTGCAGATTCATGCACCTTCCACCGAAGCTTGAGCCCGGACTTTTTGCCGGTGGCCGGTCATTTCGATGAATTTCCACTTTACCCGTTGGGGAGCAGTTAGATGAATTTGAATACCAACAAGCTGGTTTCGGCGGTCCGTTTCGGCCTCGCCATCGGCGCCGCGGCCACGGCCGGCACGACCCTCGCGCAGAACGCGGACAGCGCGGACAGCAAGGCCCGCAATCTCGAAACCATCGTCGTCACCGGTTCGAACATCCGCCGTGTCGACATGGAAACGGCCAACCCGGTCATCACGATCGACCACGCCGCGATTTCCAAATCGGGCAAGACCACCCTCGGCGACATCGTCCAGGATCTGCCCGCGATCGCCGGCAACGCCAACAACACCAACGTCAACAACGGCGGCGGCAGCGGCCAGGCGAACGTTTCGCTGCGCGGCCTGGGCTCGGTGCGCTCGCTCGTCCTCATCGATGGTCGCCGCCTGCAGATCGGCGGCACCACGGCCGACGTCAACGCGATTCCGGCCAACCTGATCGAGCGCATCGAAGTGCTGACCGACGGCGCCTCGGCGATCTACGGCTCCGACGCGATCGGCGGCGTGGTCAACGTCATCACGCGCAAGAACTACCAGGGCCTCGAAGTCAGCGGCCAGTACGGCATTTCCGACCGCGACGACGGTCAGCGCAAGGGTTTCAACCTGACCATCGGCCAGGCCACCGACCGTGGCAGCGTCATGGGCGGCATCGACTACAACAAGCAGGACCAGATCCTCGCCGGCCTGCGCGACTACGCCCGTTATTCCTACACTCGTAACGTTGCTACCGGGGCGGTCGGCTACACCGGTTCGACCTCGGCACCGACCGGCTTCATCCGCGGACCGATGTTCAGCGCATGCCCGAATGTCGTCGAAGGTGGCAACGTTCCGGGTGGTACGTACGACCCGACCGCCCCTGGCGGCAATGGCATCCCGAAAGGCTTCCGTTGTTTCCAGGGCGGCAGTTCTGCCGGCCTGGGCGACCTCTACAACTTCGCCGCGATCAACCTGATCTCGACGCCGTCCGAGCGCACCAACGCCTTCGTCAAGGGCACCTACAAGCTGACCGATTCGGTCGAAGCCTACATGAACCTGCTGTACAACAAGACCGACTCGGCATTCCAGATCGCCTCGGTCCCGGTCAGCCTGTTCAGCACGGGCCTGCTGATTTCCTCGAAGAATCCGTACAACCCGTTCGGCGTCGACATCGGCACCAAGAGCGCACAAAATGCTTCGCTGCGCCTGGTCGCGCTCGGTCCTCGCCACCAGAACTACAATACGGAAAACAACCAGGTGACCGCCGGCCTCGGCGGCAATCTGCTCGACACCGGCTGGCAGTGGGATGCAAACATCGGCTTTGGCAAGTTCAGCGCCAACCGCACGCGCGCGGGCTATCTCAACGCCGCGGCGATCACCCAGAGCGGCGCGCTCGGCGCGAACTGCACGCCGGCCAGCGCCGGCCTGAGCAATACCACCTGCCTGAACATCCTCAACCAGTTCGACCCGAACACCGTGACGCTTCTGCAGAAGTACTACGGCAGCACGCTGCACTATCACGCCCTGCAGATCCAGCGCCAGGCCAACGTCAGCGCCAACGGCGACCTGTTCTCGCTGCCGGCCGGCAACGTCAGCATGGCCGCGGGCCTGAGCTACCGCAAGCAGTACGTCGAAACCGACGCCGATCAGGCCACGGTCGCCGATCCGCACAACGGCGGGCGTTGCGGCGGCATCCCGGAAACCTGCACCTCGCCGTTCAGCGGCAACTATGACGTCAAGGAAGCCTACGCCGAGTTGCTCGTGCCGATCGTCAAGGACGCGCCGTTCGCGAACAGCCTCAACCTGATCCTCGGCGACCGTTACTCGAAGTATTCGAGCTTCGGCAGCACCAACAACTGGAAGGCGGCGATCGAGTACAAGCCGCTGGAAGACCTGCTGCTGCGCGGCACGGTGTCGAAGGTGTTCCGTGCGCCGAACCTGACCGAGACCTCGGCCGCCCTGCAGAGCTCGTACGACAACTACGTGTCGCCGGGCGCGGGCTTCGGTTCGTCCAACGGCAACCAGGTGCAGGTGCTCTACTCCGGCGCCAATGTGGCCGGCCAGCCGATCAAGCCGGAAGTCGGTTCGACCTTCGACTACGGCTTCGTCTACGACCCGCACTTCATCGAAGGCCTGAGCGTCAGCGCCGACCTGTGGCGCGTCTACCTGACCGACCTGATCGTGCGTCCGACCGGTCAGACCATCTCCAACTTCTGCTTCGCCGACAAGAACAACCCGTTCTGCAAGTTCATCAATTTCTCCTCGGGCCAGATCGACAGCATCTCCGGCGTCGCCTATACCAACCTGGGCCGCCTCGATGCCGCGGGCGCAGACTTCGCCGCCAGCTACCGGTTGCAGGAAACGCCGTACGGCAACTTCCGCTTCGGCCTTCAGGCCACGTACTACACCAAGTACGACAACACCGTGCCGACGGGCACCGGTACGGCGGTGGTCACCCATGTCGCCGGCGGCTACAACTCGCAGTACGGCAACTTCGCCCGTTGGCGCGCGCTGGGCAGCATCGACTGGTCGATGGGCGATTTCTCGGCTTCGTGGCGCCAGCGCTACCAGAGCCGTGTGCACGTCTTCGCCCTCGGCAGCTACCACGTCGGCTCATGGGTGCGTCACGACGTGTCGGTCGGCTACAACCTGTCGGCGCTCAAGACCCGCGTCGACGTGGGTATCGACAACCTGGGCGACAAGCAGCCGCCGCTGTTCTACCAGGCCGTGACCAACGCCAACACCGACGTCAACACCTACGACACGATCGGCCGCTACTTCTGGGGTCGCGTAACGGTGAAGTTCTAAAAACAACTGGTTGTACTGCAGCCCGCGCGCCCGGCAACGGACGCGCGGGCTTTTTTTTTGCCTTCTCATCGGGCGTGACCATGTCCCTGAATCGGAACCGAACGGAAGTTCCGGGCGCGCCTTGAATGTTTCCTTGTTAAGGATTTGTTGCTAGTATCCGGCGTCATCGAAATTGCGCGTAGGCGTGTTCGTGTGTGCTTTTTCCCCTGGATGGGGAGGAATTTTTTTGTCCCGAAAGATCAACCCTGACGTTGGAGAGTGTATGAAACTCAACGAAATCAACAAGCTATCTTCCTCGGTGCGCCTCGCCCTGACCATGGGCGCCGTGGCCACCGCCGGTATCGCTACGACTGCCCAAGCCCAGAACGCCGACAGCGGCGACAAGAAGAGCCAGAACCTCGAAACCATCGTGGTGACCGGTTCGAACATCCGCCGCGTCGACATGGAAACCGCCAACCCGGTGCTCACCATCGACCACGCCGCGATCGAAAAGTCCGGCAAGGTCACGCTCGGCGACCTGATCCAGC
>NZ_DBNHDN010000009.1:0-17746 GCF_057139185.1 Rudaea sp. | reverse complement strand
CGGCGAGGTAGCGCTCGACCACGGCCTTGGCGCGCGGCGATTTCGCTTCGAGCTCGGCCAGCGGCCTGGCCTTGGCCAGCATCGCATCGGCGACCTCGGCATAGGCGACGTAGTATTTCGGGAATTTCTCCAGGTCCTTGCCGGCGATGCCGGAGAACAGCAGGTCGTTTCTTTCCTTCACGTCGGTCGGCGACTGTGCGCCGACCAGGCGCGGGCCGGTCCAGGAGCGCGTGGCGAATGCGGGCTGCCGGGCCTGGGCGAGGTCGGCATCGTCGAGATCGTTGGCGTAGACCGGGATGAAGCGGTCGAGGCGGGCAACGATGAACACCGGCCGCGCGCGCGCGATCACCGAGAAGCCGTAGAGGAAGGCCGCGGCCTGCAGCAGGGCGATGCAGGCGAGGTCGAAGCGCAGCCCTTTCTTGCCGGCCTTGTAGACGACCAGGGTCAGCAGCGGGCCGATGACGATGTCGACGCCCATGATCAGCAGCATCAGGCTGCTGCCGCCGGCGACCTGGAAGTAGGGATGCGGATACCAGACGAAGTAGATCAGGCAGGCGACGAGCGCGGCGACGGTGAGGCTGATGCCGAGGTGGATGGCGGCGGCTTGGAAACGGGTCATGGGCGGCAAACGCGACGAGAGGAGCGGGAAGGATAGCGGCATCGCCGCGATGGGCGAAGCTGCGCGGGCGCGCGCCGGCGGGACGGGCGCCCCGGTCGCGGGCGAGGTAAACTTGCCAGCCCCGCCGGGCGTGCGTGCCCGGAAGGTTTCGTTATTCTCCGAGGAGCTTCGTCCATGTCTGTGAAAGTCGCCATCAATGGCTATGGCCGCATCGGCCGCAACGTGCTGCGCGCGCTGTACGAATCCGGCCGCACGAACGAGATCCAGGTCGTCGCGGTCAACGACCTGGGCGATGCGGAAACCAACGCGCACCTGACCCAGTACGACACGGCGCACGGGCGCTTCTCGCACGAGGTGAGGGTGGAAGGCGGCGATCTCGTGATCGGCAAGGACAAGATCAAGGTCTGCGCCGAGCGCGATCCGTCGAAACTCCCGTGGAAGGCGCTCGGCGTCGACGTGGTGCTCGAGTGCACGGGCCTGTTCACCTCGAAGGCCAAGGCCGCAGCGCACATCGCCGCGGGCGCGAAGAAGGTGATCATTTCCGCGCCGGGCGAGAAGGACGTGGACGGCACCTTCGTCTACGGCGTCAACCACGACAAGATCAGGGCGCAGCACGAGGTCATCTCGAACGCGTCGTGCACGACCAACTGCCTCGCGCCGCTGGCGTGGGCGATCAACGAGAAGATCGGCATCCAGCACGGCCTGATGACGACGATCCACTCGTACACGAACGACCAGGTGCTGACCGACGTGTTCCACAAGGACCTGCGCCGCGCGCGCTCGGCGACGATGAGCCAGATTCCGACCAAGACCGGCGCTGCGGCCGCGGTCGGCCTCGTGCTGCCGGAATTGAACGGCAAGCTCGACGGCTTCGCCATGCGCGTGCCGACGATCAACGTCTCCGTGGTCGATCTCGTCTTCGTCGCCAGGCGCGCGACCAGCGCGGAGGAAATCAACGCGGTGGTGAAGGAAGCGAGCGAAGGCCGCTTGAAGGGCATCCTCGGCATCAATCGCAAGCCGCTGGTTTCGGTCGATTTCAACCACAACCCGCTGTCGTCGATCTACGACGAGACGCAGACGCGCGTGATCGACGGCACGCTGGTCAAGGTGCTGTCGTGGTACGACAACGAGTGGGGTTTCTCCAACCGCATGCTCGACATGACGCTGGCGCTCGCGAACGCGAAGTAACGGCGGGACACCTGAATCATTCCTTCTCCCGATGGCAGAAGGAAAGCGATGGCGATTCACGAATCTGAATCGCCATCGCGGTGCGCCTTCATCGTCACTTTGCCTGCTGCTAGGCTCGGAACACCCACGAAGAAGGAGTTTCCCATGCGCATCGTCACGAAGATGGCCCTGCTCGGCGCGGTGGCCCTGCTCTGGTCCGGCGCCGCGAGCGCGCGCGAAATCACCTGCGACATGGACTTCGACCTGTCCGGCTGGTCGGCGTTCTACAAGACCGCTTCGGGCCACGGCATGGTCAGCTGCAGCAACGGCGCGAAGATGAAGGTCGATATCCGCACCAAGGGCGGCGGCATCACCTTCGGCAAGTCGGAGATCAAGAACGGCCGTGGCCGCTTCTCGCACCTGTACGCCATCGAGGACGTGCTCGGCAGTTACGCCACGGCCGGCGCGCACGCCGGCGCGGTCGACTCGGCCGAGGCGCAGGCGATGACCAAAGGCCCGGTTTCGCTCGCCATTTCCGGCCGCGGCAAGGGCTGGGACCTGGGCTTCGCCTTCGGCAGCTTCACGATCTCGCGGCCGGGGGCGAATGCGGATGCGGATGAGGAGTGAGCAGGACCCGCACTGCTATACTTCAGGCACGTCCGTCGTCATCTGTCCATCCAAATGCTTCCCTCACAGGCACTTGCCCAGCAGCGCGACGCCGTTCGCGCAACGATTGCGCGCTTCCGAGTCGCCAATCCGAGGGTTTTCGGCTCGGTGCTTCGCGGCGCTGACCGCGATGGCAGCGATCTCGATTTGCTTGTTGACGCTTTGCCTGGCGTGACGTTGTTCGAGCTCGGCGGCTTGCAGGAGGAACTGCAGCAGTTGTTGGGTGTCCGGGTGGACCTGTTGACGCCCGGCGAGATCTCGCGCGAGTTCCGCGAGCGGGTGCTGTCGGAAGCGCGTCCGCTGTGACCGGCTCGCGCGCTCCTGCGTTGCTGGCGCAGATCGAAGAAGCCGCGCAAGATATCCGTGAATACTTGGCCGGGATGACGCGCGACGACTTTCTGGCCGATAAACGCACGAAGCAAGCGGTAGTTCTGAACCTCATCATCATCGGCGAAACCGCGGCGAAACTCATTGCCATGGAACCGGCATTCGTCGCACTCCATGCCGATATTCCATGGCAACGCATGCGTGGAATGCGCAACCGTGTCGCTCATGGCTATTTCGATGTCGATTTCCAGATCGTCTGGGAGACGTACGCACCGACATCCCCGATTTGCTTCAGCGCATTGAAGATCTGCGGAGCAAATAGCGAGAGCGCATCAAGGCTTGGCCGTACATGGGAATCGACGGTAAAGGCAGGCTTTCCCCGATTTCGGGGCGGCACGAAGCAGATTCCTGGCGCGATTCAATGCGTGTCCTTCTCCGACTGGATCGTCTCCAGCAGCGCGATCTGCAGGCGCGAGTGCAGCTTGACCAGGGTGCGCCACAGCAATGCGAGCACGAGTGCGCCGCCGACCAGCACGGCGACGAGCAACTCGGCCGGCGGCAGGATCGAGGATGACAGTGCGCAGACCAGCAGCAGCATCGCCGCGGTCGTCGCCAGCGGCAGCACTTCGGCGACGATGCGCCGCGCCGCCTGGCTGCGGCGGCCGCTGCCGCGCACGCTGACCTCGGCGAGCATCATCGCCAGCGCCTTGAGCTTGCGGTAGGCGGCGATCAGGAACGGCAGCGAGACGAGCAGCGCCGCGCCCCAGATCAGCGTGTGCTCGATCGCGCGGTTCGCGATCCACGCGGACAGGTCGAGCGAGCGCGAGGAGGCGAGGTAGGCGCCGCCGCCGAAGATCGCGGCGACCAGGCAGAAATTGACGAAGGCCTGCAGCAGGATGCGCCGCACCATCGCCGCGATCACCGCGCGGTCGCCGTCGAAGCGCAGGCCCTGCAGCCATTCGGTATACATGTGCAGGATGCGGCGGAATCCGCCCGGTGCCGCATGCGTGAGCCGGCGCGCGAGCGGATCGGCCCAGCGGATCAGGTACGGCGTCAGCAGCGTGGTCAGCGCCGATACCGCGACCGCAACCGGATAGAGGAAGTCGCTGGTGACCTTCAGCGTCGCGCCGAGCGTGGCGATGATGAAGGAGAATTCGCCGATCTGCGCCAGGCTCATGCCGATGCGCATCGAGTCGCGCCCGCTCTGGCCGGCGGCGAAGGAACCGAACGTGCGCGCGAGGGTCTTGCCGAGCACGATCGCGAGCGTGATCAGGGTGATCGGCCAGGCGTAGTCGATCAGCACGCGCGGGTCGAGAAGCAGGCCGATGGTGACGAAGAACACCGCCGAAAACATGTCGCGGATCGGTTCGATCAGGTGCTCGATGCGGCGCAGCGACTTCGCCTCGGCGATGATCACGCCGATCGTGAACGCGCCGAGCGCGACCGAATAGCCGAGCTTGATCACGACCAGGCAGAAGCCGAACAAGAGGCCGAGCACGCCGACCAGCAGCATCTCGTTGCGCCCGACGCGGGCGATGAAGTCGAGCAGGCGCGGCACGGTGAGGATGCCCACGACGAGCGAGGCGACGAGGAACACGGTCAGCTTGCCGAACGTGGACAACACTTCGCCCGCGTCGACGTTGCCGGTCTTGGCCACGCTGGAGAGCAGCGCGACCATGCAGATCGCGAGCACGTCCTCGATGATGAGGATGCCGAACACGGTCTGCGCGAACTTTTCGCGGCGCAGGCCGAGTTCGTCCAGCGCCTTGATCGTGATCGTGGTCGAGGAGATCGACAGCATCGCGCCGAGGAACAGCGCGTCCATGTTGCGCCAGCCGAAGGCGAGGCCGATCTCGTAGCCGAGCCAGATCATGGTGACGATGCCGACCAGCGCGGCGATCAGCGCGGTCGCGCCGACCTGGCGCAGGCGCTTGAGCGAGAATTCCAGGCCGAGCGAGAACAGCAGGAAGACGACGCCGAGCTCGCCCAGCGTGCGCGTGGATTCCTCGTCGGTGATCAGCGCGTAGGGCGGCGTGTGCGGGCCGATCAGCACGCCGGCGACGATGTAGCCGAGCACGACCGGCTGGCGCAGCAGGTGGAAGACGATCGTCACCACGCCGGCGGTCAGCATGATGATGGCGAGGTCGTGGATGAAGGCGATCGTGTGCATGCGCTTGCGTTTCCGGAGTGCCCGCATCTTCGCGGATCGGATGGCGCCAGGCAATGCGCGATTGGCGGAAGGCGCCTGCCGCGCAACCCCGCCGCTGCGGTTAAAATGCACGCCGTCCCTTCTACCCCGCAGCAGGAATCGCGCATGGCCATACTCCGCATGACTTCACTCGACCTCGCAGGCAAGCGCGTGCTGATCCGCGAGGATTTGAACGTGCCGCTCAAGGACGGCAAGGTCGCCGCCAGCCAGCGCCTCGAAGCCGCGCTGCCGACGATCAAGCTCGCGCGCGACGCGGGCGCGCGCGTGCTGGTCATGTCCCATCTCGGCCGGCCGAAGGAAGGCCATTTCAGCGAGCACGAATCGCTGGCGCCGGTCGCGGCGTGGCTCGGCAACGCGCTCGGCAAGCCGGTGCGCCTGGTGCGCGACTATCTGGGCGGCGAGACGGTGGACGTCGATCCGGGCGAGGTCGTGCTGCTCGAAAACTGCCGCTTCAACGTCGGCGAGGAAAAGGACGATGCCGCGCTGGCCGGGCGCTACGCGATGTTGTGCGAGATTTTCGTCATGGACGCGTTCGGCACCGCGCATCGCGCGCAGGCGTCGACCCACGGCGTGATCCGCCGCGCCCATGTCGCCTGCGGCGGGCCGCTGCTGATGGCCGAGCTCGATGCGCTCGGCAAGGCGCTCGAACATCCCAGGCGTCCGCTGCTCGCGATCGTCGCCGGCTCGAAGGTGTCGACCAAGCTCGAGCTGCTGCAGAGCCTGATCGCGAAGGTGGACCAGCTCATCGTCGGCGGCGGCATCGCCAATACCTTCATCGCGGCGGCAGGCCATGCCGTGGGCAAGTCGCTGTACGAGGCCGACCTGATCCCGCTCGCGCGCAAGATCATCGCCGACGCCAGGGCGCGCGGCGCCGAAGTGCCGATTCCCGAGGATGTCGTCGTCGCGCCCGAGTTCAAGGCCGATGCGCCGGCGAAGGTGAAGCCGGTTGCCGAAGTGGGCGCGGACGACATGATCCTCGACATCGGGCCTGCGACCGCGCAGCGCTACGCCGCGCTGATCGACAAGGCCGGCAGCGTGGTCTGGAACGGCCCGGTCGGCGTGTTCGAGTTCGACGCGTTCGGCCGCGGCACCGAGACGATCGCGCAGGCGATCTTCCGTTCCAGCGCGTTCTCGATCGCCGGCGGCGGCGACACGCTGGCCGCGGTCGAGAAGTACGCCGTGGCCGACGGCATTTCCTACATCTCCACCGGCGGCGGCGCGTTCCTCGAATTCCTCGAAGGCAAGGAGCTGCCGGCGGTGGCGGCGCTGAAAGCGCGCGCATGACTTTGTCCGGCGGAGAAACCCGGCTCGCGCTGTTCGATCTCGACGGCACGCTGATCGATTCGGAGATCGGCATCCTCGCCTCGATCGAGTACGCGCTGACCCGGCTCGGCGCGGCGGTTCCGTCGCGCGCCGAGTTGCGGCGCTGGATCGGACCGCCGCTGCGCGCCACCTTTCCGCTCGTGCTCGGCGACGATGCCGCGTTGATCGAGCGCGCGGTGGCGCTGTACCGCGAGCACTTCGGCGCGATCGGCTGGCGCGAATACGTCATCTATCCGGGCATCGCCGAGACAGTCGAAGCGCTGGCGCGCGGCGGCGTCAGGCTCGCCGTGGTCACTTCCAAGGTGGATCTCTACGCCGGCAAGATCGTCGCCAGCCTGCCGTTCGGCGCGCATTTCGCGAAGGTCTACGCGGTCGGCGGCGGCAGCGCGCACAGCGAGAAGGCGGCGATGATCGCGAATGCGCTGGCCGAGTCCGGCATCGCGGCGGACGCGGCGGCGATGATCGGCGACCGCCATTTCGACGTCGAGGGCGCGCTCGCGAACGGGGTGCGCGCGATCGGCGTGAGCTGGGGTTTCGGCGACCGCGCGGAACTCGCCGCCGCGGGCGCGCACGCGATCGCCGCATCGCCGCGCGAACTCGTCGCGCTGCTCGATCGCGCCGCCGCGTGCGCACTAACCGGCTGACTGCAAGAATGCCGTAACACCGGATCGGCGATGATGCGGACAACTTCCCGACGAGATTTCGACGTGATCCAAACCGGGCCCATCGTCATCGGCTGGCGCGAATGGCTGGCGCTGCCCGCGCTCGGCATCGCGGCGATCAAGGCCAAGGTCGACACCGGCGCGCGCACGTCCTCGCTGCATGTCGACGCACTGGTCGCCGACGAGCGCGACGGCGTCACCTGGCTGCACTTCAGCGTTGCCGCAGGAGGGCGCGGGCATGCCGCGCGCGTGCAATGCGCGGCGCCTGCGGCCGCACGCCGCACCGTCACCGATTCCGGCGGCCACCAGACCTTGCGCTGGTTCATCCGCACACCGGTCGTGCTCGGCGGCGCCAGCCTCGATGCCGAGATCAACCTGACCGATCGCCGCGACATGCTGTTTCCGATGTTGCTCGGCCGCAGCGCGCTGGGCGATCATTTCGCCGTCGATCCGGTGTCCTCGTATCGCTGCGGGCGAGGTGGAGGGCGTCGTGAGTTGCGTTGAAGCGCAGTGCGCGCCCGCCGCGACGGGCGTGCACGCCGCAGCGGATACCGGGAAGCCCGTCAGTCACTGCCGCCAATGAAAATAGCCATCCTCTCGCGCAACGCCAAACTCTATTCGACGACCAGCCTCGTCGCCGCGGCGCGCAAGCGCGGACATCGCGTGCACGTGCTCGATCCGCTGCGCTGCTACATGCGCATCGAGCCGGGCAAGTTCCTGATGCGTTACAAGAGCCGGCCGCTCATCGGCATCGATGCGGTGATCCCGCGCATCGGCAACTCGATCACGTTCTATGGCACGGCGGTGCTGCGCCAGTTCGAGATGATGGGCGTGTACACGCCGAACTCGTCCGACGCGGTGCTGCGCGCGCGCGACAAGCTGCGCTCGCTGCAACTGCTCGCGCGCGAGCACATCG
Organism: Rudaea sp.; assembly: GCF_057139185.1. Classification (NCBI taxonomy): domain Bacteria; kingdom Pseudomonadati; phylum Pseudomonadota; class Gammaproteobacteria; order Lysobacterales; family Rhodanobacteraceae; genus Rudaea; species Rudaea sp. The sequence continues at coordinate 9,857 of NZ_DBNHDN010000009.1, read as the reverse complement.
GCCTGCCGGCGACCGTGTTCGGCGACAATCCGGACGACACGTCCGATCTGCTCGCCCTGCTCGGCGACGCGCCGCACGTGATCAAGCTCAACGAGGGCGCGCAGGGGCAGGGCGTGCTCCTCGCCGAGAAGCGCAGCGCATCGCAGGGCATGATCGAGGCGTTCCGCGGCCTCTACGCGAACTTCCTCGTGCAGGAGTACATCAGGGAGTCGAAGGGCGCCGACATCCGCTGCTTCGTGGTCGGCGGCAAGGTTGTCGCTGCGATGCAGCGCCAGGCGCGCGAGGGCGAGTTTCGCTCGAACCTGCATCGCGGCGGCGTGGCGACCGTGGTCGAGCTTGGGGCCGCCGAAATCGATACCGCCGTGCGCGCGGCGCGCACGATGGGGCTCAACATCGCCGGCGTCGACCTGCTGCGCTCCCGGCGCGGGCCGCTCGTGCTCGAGGTCAACTCCTCGCCCGGGCTCGAAGGCATCGAGGGTACGACCGGTGTCGATATCGCCGGCGCGATCATCGAGTATCTCGAGCGTCGCGTGCGCCGGCGACAACCGGCGCGCCGGCGCTGAGCCCGCGCGTGCGCGGCACGCGGGGTGGGAATTACGAAGACCTTCGTTGACAAGATGCCGGTAGTGGAACTACGATGAAATACGTAGTTCTTTCGTCCACCGACAATCGAGGGTCAACCGTGAAGTCTCTTTACCGTCATCTGGTCCTGCTCGCGGCGCTGCAGATGCTTGCGCTGGGCGCGGCGTTCGCCGCAGACAAGGTCATCGAAAAACCGGTCGCGGCCGACACGCCGGAAAAGTTCGCCGAGGTCGCCGCGCAGATCCGCAAGGAGATGGGCGCCAGCGGCCGCTACGAGTTCATCCGTCCCGACGACAAGGCCAAGGCGAACACCGACCTCGATGCCATCGCCGCGATGTTGCAGAAGGCGGGCTCGGTATCGGCGATGCCGGAAGGCGACCGGGTGCAGTTGTTCAACACCCAGGAACGCCTCAACGGCATCCTGACCCACAGCGACAGGAACCGCCTCGTCTGCGAGCGCCGCGCGCCGGTCGGCACGAACATTCCGCAAAACACTTGCAAGACCGTGGCGGAAATCGAGAAGATGCGCCGTGATTCGCAAAAATACATGAACGACCATGCGCAGGATGCGAACATCAACAGCGCAGCAATGCATGCGGAACGGGGTAGCGGACACTGATTGCGGCGGCCGTTGCGCGTCAACGGTGGCCGCCTCGACGGCCTGACCGCAACGGACGATACGATGCCGAACACTCACGCAAATTCCGCGGTTCCGCGCCCGACCGAGGCCGAGCTCGACATCCTGCGCGTGCTCTGGGACCGGGGCGCGTGCACGGTGCGCGAAGTGCACGAACAACTTCACGCCGACGGCGGCGCCGGTTACACCACCGTGCTCAAGCTCATGCAGATCATGCATGCCAAGAATCTGGTTTCGCGCGACGACGCGCAGCGCGCGCACGTCTATCGCGCGGCGGTGACCCGGCAGCGCACGCAGAAGCGCTTCCTTGCCGAGATGGTGACGCGCCTGTTCAACGGCTCGCCCTCGCAGCTCGTGCTGCACGCGCTCGGCGAAGCCCCGCGCGCGTCGAAAGCCGAGCTCAGGCAGATCCGCGAACTGCTCGATCGCATCGACCGCAGGGGCAAGCCGCAATGAACGCGACGATTGCCGGGATTGTCCCCTGCGTGCATGCGCTGGGCTGGGCCCTGCTGCATTTCCTCTGGCAAGGCCTGTTGATCGGCGTGGCCTATGCGCTGTTGCGCGGCGCATGTGCGGGCAGCGTCGCGCGCCACCGCCTCGGCATGCTGTGCCTGCTGGCGATGCTCGCCTGCCCGCTGGCGACACTGGCCATGCTGTGGCCCGCGTCCACCGCTCCGGCGATGCTCGCGGCGGGTTCACCGCCGATGCCGTCGTCCGCCTCGTCGGCAACCGTGGCCGTCTCGACCCTGGTGGCGCCGTCCGCTGCCCTCGAAGCCTGGCTGCCGTGGTGCGTCGGCCTGTGGCTCATCGGCGTGTGTGCGATCGCGCTGCGCTCGTTCCTGCATTGGCGCCGCCTGGTCGCGCTCGTGCGTTCCGCGGACGCGTTGCCGCGCGCCTGGCAACTGCGCCTGATCGAACTGAGCCAGCGCTTCGGCATCGTGCGGCCGGTACGTCTGCTCGCTTCGTTCGCGGTCGCGACACCGACCCTGATCGGCTGGCTCAAGCCGACGATCCTGTTGCCGGCGAGCCTGCTCAGCGGCTTCACTCCGGCTCAGATCGAATTGATCCTCGCCCACGAACTCGCCCACATCCGCCGCTACGACTACATCGCCAACCTGGTCCAGGTCGTGGTCGAGACACTCTTGTTCTACCACCCCGTCGTCCATTGGATCTGTGCCGACGTGCGCCAGCAGCGCGAGCAATGCTGCGATGATCTCGTGCTCGGCGTCGGCGGCGGCGAGCGCCTCGCCTACGCGCGCACGCTGGCCGATCTCGAGGAATGGGTGCAGGACGGGGCGGTCCGCTTCGGCGCGGCGATACCCGCACTCGGTGCCGGTGGCGGCGTGCTGCTTGAACGTGTGCGCCGTATCGTCGATCCGCGTGCGGCGCAATCGCCGACGCTGCTGCCGCGCGGCAACGGCATGACCTTGCCCGTGCTGCTCGCCGGCGCGGGCCTGCTGCTCGCGCTGCTGCGTCTGCACGCGCCATCTGCCGAGGCGCTCGGTGCGCTGGTGCGCGCCTCGGCGACCGGCGCCGAACTGGTCGCGGCGGCGACGCTGCGCATCCGCGCCGATGTGCCGCTGCTGGCGCCGCGGATCAGGCCGGCGACGGTCGTCGCACCATTGCCGCGGCGAGAGACCGGGCGTGAGGCTGCGGTGCTTGCGGCGCCGGCGCCGCAGGCAGCGCCGCGCACCGAGGCGCCCGCCGCGATCGTGACGGCGCGCGCCACCGAAGCGCCGGATGCCGGCGTTGTTTCGATGCCGTCCGCCGTGCCGGCGCAAGCCGAGGCCGCGCCGGTTCCGGCGCCCGCAGTCGTCGCCGACAAGGCGCCGCCGGTCGCAGCAGCCACGGCACCGAGCCCGCGGGCTTTGCGCGTCGTGCAACCGACCTATCCGCTCGACGCCTTGCGCAACGGCGTGGCGGGCAAGGTCGAGCTGGAGTTCCAGGTCGATGGCGACGGCCGCGTACGCGACATCCATGTGCTTGCCGCGCAGCCGGCCGGCACGTTTGAGCAGGCGGCGATCGCGGCGTTGCGCCAGTGGCGTTTCGCGGCATCGGCCGCGGGCGCGCGCTACACGCGCAGTTTCGCGTTCACGCGCGGCGGCATGGCGGCGGAAAACTGCCGCGAAGTCACCGGTTCGCACATCTGCCGGCGCCCGGATCCGGAAACCGACGTCAATTAACGAAACCCATAGATCGGCTTAACGTCGATTTAATCGGGCAATGCCTACCATCCTCGTCACTGTAATTGTGCTCGACACTCCCAAGGTCAGGTCAGGTGACTGGCAGATTACGGTAATCGGGGCAGTAGCTTTAAGCCCAAGCGAGGTGCGTTCCCCCAATGGCGCCTCCTTGGGCTTTTTTATTGGGTGTTTGTTTTGTATTTCGGCCATCGATGGCATTTCAGCCATCCTCCTTGATGGCGAGGATCACGAGGCGGCCATCCATGGCCGCGCTTCGGTCTGTTTCAGCCCTCGTCCCTGATGGCAAAATCAAGAAGCGGCCATCCTTGGCCGCACGTCCCAACAACAGCGACCTTCCATTGCCGTTTTGATCGCAGCGAGATTGTGTTTGAAGGAACTCCGCGCCCCAGGCGGCGATCCAACTTCGATCGGCCGAGCAATTCGGGCGTCATACGGGTAAGCTTTGCATATGCGCATACTGGTCATCGAAGACAACAGCGATATCGCCGCGAACATCGGCGACTATCTCGAGGAAAAAGGCCATACGGTCGACTTCGCCGGCGACGGCGTCACCGGCCTGCACCTGGCCATCTCGCACGATTTCGATGCCATCGTGCTCGATCTCACCCTGCCCGGCATGGACGGCCTCGAACTGTGCCGCAAGCTGCGCCAGGAGGCGCGCCGGCAGACACCCGTGCTGATGCTCACCGCGCGCGATGCGCTCGACCAGAAACTGACCGGTTTCGATTCCGGCGCCGATGACTACATGGTCAAGCCCTTCGCGCTGCAGGAACTCGAAGCGCGGCTGTCGGTGCTCGCGCGTCGCGGCAAGGGCATCCAGAGCCGCGTGTTGCAGGTCGCCGACCTGAGCTACAACCTCGACACGCTGATCGTCACGCGCGCCGACAAGACGATCCAGCTCAATCCGATCGGGCTCAAGCTGCTGCAGAACCTGATGGAGTCGAGCCCCTCCGTGGTCACGCGCCAGGAACTCGAAACGCGCGTCTGGGGCGAGGAGCTGCCCGACAGCGATTCGCTGCGCGTGCACATCCACGGGCTGCGCGCGGCGATCGACAAGCCGTTCGACAAGCCGCTGATCCAGACCCGCCACGGCATCGGCTATCGCATGGTCGATCCGGACGCCGCGGCGAACTGATTGCGCAGCTGCTTGCGTAGCGCCGACACTTCGCCGATCCTGCGGCGCGCATGAAACCCGCGAAATTCCGCCGGCGGCTGCGCAGCCGCATCATCATCTCGTTCGCGCTGTTCGGCTTCGCGCTGACGGCGCTGTTCGCCGTGGCGACGATGTACATGCGCGCGCGGCTTGAAGACCAACTGATCAACAACGACCTGGGTCGTTTGGTAAAGAATTTCGTCGACTTCAAACGCGACAATCCCGATGAGGGCGCGCAATGGCGGCTGCCGCAATACGACCCGCCTCCGCACATCTATGGAAAGAACTATTTCGCGAACGTGCCGTTCGATCTGCAGAAATATGATTCGACCAGCGTGTCCGAAATCACCCTGCCCGCGGCAGATGGCAAGGTTCGTCCCTACAAGCTTGCCGTCTACAAGGATGACAACTATTGGGCTTTTCTCTGGTACGACTATGGCACGCGCAAACTCAATGAACGGCAATTGCTGATCGCGCTCGGAATCGCGGTACTGATTTTCGCGGTTCTCTCGCTGCTGATCGGGTTGTGGCTGTCTCGCCGCGTGATGAGCCCGGTCACCGATCTGGCGCAGCGCATCCGCACGCTGCGCCAGACCGGCAAGCCCGAGCCGCTCGCGCCGCATTTCGCCGACGACGAAGTCGGCGAGCTGGCGACGGCGTTCGACGACTATTCCCGGCGCATCACCGCGATCGTCGTGCGCGACCGCGATTTCAACGCCGACGTCAGCCACGAGTTGCGCACGCCGCTCGCGGTGATCTCGGGTACGACCGAGCTGCTGCTCGCATCCAGCCAGATCGACGACAAGATTCGCGAACGCTTGAAACGCATCGAGCGCGCGGCCAAGCAGTCGACCGAGCTGACCAATGCGCTGCTGCACCTGTCGCGCAGCGAGCGCAGCGCGCCAAACGACGGCGAGACCACGGATGTCGCCCGTGTCGCCGAGCAGGTGATCGATGTCTATCGCTCGCACATCGGCAAGAAGCCGATCGACGTGCGGCTCGAAGTCGAGCAGCCGGTCGAGGTCGTCGCGCCGTCATCGGTGATTTCGGTAGCGCTCGGCAACCTGATCGGCAACGCGTTCAAGTACACGCAGAAGGGCGACGTCATCATCACGGTCGGCGCCCGCCGCGGCGTGGTCACGGTCGAGGATTCCGGCCCGGGCATCAAGCCCGAAGATGCGGCCAAGCTGTTCCAGCGCGGCGTGCGCGGCGAGTCTTCCGAAGGCACCAAGGGTGCCGGTCTTGGCCTTGCGATCGTGATCCGTCTGTGCCGGCTCTACGACTGGCACGTCGACCTTGCGCCGCGTCCGCAAGGCGGCGCGGTTGCCACGCTCGATTTCCGCTTGCGTCCGTAGCGGAGTTTCCCGCGCCGATCGCCGCGGATGACGAGCAAGGGCGCCGCCGGGGAAAATCAGGATTCGCGCGAGCCGTGGTCGTCCGCGTCCGGGTGCATCCGCAGTTCGACGACACGGCCGCTTTCCAGAGCGATGACCTGCCCGCCGAGTGCGGCGACGTCCTCGGGGTCGTGCGTGATCACGACCATCGGCACGTCGGACCGCGCGCGCGCGGCGAGCAGTTCTTCGCGCAGACGCGCGCGCAGCGGCGCATCGAGCGCGGCGAACGGTTCGTCGAGCAGCAGCAGACGCGGCTTCGCGGCGAGCGCGCGCGCGAGCGCGACGCGTTGGCGCTGGCCGCCCGACAACTGGTGCGGATGGCTGGCCGCGAGCTTGCCGAGCGCGAAACGCGCAAGCAGTTCGTAAACTTCCGCCGTCGCCGCGCGCGGATTGAACATGCTGCTGCGCGAGGTCGCGAAGGCGACGTTCTGCAGCACGCTCAGATGCGGAAACAACGCATAGTCCTGGAACACGTAGCCGATGTCGCGCGCGCGAGCCGGCAAGTCGATGCGCTGCGCGGCATCGAACAACGTCCTGCCGCCGAGCGCGATGCGTCCGCGCTCGGGCCGCATCAGACCGGCGATCGCGTACAGCGTCTGGGTCTTGCCGGCGCCGGACGGGCCGAACAGCACGGTCACGTCGGCGTCGCTGGCGAATTCCAGATCGAGGCGGAACTCGCGTTCGCGCGCGCGCAGAGTTTTTTCGATGGCGACCTCAAGCCGCATCGTCGTCTCCGGGCCGGTTGCGCTGCAGTACCTGCGCGGCGAGCACGAGTGCGACCACGGCGACGACCAGCGCGATCACGACCAGGGTCTGCGCGGTCGCATCATCACCGGCCATTACCGCGTTGTAGATCGCGATCGACAGCGTCTGCGTGCGGCCCGGCAGCGAGCCGGCGACCATCAGCGTCGCGCCGAACTCGCCCATCGCGCGCGCGAACGCGAGCAGCGCGCCGGCGCAGATGCCGCGCCAGGCCAGCGGCAGGCTGACGCGGAAGAACACCGCGACCGGATTGAGGCCCAGCGTGCTTGCGGCGCGTTCGAGCTGCGGATCGACTTCGCGGAATGCGGCGCGTGCGGCGCGCAGGACCAGTGGAAATGCAGCGATCGCGGCGGCGATCACCGCGCCCTGCCAGGTGAAGATGAGGCTGATGCCGAACGTTTCGTGCAGCCAGGAGCCGACCACGCCGTTGCGGCCGAGCACGACGAGCAGGTAGTAGCCGAGCACGGTCGGCGGCAGCACCAGCGGCAGGGTCAGCAACGACTCCGCTGCATCGCGCACGATGCCGCCGCCGCGGCCGAGCGCGCGCGCCGCGACAACGCCGAGAGCCAGGGCCAGCAGCGTCGCGAGTGCGGCGACTTTGAGCGTCAGCCAGAGCGGAGAAAGATATTCCAATGGAATGAGGTCAGGGTGCGACCGGGCTGAATCCGTTGCGTGACAGCGTCGCACGGCTCTCGGGCGACGACAAGAACCGCACGAACTCGCAGGCGGCAGGTTTCTGCCTGCAGTTGCCGACTGCGGCGGCCGGGTAGCGCACCGGTGTCGCGGTCGGCACGGTCAACGCGACCTTGACCTTGCGTGCCTGCGATGCCGCGTCGGTTGCGTAGACGAAGCCGGCCTCGGCCTCGCCGCGCGCAACATAGTCGAGTGCCTGACGTACGTTCTGCGCCTGCACGAGTTTGGGCTGCAATTTGTCCCACAGTTTCGCCTCGTCGAGTGCCTGCTTCGCGTAACGGCCCGCAGGCACCGACTCGGGGTTGCCGATCGCAACGCGCTGGTAGGCGTCCTCGGCGAGCGCGTCGAGTCGGGCCGGCGCGGTGCCGTTGTCCGGCACGATCAGCACCAGCGTGTTTGCCGCGAAATCATGGCGCGAGGCGGGGTCGATGCGGCCTGCGCCGGCGGCGCGATCCATCGTCGCTTCGTCCGCACTCGCGAACACGTCGGCAGGCGCGCCCTGCTCGATCTGCTTGAGCAGCACGTCGGAAGCGCCGAAGTTGAGGATCACGTGCGTGCCCGAATGCCGCGCCTCGTAGGCGTGGGCGATGTCGGTGAACGCCTGGGTCAGGCTGGCCGCGGCGCAGACGATGAGGTCGTCCGCGCGCGCGTTGGCGGCAACGCCGAACATCAGCGCGCAGGCCAGCGCCATACGCGCGCACGAAGGACGAGGCATGACGGACTCCGACGATATCGTCGCTCGACTATATCGCGCTGGCGTTGTTGCGGCCAGCTCGCCGGCTCACTTCGCGAGCAGGCGCGACAGTGCGCGCAATTCGGCGACGCAGGCACGCTTAGACTTGCGCTCGATGCCGCGATAGATGTCGATCGCGGCCTTGCCGTCCGTGGTCAGTGTGGCGCCGCCGCCGCGCGCGCCGCCCTTGTTCGCCACGATCAGCGGCTCGGCGAAGCTGTGGTTGAGTTCGTCGGCGAGCTGCCAGGCGCGCTTGTAGCTCATGCCCATCGCACGGCCGGCGGCGGCGATCGAACCGGTTGCTGCGATTGCTTCGAGCAGATCGACCTTGCCTGGCCCGAGCGCGTGCTCGGCATCGAGCAGCAGGCGAAAACGCAGGGTGGGAGCTGGATGGGCCATAAAACATGACGACGTGATTTCGCGGGATGATGGATCAACGCAAAGGGTGCGGATGCGCGGATTTGTGATTGGGTTTTCACCTCCTGTCGCGGAATCTGAGTATCATCACACACTCTGCGGCTGTCGCTGGGTTCGCGATGGCGGCCACCATGGATTCGGGGGAATCACGTGCTGCCTATCGTCCGGCGAATTGTCATCCTGTTCGCGCTGCTCGGCGCGACGTCCGCATTCGCGCAGTCCTACAGCTACTCGATCTACATCGACAGCGACAACAATGCGGCCACCGGCTGTGACGTCAGCCTGCCGGGCGGCAATATTGCCGGCGTGGAATCGGTGCTCACGGCGACGATCAACGCCGGCTCGCCGCCGCAGGTCGCACAAGTTGCGCGCAGTACCTGCAGCGCAGGCAGTTTCGGTGCGCCGGTTGCCGAGGGAACCGGTGCGGTCGGGGTCGGTGCCGGCAACGGTGGCACCACCGCGATCGAACTCGGCGATGCCTTGGCCGCGCTGGGCATCGCTCCGACACAGCAGGCGGTGCGTCTCCACGTCGCTGGCCGCAGTGCGCTCGGCGGCAGTGTGCTGTCGACGACGACGGGCAACCCGGCAGGATCGCCGATCCTGCTTGCGATCGCGCAGGTCGTACCGCCCGTTCCGGCGGTTCCCGCACCCTTCATCGGGGTGCCCGCGCTGCTGTTGCTGGCCGGGGTATTGCTCCTGCTCGGCACGCGCGCGGTGCGACGCAGGATTCTGCGACATGCTCTGATCGGCATGGTGCTGCTCAGCGGCGTCAGTGCTGCGGCCATCTTCAATTGGAACGGAATCTCGCCGCTGGCCACCGATCCGCCGGGCAATTCGACCAGCGGCGAGGCCGCGATCGACCTGCGTTACTTCTACGCGATGCTCGCTTCGGGCAATCTGGATTTCCGCATCGATGTCACCGGCAATCTCGCGGCAACGCCCGCGCCGACGGTGACGTCGATCGCGCCGACTTCCGGCCCGACCGCGGGCGGCACGACGGTGACGATCACCGGCACGAACTTCACCGGTACGACAGCGGTGAAGTTCGGCGCGACGAATGCATCGACGTACACGGTGAACAGTGCGACACAGATCACGGCGACCGCGCCGGCGGGCGCGGCGGGGATGGTAGACGTAACGGTGACGACCGCTGGTGGCACCAGCGCGACGAGCGCAGCGGATCAATACACCTACGTCGCCGCGCCGACGGTAACGTCGATCGCGCCGACTTCCGGCCCGACCGCGGGCGGCACGACGGTGACGATCACCGGCACGAACTTCA
>NZ_DBNHDN010000008.1:0-87514 GCF_057139185.1 Rudaea sp. | reverse complement strand
TGCCCCTTCTCGTCCATTTCCCCTACCCATACCCTCCCAAGAGTTTCTCCCAGAACGATATTACGGGAATTTTCTCTTGTCAGCGGGTAGCAGCCGCCTGCAGGGCGTATATCAGACCAAGTCCATCGCCTGAGCGGAGCACAGTCCGCGAATCGACGGCGAAATATCGGGACGCCAATCGGTGACCACTCTGCATCGAATCTGAGTTGTCGTGTCAGTGATACGACAACTACTCAAGAATTCTCCTCGCTCACCTACGCTCGTCTACGCCAACGCAGGTTTCCTTCGCAGAGCATCCCCGGAACAATTCTCCATGTCGATGGGGCGTGCCGGAGGAGATGATATGAGCGTACCCCAACAACTGCTTACCCTACTAATCGAAGACTTGGCGAAGAAACTCGTGCGCGACTATCTTGCAGAGAAATCCGCGTTGGATAGCGCAGAATCGCTGATCTGTTCAAATCGGGTTCCGTTGCCACCCATCGACAAGGTGGCGTAGATTCCGGTCATGCGAACCGCCGCCTACGCTCGATACAGCAGCGATCTTCAATCTCCCGCCAGCATCGATGACCAGTTGCGCAACATTCGTGCGCGCTGTGATCGAGAAGGTTGGCCCGCACCGATGGTGTTTGCGGACGCGGCAGTCAGCGGCGCACGCGCGGATCGTCCGCAATATCAGGCTATGCTCGCAGCGGCTTCGTCGAAGCGGTTCGACGTTCTTCTGATCGATGATCTGTCGCGATTCTCGCGCGATAAAGACGACTGCGGTAAAGCGCTCAAGCGTTTGAGTTTCGCCAACATCCGCGTAATCGGCGTCAGCGATGGAATCGACACCGCTGCCAAAGGGCACAAGGTCAACGCCGGCCTGCGCGGGCTGATGGCGGAGTTGTACCTCGATGATCTCGCCGAGAAGACGCATCGCGGACTCACCGGGCGCGCGCTCGCAGGTGCCAGCGCCGGTGGCCTGCCCTATGGCTACCGTGTCGCCGGAACAGGAATGCGCGTCATCGACTCCGAGCGCGCCGAAGTTGTGCGTCGGATATTTGTCGACTACATTGCTGGCAAGTCGGCGCATGCCATTGCGGCAGCACTGAATGCTGAACGCGTACCGCCGCCGCGCGGGCGTAGTTGGGCGGTCAGCGCGATCTACGGTGACGTGAAGCGTGGCATCGGTATCCTCGCCAATCCGATTTACGCTGGTCGGCAAATTTGGAACCGCAGCCGTTGGACGAAAGACCCTGACACCGGGCGACGTGTGCGCGCCGAACGGCCGGAATCGGAATGGATCATCACCGAACAGCCCGAACTGGCGGTCGTCGACAAGCCAACGTGGGAGCGCGCGCAAAGCGAAATGCGCCGCCGTGCAAATCCGCGCGCCGAAGGCAAACGCTGTGGTGCCGGTCGCGTTCCGCGATACATCCTGACGGGCATCCTACGTTGCCCTAAATGCGATGGCCCGATGGTTGTCGTCAACCGCACGCACTACGGGTGCGCCGCGCACAAGGATCGAGGTGATGCGATTTGCGCAAACGGAGAAACGATTGCTCGTTCGCGTATTGAACCCGCCCTCCTTTCGGGCATTCGTGACGATCTGCTCTCGTCGGATGCTTGGCGTCGAGCACAGCGAATCATCACCGAGGAGATGAAGGCGCAGGCACCCGACCTGAGCGCTTTGCAAGCACGCATCGCCGCCGCGAATCGCGTCCGCGAAAACGTGGCCTCGGCGATCCGTGCCGGCATCATCACGCCGACGACTCGCGCCGAGTTGCTGGCCGCCGAGGCCGAGCAGGAAGCAGCTCAAGCGGAACTGGATGTTGCAAAAACGTTCCACCCCGCGCAGATGATCCCGCGCGCAAAGGAGCGTTGGGAGCGCTTGGTGCGCGATCTCGAAAACGCGAAAGACGTACCTACGACAAGAGAAACCCTGCGCGCCATCACTGGCGGCAGGGTTGAGATTCAGCGTGAAGGTGAAACGCTGTATGCCGTGGTCGGCGTTAGCAAGATAGAAATGGTAGCGGGGGCAGGATTTGAACCTACGACCTTCGGGTTATGAGCCCGACGAGCTGCCAGACTGCTCCACCCCGCACCAGAGCCGCTATTCTAGTCTCAGACTACGGCATTTTGCAAGGACGCCAGACCAGTGCCGGATTGCTTCGACCTCAACCGGCCCCCATCGCCCGGTAGCACCAGCCCAGCAGCGGGCCGAAGAACAGGCCGAGAAACAGCAGGGCGGCACCGTTGATCGAGAGGATCCAGCGCAGCGGGATGTCCTGCGGCAGCGCGAGTGCGCCCTTCTGCACCGGCGGATCGAAATACATGACCTTGATCACGCGCAGGTAGTAGAACGCGCCGACGATGGCGAACACGATCGCGGCGATCGCGAGCCACATCATGCCGGCGTCGATCGCCGCCTTGAGCACCATGAGCTTGGCGAAGAAGCCGAACAGCGGCGGAATGCCGGCGAGCGACGCCATCACCAGCAGCACGACGAAGGCATACCACGGATTGCGCTGGTTGAGGCCCTTGAAGTCGTCGATCTCCTCGGCCTCGAAGCCGGCGCGCGCGAGCAACTGGATCGAGCCGAACGCGGCGGTCGCCATGATCGCGTAGGCAATCGCGTAGAACATCGCGGCGGCGTAACCCGAGGGCGTGCCATTGGCGAGGCCGAGCAGCAGAAAGCCGACGTGCGAAATAGTCGAGTAAGCGAGCATGCGCTTCAAGTTCGTCTGCGCGATCGCCACGACATTGCCGATGGCGAGCGACAACACGGCGAGCACGGCCAGCATCTCGCCCCAGTGCGGATGCAGGCCGCCGAGAGCGCCATCGAGCAGACGCCAGGCCATGCCGAACGCGGCGATCTTCGGCGCGGAACCGATGAACGTGGTAACCGCGGTCGGCGAACCCTGGTAGACGTCGGGCAGCCACATGTGGAACGGCGCGGCGCCGAACTTGAAGCCGATGCCGGCGACGAGGAAGACAAGGCCGAACGCGAGCAGGGTCTGGTGCGAGCTGCCGGCGGCGAGCGAGGCAACCGCGTGGATCTTCTGCAGGTCGAGCGTACCGGTTGCGCCATAGATCATCGACATGCCGTACAGGAGGATGCCCGAGGCGAGCGCGCCGAGCACGAAGTACTTCATCGCCGCTTCGGACGACAGCGGCGAATCGCGGTTCAGCGCGACCAGCGCATACGAGGACAGCGTCAGCAATTCGAGGCCGACGTAGATCATGACCAGACTGCCGGCGGAAACGAGCAGCATCATGCCCAGTGTCGCAAACAGGCAGAGCAGATAGAACTCGCCAACGTGGAGATTGCGATCCCTGAGATAGGTGCGGGCGTAGACGAATACCGCGAGCACAACCAGCAGGATGAAAACCTTCAGCAGCCTCGAGACGGCATCGTGCACGAACATGCCGGAGAAGCCACGCCCGGGCTCGGCGGGAAAACCGACGACGAGCACCAGCGTCGCGACGAGCACGGCGATCGACAGCCAATGCGTGAGATCGCGTTGCGCCGGCTTGATGACGAGATCGACCGCGAGCACGGCGCAGATCGCGAACAGCAGGAACGCTTCGGGCAGCAGCAGGAAGAGATCGTGAAGGCTGAAAGGCATGTTCTTGAGTCTCACTGGAGCACACGTTCCTGTGTGCAGAATCAAAAAGCAGCCATCCCGACTGCATTTTTCAATTTATCCCGCTTTGACGATCAGCAATTGATCGACGACATGCCTGACCGAGGCATCCATCAGATGGGTCAACGGCGCCGGCCAGATGCCGAACAGCAGGGTCGCCGCCGCGAACGCGCCGAGTACCAGCGCCTCGCGTGGATTGATGTCCTTGAGCTTGGCGACGTGATCGTTGGTCACCTCGCCCCAGATCACGCGCTTGACCAGCCACAGCGTGTACGCCGCCCCGATGATCAGGGTGAACGCGGCGAGCGCGGCGATCCAGAAGTTCGACTGGAAGCTTGCGAGGATGACCATGAACTCGCCGACGAAACCGCTCGTGCCGGGCAGGCCGCAATTGGCCATCGAGAAGAACACCCAGAAAGCGGCGAACCACGGCATCGTGTTCACGACGCCGCCGTAGTCGCGGATCATGCGCGTGTGCATGCGATCGTAGACGACGCCGATGCACGAGAACATCGCGCCCGAGATGAACCCGTGCGAGATCATCTGCACCATCGCGCCGGAAACGCCGAGGTGGGCCGCGTCCTTGTTGCCGGTCACGCGCACGAGCGCGAGCGCAATGAAGATGCCGAGCGTGACGAAGCCCATGTGCGACACGGACGAGTACGCAATCAGCTTCTTCATGTCCTCCTGGACCAGGGCAACGTAGCCGATGTAGATCACCGCGATCAGCGACAGCGCAATCAGCAGCCAGGCGAAATGCTGGCTCGCATCAGGCGTGATCGGCAGCGAGAAACGCAGGAAACCGTAGCCGCCGATCTTCAGCATGATCGCCGCCAGGACGACCGAGCCGCCGGTCGGCGCCTCGACGTGTGCATCCGGCAACCATGTATGCACCGGCCACATCGGCACCTTGACCGCGAATGCGATCAGAAAGGCGAAGAACAGCCACGACTGCTGGGTCAGCGTGAGCTTGAGCGCCGCGAGCTGCGACAGCTCCCAACTACCCGCCTGCAGGTAGAGCCAGATCAACCCGACCAGCATGAAGATCGATCCCAGGAACGTGTAGAGGAAAAACTTCAAGGTCGCGTAGACGCGACGCGGCCCGCCCCAGATGCCGATGATGATGAACATCGGGATCAGCATGCCTTCGAAGAAGACGTAGAAAAGCAGCGCATCGAGCGCGCAGAATACGCCGATCATCAAGCCTTCGAGAACAAGGAGCGCGGCCATGTACTGATTGACCTTGTCGCGCACCGAATCCCAGGCCCCAAGGATGACGAGCACAGTGACGAAAGTCGTCAGCACGATCAGCGCGACCGAGATGCCGTCGGCGCCGAGGTGATAGTTCGCATTGATCGCGGCAACCCAGCGATGCTGCTCGAGGAACTGCATCGTGCCGGCGGCCGCATCGTAGCCGGTCAGCAGCAGAACGCTGACGATGAACGTCACGACAGACACGGCCAGCGCCAGCCAGCGCGCTTCTTTCGCCCGGTGCGTGCCCAATGCGAGCGCGGCGAATCCGCCAACGATCGGCAGCCAGATCAGGATGCTCAACAGCGATTGCATCATTCCGTCATTCCTATTCTTTTTTCGCTCGTCATTCCGGCATGGATTGCCGGAATCCCGTCGCCATGGACGGCAAATCCCACCAAACCGATTGCATGGCATCCCTGCAGTCTGGACCCGGGCAATCCATGCCCGGATGACGTTATTCAGTTATGCAACTCAACCACGAACAACCCACCACAATCCGCCGAGCAGGAATACCAGCCCGAGGATCATCGCGAACGCATAGGTGTACAGATAACCCGATTGCAGCCAGCGCACGACGCCCGCTGTGCGCGCGACCGCCGCAGCCGAGCCGTCGATCAGCACATTGTCGATCACGCCGACATCGCCGCCCTTCCACAGGCCACGCCCGAGCGCGACGCCGCCGCGCGCGAACACGGCCTGATAGATCGGATCGAACCAATACTTCTTGTCGAGCATGTTCCACAGCGGATACAGGGCGCTCCTGGCCTTGTCGGCGACGGCCGGATTGAACAGATAGATGTAGGTCGCCAGTGCGAAGCCGCAGAACGCCAGCAGGAACGGCGGCTGACCCAAACCGTGCAACGCCATCGACAACCAGCCCTGGAATTCGTGTGCCCCATCGCTTTGCGCATGCGCGACATGGATCGCGCTGCCGAAGTAGTCGCCGTGCAGCATCGCACCGACGGTCAGCGCGCCGATCACGATCGAGGGCACCGCCAGCGCCATCAGCGGCCAGGTGACGACGGCCGGCGATTCGTGCGGCTCATGCGCAAGATGTCCCGGCTCGTGATGACCATGGTTGTCGTGATCATCATGCCCGTGACCGTGACCATGCTCGACGACAAAACGCTCTTTGCCGTGGAACGTGAGATACAGCAGGCGGAAGCTGTAGAACGCGGTGACGAAGACGCCGAGCAGCACGCACCAATAAGCGTAATGCTGCGCCAGACCGCCATGATCCGATGCTTCCTTCACGGCCTCGATAATCGCGTCCTTCGAGTAGAAGCCGGCAAAGCCCGGCATGCCGGTGAGCGCCAGCGTGCCGATCCACGCGGTGATGAAGGTGATCGGCATGTACTTGCGCAGGCCACCCATGTAACGCATGTCCTGCTCGTGGTGCATGGCGATGATGACCGAACCCGCGCCGAGGAACAGCAGCGCCTTGAAGAACGCATGCGTCATCAGGTGGAACACCGCGGCCGAGTACGCCGACACACCGAGCGCGGCGGTCATGTAGCCGAGCTGCGACAGGGTCGAATATGCGACCACGCGCTTGATGTCGTTCTGCACGATGCCGATGAGCCCGGTGAAGAATGCCGTCGTCGCACCGATCACGAGCACGAACGTCAGTGCCGTCTCTGACAGTTCGAACAGCGGCGACATGCGCGCGACCATGAAGATGCCAGCGGTGACCATCGTCGCTGCGTGGATCAGCGCGGAGATCGGCGTCGGGCCTTCCATCGAATCGGGCAGCCAGACGTGCAGCGGCATTTGCGCCGACTTGCCCATCGCGCCGATGAACAGGCAGATGCAGATCACCGTCGCAGCCGACCACGGATCGCCGCCGAGGATCTCCAGCGTCTTGCCGTTGAGTACGTCGGTGTGCGCGAACACGGTCGCATAGTCGAGCGTGTGGAAGAAATAGAGCACACCGGCGATGCCGAGCAGGAAGCCGAAGTCGCCGACGCGGTTGACGAGGAACGCCTTCATGTTCGCGAACACCGCCGTCGGACGCTTGAACCAGAAGCCGATCAGCAGGTACGAAACCAGGCCCACCGCTTCCCAGCCGAAGAACAGCTGCAGGAAATTGTTGCTCATCACCAGCATCAGCATCGAGAAGGTGAACAGCGCGATGTAGCTGAAGAAACGCTGGTAGCCGTCGTCCTCTGCCATGTATCCGATCGTGTAGACATGCACCATCAGCGAGACGAATGTGACGACGACCATCATCATCGCGGTGAGGCGGTCGACGAGGAAGCCGACGTGCGCATCGATGGCGCCGACCTGGAACCAGGTGTAGACATTGGCGTTGTAGTTCTGCGCCCCGCCCCAGACGAGTTGGTAGAGCACGTAGAACGACAGCACGCAAGAGAGCGCTACGCCGGCAATCGTGACCGTGTGCGCGCCGATGCGGCCGACCTGGTTGCGAAAAATGCCGGCAACGACTGCGCCGACCAGCGGCGCGAGCGCGATGATCAGCAGAATGGTGGGATTGAGACTCATGCCGATCAGCCTTTCATCGAATCGATTTCGCCGACGTTGATCGTCGCGCGGTTGCGGAACAGCGTCACGAGGATCGCCAACCCGATCGCCGACTCCGCCGCCGCCACGGTCAGGATGAAGAACACGAACACCTGCCCGTCAACATTGCCGAGAAAACGCGAGAACGCGACGAAGTTCGTATTCACCGCGAGCAGCATCAGCTCGATCGACATCAGCAGCACGATGACGTTCTTGCGGTTGATGAAGATGCCGGCGACGGAGATGCAGAACAGGATCGTGCCGAGCACGATGTAGTGCGACAGCGTGATCATGGCGTGCCTCCCTTGCTGACGCTCTCCATTTTGACGATGCGGATGCGCTCGCTCGCCTTGACCGCAACCTGCCTGGCAGGATTCTGCGACTTGACTCCGGTGCGGCGGCGCAAGGTCAGCACCACGGCGGCGACCAGCGCAACGGTCAGGATCACCGCGGCGACTTCGAACGGCAGCAGGAACTGGGTGAACAGCGCATTGCCGAGCCAGGCCGTGTTCGATGCTCCAGCGGGATCGGGCGGCAACGCCTGCGCCGACATCGCCTTGAGCCCGATCAGGCCCAGCATTTCCACAAGCATGACCAGTGCGACGACGGCGCCGACCGGCAGGTAGCGCACGAAACCCTCGCGCAGCGGCTCGACCTTGATGTCGAGCATCATCACCACGAACAGGAACAGCACCATGACCGCGCCGACATAGACGAGCACCAGTGCAACCGCGAGAAACTCCGCCTGAAGCAGCAGCCACAACGCTGCCGCGGTGAAGAACGTCAACACCAGCAGCAGTGCGGCGTGCACGGAATTCTTCACCGTGATCACGCCGAGCGCCGCGATCAGCAGCACGAAGGAAAACAGATAGAACAAAATCAGTTCGAAACTCATGGACGCCTCGCCAACGTATCTTCTCAACGATAGGCCGCGTCTTGCGCGCGCGCCGCTGCAATGTCTTTCTCGAAACGATCACCAATTGCCAGCAATTGCGGCTTGGTCACGATGTTTTCGCCGCGCTTCTCGAAGTGGTATTCGTGGATGTTGGTCTCGACGATCGAGTCGACCGGGCAGCTTTCCTCGCAGAAGCCGCAGTAGATGCACTTGAACAGGTCGATGTCGTAGCGCGTCGTGCGCCGCGTGCCGTCCGCGCGCTGCTCGGAATCGATCGTGATCGCCAACGCCGGGCACACCGCCTCGCACAGCTTGCAGGCAATGCAGCGCTCCTCGCCATTCGGGTAGCGGCGCAGCGCGTGCAAGCCGCGGAAACGATTCGACTGCGGAATCTTTTCCATCGGATAGCGCATCGTGTACTTGGGCTTGAACATGTATTTGCCGGTCAGTGCGAGCCCCTTGAGCAGCTCGAGCAGAAACAGGCTTTTGAAATAGCGAACGACAGCGGTCATCTTGATTACACCTTGCCCGGACCGACGATGTTGAAGTACACGAGGCAGCCCGCGACGAGCACCCAGACGATCGTGATGGGCACGAAAACTTTCCAGCCCAGACGCATGATCTGGTCGTAGCGGTAGCGCGGGAACGCGGCGCGAAACCAGAGATAGAAAAACGCGAAGCCGAATGCCTTGGCGAACAGCCACCACCAACCGTCGGCGGAAAGGAAACCCCAACCGGCGCCATGGAACGGCGAAAGCCAGCCGCCGAGGAACAGCACGGAGGCGAGAAACGAAATCAGGATCATGTTCGCGTATTCGGTGAGGAAGAACACCGCGAACGGCGCACCCGAATACTCGACGTGGAAGCCGGCGACGATTTCCGATTCGCCCTCGGCGACGTCGAACGGCGCGCGATTGGTCTCGGCCACGCCCGAGATGAAATAGATGACGAACAGCGGCAGCAGCGGCAGCCAGAACCACGAGAACAGACCGTAGTGGCCGCCCTGCGCGCGCACGATGTCGGACAAATTCAGACTTCCCGCGCAGATCAGCACGCCGACCAGCGCCATGCCCATCGCGATTTCGTAGGACACCACCTGCGCGGCCGAGCGCATCGCGCCGAGCATCGCGTACTTCGAGTTCGACGACCAGCCGGCGAGGATGATGCCGTAGACGCCGAGCGAGGTCATCGCGAGCAGATAGAGCAGACCGGCATTGACGTCGGCCAGCACAACCTTGTCGTCAAACGGCACGACTGCCCAGGCGGCGAACGCCGGCACCAGCGCGATCAGCGGCGCGACGACGAACAGGAACTTGCTCGCCGACTGCGGCATGAAGTATTCCTTCAGCAGCAGCTTGAACACGTCGGCGAAGGTCTGCGCGAGTCCCGCCGGACCGACACTGTTCGGCCCCATGCGCACGTGCATCCAGCCGAGCACCTTGCGCTCCCACCAGACATAGAGCGCGACCGACAGGATCACCGGCACGGCGATCGCGAGGATGCAGAGCACGAGCCAGACGACGAGTCCGCCGACGCCGAACATCGAGACGAGCGGATCGTGAATCCAGGAATGGAAGAAATGGGAAAGCACGCGGTCAGGCCCTCGTTATCGTCAGTGCGCCGCCATTGCCCGGCAGCGCGCGCGTCTGCTTCCAGGTCTTTTCGATCCACGCGCCGCCGCGCGGTACCGCACGCGTCACCACGACCGGCAATTCCACCGTCGCCGCGCCGGCACTGACCTTCGCCTTGCCGCCGTTGCCCAGGCCGAGCGCCAGCGCATCCTCCGGGTGCAGACCAACGGAACAAACCCCGGTGAGCGGATGCGCCTGCAGTGCGGGCGAACGGCGCAGGATCGCATCGCTGCGGTAGATCGGCACGGTGGAGATACGCTCGAACGCTCCCGCTTCGACCGAAGCGGTCGTCGAGGGCGCCATTGCAGCGGACGCCGCCGCCGAAGATTTCGTCGCGAGCGCATCGGCGACGGCCGCCCGCACTTCGCTGAATTCGGTGAAGCCGAACCCCTGCAAACCCAGCGCGGCACCGAGCGCACGCAACACCTTCCACCCCGGCCGCGCGTCGCCCGACAGTTTTGCGCCGGCGGCGACTGTCTGTACGAAGCCATCGACGTTCACATAACTGCCGTCGACTTCCGGCGGCAGGCCGACCGGCAGCACGACTTGCGCAGTGCGCTTCACGCCGTTGCAGGCAAACGCGCCGATGTAGACGGCGAATGGCGCGTTGTCGCGCGCGATGTCGTAAGCTGCCGGCGAGCTCGTGTCTTCGGCGCCCAGGTGATAGCTGATCAACGCCTTGGTCGGCTGCGCGAGCAGCGCCGCGGCATTGCGCCCGTTCGCGCGCGGTTGCGCGCCGACGCGTGCGAGACCGACTGCATTCGCACCATCGGCAAGTTCGTTGAACGAACTGTCCGTCGCTTGGGCAAGCGCCTTCGCAAGTGCACGCAGCAACGAGGCTTGCGCTTGGTGCACGGCATCGTTGCCGAAGATCAGCACCGAGTCGCTCGCCTCGCACAGTGCCTTCACCGCCGCGCGGTGCGCGTCGGTCGGCTTCGCCGCATCGACCACGGCTGCGACATTCGCGGGCACGCTGGCGCCGCCTTCGCGCGCCGCCGCGACCAATGCGGCAAGTTCGCCGACCAACTGCGACGGCAGCACGATGAATTTTCCGCCGAGGTTGAAATCGAAGTTGAAGTCGTAATCGAGCGCGTTGACCGCAAACACCTTCGCGCCGGCCTTCCAGGCCTTGCGGATGCGGTGTCCGAGCAACGGCATTTCGTGACGTGGATTGCTGCCGATGAGCAGAATCGCCTTCGCCTTCTCGATCTGCGCGACCGGCATTTCGAACGTAGCGCCCGCCGGACCGCCGTCGGCGAAATCGGCAACGCGCAGGCGATGATCGATGTTGTCGCTGCCGAGGCCGCGCACGATTTGCGCGAGCAGATGGCCTTCCTCGCTCGACACGTACGGAGCAACCAGCGCACCGACATCGGTGCCACATTTCTTCAAGCCGTCGGCGGCGAAGGCGATCGCCTCTTCCCACGAGGTTTCGACGAGCTCGCCGTTCTTGCGCACGAGAGGTTTTGTCGCGCGATCATCCGCATACAAACCCTGATGCGAATAGCGGTCGCGATCGGACAGCCAGCATTCGTTGATCGCTTCGTTGTCGCGCGGCACGGTGCGCAGCACTTCGCCGCGGCGCGTGTGCAGCCACAGGTTCGAGGCCAGCGCGTCGTGATAGCCGATCGACTCGCGCGCGATCAGCTCCCACGGGCGCGCCCGGAAGCGGAATACCTTGTTGGTCAGCGCACCAACCGGGCAGACATCGATGATGTTGCCGCCGAGTTCCGAATCGATCGTCTTGCCGATGTAGGTGCCGATTTCCAGATGCTCGCCGCGGCCCATGCCGCCAAGCTCCGGCGAACCGGCGACTTCGGTCATGAAGCGCACGCAGCGCGTGCACTGGATGCAGCGCGTCATCTCGGTTTCGATCAGCGGGCCGAGATCCTCGTCAGGCACGACGCGCTTGCGCTCGACGAAACGCGAGACCGAGCGGCCGTAGCCCATCGACAGGTCCTGCAGTTCGCACTCGCCGCCCTGATCGCAGATCGGGCAATCGAGCGGATGATTGATCAGCAGGAATTCCATGACGTTGCGCTGCGCCGACAGCGCCTTCTGCGAAGCGGTCCTGATCTTCATGCCCTCGGCGACCGGCGTCGCACACGCGGGCTGCGGCTTCGGCATCGGCTTGCCGCCCATCTCGACCTCGACCATGCACATGCGGCAGTTCGCGGCGATCGGCAGCTTTTCGTGATAGCAGAAACGCGGAATGGGAATGCCGGCCTTGTCGGCGCCGGCGATGATCATCGAATTCTTCGGCACCTGCAGCGCCTTGCCGTCGATTTCGATGTTGACGAAATCGGGCGGTGCGGCGGGCGCGGTCGGCTGCGCACTCATGCGGCAACTCCCATGGGCGCATCGACAATGCTGCGGCCATTCTTGATGTAGTACTCGAACTCGGGCCAGAACTGGCGCAGGAAACCCTGCACCGGCCAGGCGGCGGCTTCGCCGAACGCGCAGATCGTATGTCCTTCGATTTGCCCGGCCGCCGATTTCAGCATGTCGAGATCGCCAAGCTGGGCCTTGCCTTCGACGATGCGCGAAAGCATGCGGTACATCCAGCCGGTGCCTTCGCGGCAGGGCGTGCACTGGCCGCAGGACTCTGCGTAATAGAAGCGGCTGATGCGATGGCAGGCACGCACCATGCACGTCGTCTCGTCCATGACGATGACCGCGCCGGAGCCCAGGCCCGATCCGGCCTTCTGGATCGCATCGTAATCCATGGTCAGGCCCATCATCGTGTCGGCCTTGAGCACCGGCATCGACGAACCGCCCGGAATCACCGCCTTGAGCTTGTTGCCGTTGCGCACGCCGCCGGCCATCTCGAGCAGCTCGGAAAACGGCGTGCCGAGCTTGATCTCGTAGTTGCCCGGCTTGTTGACGTGGCCCGACACGGAAAAAATCTTCGGGCCGCCGTTGTTCGGTTTGCCCTGGGCGAGAAACCACTCGGCGCCCTTGTTGAGGATCGTCGGCACCGAAGCGTAGGTCTCGGTGTTGTTGATCGTGGTCGGCTTGCCGTAGAGGCCGAACCCGGCCGGGAACGGCGGCTTGAAACGCGGCTGGCCCTTCTTGCCTTCGAGCGATTCCATCAGCGCGGTTTCTTCGCCGCAGATGTAGGCGCCGGCGCCGAGCGCGGTGTAGATATCGCAATCAATGCCGCTGCCGCCGATGTTCTTGCCGAGCAGACCCGTCGCGTAGGCTTCCTTCAGCGCCGCTTCGAAATGCTCGAACGGCTCGTGGTGGAATTCGCCGCGTAGATAGTTGTAGGCGACGCTCGAACCGGTCGCGTAGCAGGCGATCGCCAGACCCTCGACCACCGCGTGCGGGTTGAAGCGCAGGATATCGCGATCCTTGCAGGTACCCGGCTCGGACTCGTCCGAATTGCACAGGATGTATTTCTGCATCGTGCCTTTCGGCATGAACGACCACTTCAAGCCGGTCGGAAAGCCGGCGCCGCCGCGACCGCGCAGCGAACTCTTTTTCAATTCATCGACGATCGAAGCCGGATCGGGCTTCTCGGCGAGGATCTTCTTCCACGCCTTGTAGCCGTCGACTTTGAGATAGCTGTCCATCGACCAGGGCGTGTCGAAGTTCAGCGTCGTGTAGACGACCTGGTGTTCCTGCGGTGCGGGGCCCACTGCCATAGATATTTGCCTTCAAAGCCGGACGCGACGAGTCACGCCCCTGCAAGTTCCTATTTCAATCCGTCGAGAATCTGATCCACCGATTCCGGCGTCAGCTTTTCGTGATAGTGGCCGTTGACCACCATCATCGGCGCGCCGCAGCAGGCTGCGAGGCACTCCTCTTCCTGTTTGAGATAAACGCGACCATCCGGCGTCGACTCGCCGACCTTGATGCCGAGCTTCTTCTCGCAATGCTTGAGAATCCCCTCGCCGCCGTTGAGCCAGCACGAGATGTTCGTGCACACGGCGACGTTGTTGCGGCCGACCGGCGTGGTCTCGAACATCGAGTAAAAGCTTGCGACTTCGTAGCCCCACACCGCCGGCAGGCCGAGGTACTTCGTCACCGCCGTGATCAGTTCGTCGGTCAGGAAGCCACCATTCTGCTCCTGCGCCGCGAACAGCGCCTGGATCAGCGCCGAGCGCTTGCGGTCGGGCGGAAACTTGGTCAGCCAATGGTCAATGTGTTCGCGCGTGTGCGCGTTGAGCGCGACGAGCGGATCGACGTCCTTGACTTCGGCGTAATGGCCGGTTGCTTTCATCTTCAAATACCTTTAACGGTCGATCTCGCCGAACACGACATCGTAAGTACCGATCATCGCGACGACGTCGGGCAGCATGTGGCCGCGCACGATCGCGTCCATCGACGACAGGTGGGCGAAGCCCGGCGCGCGCAGCTTGCAGCGGAACGGCTTGTTCGCGCCGTCGGAAATCAGATAGCAGCCGAACTCGCCCTTCGGCGCTTCGACCGCCGCGTAGGTCTCGCCCGCGGGCACGCTGTAGCCTTCACTGAACAATTTGAAATGATGGATCAGCGCTTCCATGTCGTCCTTCATTTCCTCGCGCTTCGGCGGCGCGACCTTGAAGTTGCGCGCGATCACCTCGCCCGGATTCTTCTTCAGCCACTCCACGCACTGCGCGATGATGCGGTTCGACTGGCGCATCTCCTCCACGCGCACGAGGTAGCGGTCGTAGCAGTCGCCCTGCACGCCGACCGGAATGTCGAAATCCATCTTGTGATACATCGCATAGGGCTGCTTCTTGCGCAGGTCCCATTCGATGCCCGAGCCGCGCAGCATCGGCCCGGTCATGCCCCAGGCCAGCGCCTGCTCGGGCGGAACCACGCCGATGCCAACCGTGCGCTGCTTCCAGATGCGGTTGTCGGTCAGCAGCGTTTCATACTCGTCGACCTTGCCCGGGAAATCCCGGGTGAAGGCGTCGAGATAGTCGAGCATCGAGCCTTCGCGCCATTCGTTGCGCTGCGCGAGATCGCGGCCCTTGTGCCAGCGCGACTCCTTGTATTTCGGCATGCGGTCCGGCAGGTCGCGGTAGACGCCGCCCGGGCGATAGTAAGTCGCGTGCATGCGCGCGCCCGACACGGCCTCGTAGCAGTCCATCAACTCCTCGCGCTCGCGGAACGCGTAGAGAAACACCGCCATTGCGCCGAGGTCGAGCGCGTTCGAGCCGATCCACATGAGGTGATTGAGGATGCGCGTGATCTCGTCGAACATCGTGCGGATATACTGCGCGCGCACCGGCGCGTCGATGCCGAGCAGGGTTTCGATCGCGCGCACGTAGGCGTGCTCGTTGCACATCATCGAGACGTAGTCGAGGCGGTCCATGTAGCCGATCGACTGGTTGAACGGTTTCGACTCCGCGAGCTTTTCGGTGCCGCGATGCAGCAGGCCCACATGCGGGTCGGCGCGCTGGATCACCTCGCCGTCGAGCTCGAGCACGAGGCGCAGCACGCCGTGCGCCGCGGGATGCTGCGGGCCGAAGTTGATCGTGTAATTCTTGATTTCTTGCATGGATTGTCAGCAGGCTCAAACACCAAAATCAAAAAAATCACCACGAAGACACGGAGGGCACGGAAAGGCGCTGGAGATCAGAAAATGAACGCGAAGATATTGAATTGCGTTTCTCCGTGCTCACCACGTCTTCGTGGCGAATCTTGTCCGCTCCCGCACTTCGATTCACTTCATCCCTGCCGCAGATTCGGCCTGTGCCTGCTCGTAGCGCGAATCGTCGCGCACAACGCGCGGCACGCCTACGCGCGGTTCGACCGACGTCACCGGCTCGTAGATCACGCGGCCGAGCGCTTCGTCGTAGCGCACCTCGACATTGCCGATCAACGGGAAATCCTTGCGGAACGGGTGACCGACAAAACCGTAGTCGGTGAGGATGCGGCGCAGGTCAGGATGCCCCTCGAAGACGATGCCGAACAGGTCGAAGGCCTCGCGCTCGAACCAGTTCACGCCCGGCCAGATGCCGGTCAGCGATGGCACCACGGGCAGCGCGTCGTCCTGCGCATGGCAGCGGATGCGCACACGCTGATTGTTCTTGATCGAGAGCAGATGCGCTACCGCGGCAAAACGCTTGTGCCCCGCGCCGACGATCGGGCGATTCGACCACTTGAAGCGACCCGGGCCCTCGCCTTCCACGCCGCGCGAGAATCCGGTCGAGGATACGTCAGTCGTGTCCCATTCGGTCTGGCCATAGCCGAGATAGTCGACGCCACAGACATCGACGCATTGCTCGAAATGGAACTCGACCTCGTCGCGCAGCGCCTGCGCCACGGCAAGCCAGTTTTCCGGCAGCACCTCGACGGTAGTTTCGTCGAACGATCCGGTGGCCGAAACGACCTTGCTGCCGAGTCGCGCAGCAATGCGTTGCGCGAGCGTCGTCGGCGCCGCGGCCGGGGCGGAATTTGCAGGCGTATCGGTCATGTGCGCGCGATGACGTTGTTGATGACGACCTGCTTCTGCGGCGAGTTGCCGGTCGCGATCTGCTTCTCGCCGATCGGGCTGGAACGGCGGATCTTCTTCTGCAACTGCAGGATGCCGTAGACCAGCGCCTCGGCGGTCGGCGGGCAGCCCGGCACGTAGACGTCAACCGGCACGATGCGGTCGCAACCGCGCACGACGGCATAGGAATAGTGGTAGTAGCCGCCACCGTTCGCGCACGAACCCATCGAGATGACCCACTTCGGATCGGGCATCTGGTCGTAGACGCGGCGCAACGCCGGCGCCATTTTGTTGACCAGCGTGCCGGCGACGATCATCACGTCCGACTGGCGCGGGCTCGGGCGGAACACGACGCCGTAGCGGTCGAGATCCAGGCGCGCCGCGCCGGCATGCATCATCTCGACCGCGCAGCAGGCCAGGCCGAACGTCATCGGCCACATCGAGCCCGTGCGTGCCCAATTGATCAGGCTGTCGAGCGAGGCGGTGACGAATCCACGCTCGAGGAGCGGATTGTCCTCGCCCGGGCGCAGGATGTCCTCCACCGGCCCGGTCGCCACCGGGTTGGTGAACAGGCGCTTCTCAATCGTGGTGTCGGTCACTCCCATTCGAGCGCCCCCTTCTTCCAGCAGTAGACGAAACCGAGCAGCAGCAGCGCGAGGAACATCGCCATCTCGACCAGCGCGACCAGGCCGATCTGCTTGAACACCACCGCCCACGGGAACAGGAACGCAATTTCAAGATCGAACAGGATGAACAGGATCGCGATCAGGTAGTAGCGCACGTCGAACTGCATGCGCGCATCCTCGAAGGCCTCGAAACCGCATTCGTAGGCTTCGGATTTTTCCTTGTTCGTGCTGCGCGGACCGAGCACGGCACCGATCAACAGCAGGGCGACACCGATACCGCCGGCGACCAGAAGGAACAACAGAATCGGGAAATATTCAGCCAGCACGCAAAGCCTCCGCATCAACTCCCTGACGCATCAGCGGCTGCGCCTCGAAGCGCAGCCCATCCAGAAACCAGTCGAAACTTACCACTTGGCGCAAGCCGCATCGCGAAGGAACACGCGACAGATCCGCAACCCGGGCCACCAAACGGCTGCGACTCGAACGAGTATGATAGTCCGCGCATTCAGTCTTGCCAACGCTTGCGCGACGCAACATCTTGTGATTCTTGCTCCGCGCGACAGGCCAGCTCACGCCGACAAGTCGCGGCTTGCGTGTATTCTTGCCCAATTGCCTGTTCGAGAGTACCCATGTCCCGCCGCAAACTCGTCGCCGGAAACTGGAAAATGCATGGCTTGCGCGCCTCGGCACACGAGCTGGTCGATACGATCGCGCGCGCGCGCGCCGCTGGCGCGCTGGACGCCATGGATGTCGCGATCCTGCCGCCGAACATCTACCTGGCAGACCTCGCCGCGCGCCATGCCGGCGCAAACCTGATCTTCGGCGCGCAGGACGTGAGCGAGCACCAGCAAGGCGCGTACACGGGCGAAACCGCCGCGACGATGGTGCGCGACATCGGCGCGACGCACACCCTGGTCGGCCACTCGGAGCGTCGCACCCTGCATCACGAGAACGCGTTCTGCGTCGCGGAGAAATTCGCGCGCGCGCAGGCAGCCGGCTTGACGCCGATCCTGTGCATAGGCGAGACCCTGGAACAACGCGACCGTGGCCAGGCCTTCGTCGTCGTCGCCGAACAGTTGGGCGCGACGATGGCCGCTTCGGGCGTCGCCGCGCTGGAAAACGCCGTCGTCGCCTACGAACCGGTCTGGGCGATCGGCACTGGTCGCACCGCGACGCCGGCGCAGGCACAGGAAATGCACGCATTCATCCGTAGCAAAGTCGCCGACCTGGATGCTAGAATAGCCGGCTCGCTCCGCATCCTTTACGGCGGCAGCGTCAAGCCGGGCAACGCGGCCGAGCTGTTCGCGCAGGCGGACATCGACGGCGGCCTGATCGGCGGCGCTTCGCTCGTGGCGGCGGATTTCCTCGCGATCTGCGCCGCGGCGCAATCCTGATTTCCCGGGTTCGACAATGGTCCTCACTCTTTTCAACATCCTCTACGTGCTCATCGCGGTAGCGATGACCATCCTGATCCTGCTCCAGCGCGGAGCCGGCGCGCAGGCCGGCTCGGGCTTCGGCGGCGGTGCTTCGGGCACCGTGTTCGGTTCGCGCGGTGCGAGCAACTTCCTCTCGCGCAGCACCGCCATCCTCGCCACGATCTTCTTCCTGCTCAGCCTCGCCATGGCCTGGTACTTGAAGAACGCCGGCACGATCAAGACTGCGGACGACCTCGGCGTCATGGGTGCGCTGGATACGCCGAAGGCGACGGTGCCCGCGACTCCGGCCGCAACCACGGATATTCCCGCCGCACCCGCCACCGGCCCGGTCGTGCCCGCGACCAAGTCCGACGTGCCGGCAGCCCCCGCCGTGACCACGCCACCGGTCAAGCAGGAGGACACCCCGGCGAAGCGCCCGGACGCCAAAGCCGAGACGCACAAAGAAGCGCCAAAGAAGCCCTGATCCCTTTACCGGCACAAGCTGCGACAGGTATCATACGCGGCTCGCAGCGCGTCGACTCCAATCGATACGCGAAGGCAGCAACACAAATTGCCCAGGTGGCGGAATTGGTAGACGCACTACCTTGAGGTGGTAGCGCCGTAAGGTGTGGGGGTTCGAGTCCCCCCTTGGGCACCAATAACTAGTCCGACGCAGTTCAACGCCGTCCGGAAAACATCGAAAAAGCCCGCTCCCATGCGGGCTTTTTGTTTTCTGGCAGCGCAAGGCCGATTCCGCACTGCCGAGGCGAAAGTCGAACGCCTGCAGTCACGCCGATTCGGAACTTATGACAGATTCTCACAGCCCTCCTTGTTCGGGCGCCTTCTATTCCCCCGTCATATGCTGACGGATTGACAGTATTGCGCCTCCAGTAAGTCTGCTCCATTCAAGTCCCCTTCCCCAAAAGGTGCTCAAATTCTACGCCATGAGCCGTCAGCAAGCGGAGACGTTTCGGGCAAACAGGATCAAACGGCTCCTTGCCGGTGATTTTCAGTCAAGCTGCAACTCGCCTCGCATCACCTCGACCACACGACCGCCGACATGGATGCGCTGATCCGCATCGACAGTCAGATGCAGCAGACACGGCCGCCCGGTTGCCGCGCCCTGATGCACGTCGAAGGCGAACGGCGCCTTTGAGCCATTGGCAAGCAGATAGCCACCAAGGTTCGCGCAGGCGGAGCCGGTGCCGGGGTCCTCAAGGATTGCCGCGGGCGAGCCCCAGAAATAGCGACTGATCACACGGGTCGCACCGTCGAACGCAAAGACATACGTCTGCGCCTCGCGCGCGTTGCTGCAATGATCGACGAAAGCGTCGAGTTGCGGTCGCGTACGCGTCACCGCGTCGACGTTTGCCAGCGGCACGATCAGTTGCTCGACGCCCGCGTTCATCCACAACGGCTCGCCGGCGATGTCATCCTCGTGCAGACCCAGCGCCAACGCGAGTTGCGCGCGCGTGAATTCGTAGGCGCGCCGCGTCGGTACGTTTGCGGTCAGCGTCCACATGTCGCCTTGCGCGCCGACCGGAATCACGCCAGCGTTGAGATGCAGACGCATTGCATCGCCCGCTCGCCCCAGCGCACGCAGCACATGCGCCGTGCCCAGTGTCGGGTGGCCGGCAAACGGCATCTCGAAGCTCGTGGTGAAGATGCGCACCCTGGCATCGGCTTCTGTCGAAGACGCTTGAGAAGTGCGGCCATGGACGGCCGCTTCGCGATCTTCGCGTTCAGGGACGATCGCAAAGACAAACGTCGTTTCGGCGAGGTTGAACTGCAGCGCGATCTGCTGCATTTCCTCGTCGCTCAATCCACTGGCGTCCTCGATGACGGCAAGCGGATTGCCACTCAGGCGTGATTCGGCAAAGACGTTGACGATGCGAAAACCATAGCTGCGACTCATGAACGAAAACCGATGAATGGAGAAGGAAGATCTCCATCATATCGGCCGCGTGCACGCGCAGCTACGTCGCCCAGCGCCTGCCGTTGCCCGCCTGCTTCACCGGCAGGCAGCCGTGATACGCGCCGGGGATCGCTGCATATTGCAGTACCTGCGTTGCGCCGGGTTGCGAGGTGAAGAAGCCGAGCAGGGTCAGTTCCTTGACTGTGAGGATGAAAGCGCGTTGATGCGCCGACGGCGCGGTCTCGGTGCGCTGCTGCAGCATCGCGGCGTCGTGGACTTCCTGCACGAGCGCTTTCTGCTTGCGTTCGCTCAAGACACGCTCGTCGGCAATCGCGGCGTCCTGGGATTTCCGCACGAGTGCCTTCTGCTGCGGCGGCGACAGTTTCACGAACGGTTTGTGCTGCGCCTCGCGCGCTGCCGCGTCGAAATCGCGCGCGCCCTGCAGGAAGCGGTCACGTGCATCCTGCGCATAGACGTCTTTCAGGATGCCGTCGATGAAGACGGGAACGCCGACGTCAAGCGCACCGGGTGTGTCGGTGCGCGGGATGAGGATGTCGGCGATGCGCGAAACGACAGCGAGTTCGTTCGCTCCGAGCACCGCGGGTTTCCAGTCGGTTCCCGGCTGCGCGGCATACCCGTCAAGCACGGCGAGCATGACCGGTGCGGAAATGGCGCCCCCCATCAACGCGGCGACCCGCTGCAATACTTCGCGACGATTCATCGTTCCGCCCTCAGATGTTTCTGCGCTTGAGTTCTTCCACGGCGTGGTTGGCCGCGCGCGCGGTCAGCGCCATGTAGGTCAACGACGGATTCTGGCATGCGGCTGAAGTCATGCACGAACCGTCGGTGACGTAGACATTCTTGCACGCATGCATCTGGTTGAACGCGTTGAGCACCGAGGTTTTCGGATCGCGGCCCATGCGCGCGGTGCCCATCTCGTGGATGCCGAGGCCGATGCCGTAGGGTTCGTCGACGATGCGAACGTCGCGGTATCCCGCCGCTTCGAGCATTTCGGCTGCGTCGTTGATCATGTCCTTGCGCATGCGCAGCTCATTCTCGCGCAGGCGCGCATCGAAGGCGAGGATCGGCAGGCCGTACTTGTCCTTGCGGCTGCGGTCCAGGGTCACGCGATTGTCGTGATTGGGAAGAATTTCGCCAAAACCGCCCATGCCGATACTCCACGGCCCCGGAGCTTGCGCCTTGTTCTTCAGGTCCTCGCCGACTTCGGGGGCAAGTTGCAGGCTGCCCCAGCCCGCACGCGATGCGCCACCCTGGTAGCCGAAGCCGCGCAAGTACTCGCGCTTGTCCTTGCCGACGTTGCGGTAGCGCGGAATGTAAAAGCCGTTGGGTCGGCGCCCGGAATAGTAACGATCGTCGAAACCTTCGACGGTCGCGCTCGCGCCGGCACCGAGGTGATGGTCCATGATGTTGCAGCCCAGTTCGCCGCTGTCGTTGCCGAAGCCGTTTGGAAAGCGGCTCGAGGTCGAATTCAACAGGATGTGCGCCGAGCCGAAGGTCGAGGCACAGAGAAAAATGACTTTCGCGAAATAGTCGGTACGCGCGCCGGTTTCAGCATCGAGCACACGCACTCCGCCCGCCCTGCCCTGCTTCTCGTCGTAGATCAGCTCGTACACGATCGCATTCGGCACGAGGGTCATGTTGCCGGTCTTCTCCGCCGCCGGCAGCGTGCTTGCATTGCTGCTGAAATAAGCGCCGAACGGGCAGCCGCGGATGCACAGGTTACGATAGCGGCAGCTGCTGCGCTGCGGGCTCTGGTCGTGCGCGAGCGGGCCGGTCAGGTGCGCGGTGCGACCTATGGTCAGCGCACGACCGAACTTGTCCTTGAGCTTGCCCTGGAACTCGCGCTCGACACAGTTGAGTTCCATCGGCGGCAGGAACTTGCCGTCCGGCAGCTGCGCCAGTCCCTCGGCCTGGCCGCTGACGCCGATGAACGTCTCGACGTGGTCATACCACGGCGCGATGTCGGCATAACGGATCGGCCAGTCCACGGCAATGCCGTCTTTCGCGTTGCCCTCGAAATCCAGGTCGCTCCAGCGATAACTCTGCCGACCCCACATGATCGAGCGGCCACCCACGTGGTAGCCGCGGATCCAGTCGAAGCGATATTTTTCCTCGTAGGGATTGTCGATGTCGTCGACGAACCAATGTGCGGAAGCCGGCGTGATGGTGTAGCCCGTGCGTGCCTGCTTGGACTTGCGCTCGTAGTCCTTCAGCGCCGGACGATTGCCGTGCGCCAGCTGCCAGGGGTCCTCGGTCGTGGTCGGATACTCACCGTGGCGGACCATGCGCCCGCGGTCGAGCACGAGGGTCTTTAGCCCTTTTTCGGTCAGCTCCTTGGCGGCCCAGCCACCGGAGATGCCGGTACCGACCACGATCGCGTCGAAAGTATTTTTTTCCATCACCAAGCCCGTTGCAAAAAAATCAGCTGATCGAATGCAGATAGTCGTAGGCGACCTGTGCCGCCTCGAGCTGGCTCATGCGCGAGAACGGCCCTTCCTGCTCGGCGAAATAGTGCTTGAGCCCGGCCGCCTTCGCCGCGGCAAAGATCGGCCTGTAGTCGACGGTGCCGCGACCGAGTTCCGAACCCAGCATCTGCTCGCTCATCGGTGCGCCGTTCGGATTTTTCTTCGGTTGGAAGTCCTTGACGTGGATCAGCGGGATGCGGCCCGGATATTTCTTGAAGTAGTCGACCGGATTGCGTCCGGCGAACACCATCCAGCCGCAGTCAATTTCGAACTGGACCAGCTTCGGATCGGTGTCGCGCCAGACGATGTCGTAACCCACCTCGCCGTTGCCGAGATCGATGAATTCGCGATCGTGGTTGTGCAGGGCGAACTGCAACCCGGCACGCTTCGCCGCCTCGCCGATGCGATTGGCGACATCGACCGTGCGCTTGGCCTCCTCGCGGCCCATCGCCGACTTCCACTCGAGTTTGGTCGACATCGCCTTGCCGACCGGCTCGATCAGCGAGGAAGCGGCGGCATAGCTCGCGCCAAGCGCATGCGCCTCGTCGAATGCCTTGCCGAGGTTGTCCATGTCGAACTGCAGATGCGCGCTCGGACAGCGCAGCCCGGCGGCGTCGAGCAGACGGCGGAATTCCTTCGGCGCCAACCCGGCGAAGCCCGCGGCCTCGACCTCCTTGAAGCCGATTTTGCCGAGCTGGTTCAATGTGCCGGCCGGATCGTGCTTGAGCGTGTCGTTGACGGTCCACAACTGGATGCCGACGGGCTTGCCCAGCGGACTGGCGCCAAGACCGCGCCACAGGCCGGCCGCGGCGAATGCCGCGCCCGCACCAGCGGCGTGGATGAGGAATTGCCTGCGTGATTGTTTGCGCATGGAATGCGATTTCGCCGATGAATGCCTGTTCGACTGTATCACGACTGTTCGCCGTCGTGAGTGCGCCGACCCCTCAGATATACGGCGAGCAAAGCGAACGCGACGATCAAAATCACGGGCAGCACGGTCATGAAGCGCAGCGTCTGCTGTGGTCCGGCGGTGTCGATCGAGTGGCCCATGATCGGCAGCACGAACGAAGTGCCCACCATGCCCGCGCCGCCGAGCACCGACAGGCCCAGCGCACCGGTCTTGGGCAGGTACTCCGAAACGAAGCCGAGCATCGTCGGCCAGAAGTAGCAGACGCCGACGGCGAAGACGATCGCGGCGAACAGCGTCGCATCGGTGCCGCTCGCCATGCTGTAGAGGTACAGTCCGATCGCAGAGATGATCGCCGAGGCGAGCAACACGCCGACCGTGCTGAGCCTGTGCACCAGCGGGCCCGCGAAGTAGCGCCCCAGTGCCATGATGCCGGTGACTACGACGAGGACGATCAGCGGATCGATGCCGGTCTTGTCGAGCAGTGCGCCGGTGAACTGATTGGTGCCCAGCTCGGTCGACGCGGTCAGGAACATGCAAAACACCATGAACGGGAACAACAGGCTGGTCTTGTTGACGACCAGCGACTCGACCACGATCGCGACGAGCGCCAGCGCAAGCACGATCCAGGTCACGGTCGCGCCGAAATCGATCGTGATCGGCGTCGAGGTGGCGAGTATCATGAAACCGACCAGCGCGATGATCGTGCACGGCGCGCCGGTGTTGCGGAACATGTCGCGGTAGGATACGCCGCTGGTCACACGCTCGGTCTCGGGCACCGTTTCGCCGAAGAACAGCCAGCCGTAGAGTGCGAGCGGAACAAACAGTGCCGCAGCCAGCACCTGCCACGGCAGGTTGAACTGGGAGACGAGCAGCCACGACAGGAGGCCGCCGACGACGATGCCGCCCGGGAACCAGACATGGAAGCGGTTGAGCATCTTGGTCTTGTCGTCCGGGAACAGTGTGGTCACCAGCGGGTTGCAGGCCGCCTCGACACTGCCGTTGGCGAAGCCGATGAACACGTTCGCCGCGAACAGCAGCGTCTTGTCCTTGGCAAACAGCAGCACGATCAGGCCGACCAGATGGCAGACGAAGGCGATGCGCAACACGTTGCGCGTCTTCACCTGGTCGATGATCGCGCCGCCAAGAAATGTGGCGACGGCGAAGCCCCAGAACGCCGGCCCGAACGCCCAGCCGATCTCTTCGCGACTCAGTCCGTAACTGTCGTGGAACACGCCTTCGATCTTCGCCCGCAACGCGAATGTCAGCGAGGTGACGAGCAGCGCGAGGCAGGACGCGACGAACAGGCGCGAAGCGTTGACGGGCTTGGTCATTGTGCGAGTCTCTCGAGGTCTTTTGTTGCCGTCATTCCCGCGGAAGCGGGAATCCATTTTGATCTTGTTTCAAGCGAAAGACGGAAAAAAGGTCCGTCCGTCGCCCTGCGTTCACGGGTACGAC
Organism: Rudaea sp.; assembly: GCF_057139185.1. Taxonomy (NCBI): domain Bacteria; kingdom Pseudomonadati; phylum Pseudomonadota; class Gammaproteobacteria; order Lysobacterales; family Rhodanobacteraceae; genus Rudaea; species Rudaea sp. The sequence goes on along the minus strand of NZ_DBNHDN010000008.1, from coordinate 62,351 downwards.
GACATCAACCCAGCTTGCGCACCCAGATATTGCGGAAACTGATCGGCGGCGATGGATCGCCATGCGCCTGCAGCTTGATCGCGGCGTCGGTATAGGGTTTGTACTTCGGTTTGCCGATGTAGACCGTCTCGCCGGCCAGCTCGCGATGGTTCTGCACGAGCACGCCGTTGTGGAATACGGTCACGCAGGCCGGCGTTTTCAGGGCGCCGTCGGCGGCGAACACGGGCGCGGTCCAGACGATATCGTAGACCTGCCACTGGCCCGGCGGACGCATCGCGTTGACCAGCGGCGGCGCCTGCTTGTACACGCTCGCGGCCTGGCCGTTGACATAGGTCTTGTTGTTGTACGAGTCGAGGATCTGTACCTCGTAGCCCTCGTCGCCCTTCCCGGTCGATGCGAGGAACACGCCGCTGTTGCCTCGCGCCTGCCCATCGCCGGTGATTCCTTCGGGTACGCGCCACTCCAGGTGCAACTGGTAGTCGCGGAAATGCTGCCGGGTCTGGATGTTGCCCGTGGACTTGTCGACGGTGACCACGCCGTCGTGCACCTTCCAGCGTGCGGGCGAGCCGTCCTTGACCGTTTCCCATTGATCGAGATTGTGGCCGTCGAACAGCACGATCGCATCCGACGGTGCCGCGCCCGCGACGTTGCCTGGCGTGATCACTGGCGGTACCGGCTCCCACTGCTCGGTTGCCTTCGGATCGGTGGGCTCCGCGGCTGGCGCCTGCGCGCGCGCGGGCGGCTGGCATGCAAGCAAAAGAACGAACGATGCGGCGACCGCAGAGCCAAGGATTTTCATGTCATGAACTCTCATTTCCATCGATACCATGATTACACCGAGCAAATCGCGAACGCTTCGGCCTGGGACACGGACGCATCGGATCGCGTCGGCGAGAATTCGTGCGCGATGTAACCGGTGTAGTTCAAATCGGCAATCGCAGCCGCGATGGCGCGATAGTTGAGCTCCTGCGTGCCGTTGATCTCGTGCCGGCCCGGAACGCCGCCCGTGTGGAAATGGCCGATCCACGCGATGTTGTCGCGGATCGTGCGGATCACGTCGCCTTCCATGATCTGCATGTGGTAGATGTCGTAGAGCAGCTTCACGTTCGGCGAGCCGATGCCCTTCATCACCGCCACGCCGAACGCGGTGTGATCGCCCTGGTAGCCGCGGTGGTCGACCTTGCTGTTGAGCAGCTCGACGCAGATGGTGATGCCGTTGTCGGCCGCCAGCGGCGCGATCTTCGACAGACCGGCGATACAATTTTCCGCTGCCCTGCCCTCGTCGATCGCGGGATTGCGGTTGCCGAACATCGCGATCAGGTTCTTCACTCCGGCTTGCTTCGCCCGCGGAATCGCCGTCTCCAGCTCGTTCAACAGCATCGCGTGATTGGCCGGATCGTTGAAACCGGTCTGGATGAACTTCTCGCGCCGGCTCGCGTAGCCCATCGATACGGCCAGACCGCTGTCATTCACGATCGACCATTCGTCCGGATAGATCAAATCGATGCCGGCAAAACCCATGTCTTTGAGGCTGCGGCACAGTTCGGGCAATGGCGCCTTCGAGGTCCAGCGACACAGGGATTGCCTGAGCCGGCCAGGTGCCGTCTTCGCGGTTTCGTTCGCCGCCAGCATCGGCGCCGTTCCCGCGACGGCGAGTGCCGCGATCCGGCCCAGTGCGATGCGACGGTTGACGCCAGCCTTGTCCAACGACATGTCTCTCTCCGCCAACGAAATTCCAGACCCACCCGCGGGCGTTCTGATAATGATCGGGTGTGGCCCTGCTTCGACAGCGTGATACCAACGACATGCCACGACTGCGAACTTGCACAATCGTGGAAATTCTTTCACGCGGCACTGCAACAAGAGGGTCGAAGAGTACGGCCGACGATGGCCGTTTCGTTGAGTCCTGCGCTCATGGATGATCGCCCCTCGAAGCGGGCACCGCTTCCGCATGCACGGAAACGGCGGCCTGGGGCGCAGAACGTCAAGCCGACGACAATCGCGACAGCGGCGAGGAATGCGACAACACGGACAAACCAAGCTCCACCGCCGCGGTGCCGCTGCGCGCGAGCTCGACGATGTCGCCGATCTTCGCAAACGCCGCGAGGAACTCGCCCACGTCGGCGCCGCTGCCGGTGAACTCCATCGTGCGTACGCTGCCGCTGATGTCGATCACCTGCGCGCGCGGATACTTGCGCAGCGCGGCAACAAAGGCACCGAGCGTCTCGGCGCGCACGTCGAGCTTGAGGATCAGCAGCTCGGTTTCGATGTGCTCGCGGCGGGTCAGGTCGGCAATCTCGAGCACGTCGATGAGTTTGCGCGACTGCTTGATGATCTGGTCGATCACCGCATCGCTGCCCGAGGTGACGAGGGTCAGGCGCGAGACGGCCTCGTCGTGCGTCGGCGCGACGGTGAGCGACTCGATATTGTAGCCGCGCGCCGAAAACATGCCGGCCACGCGCGCGAGCGCGCCGGCTTCATTCTGCAATAGGATGGAGATGATTCTGCGCATGAGGATACGGTTGATTGCTGGAGTTCGATGTTCGGAGAGCGGACTCGGCATGACGGACGTTGTGTTTTCCGCTCGACTCGTCGCCGGCCGCTTCCCTGTTTCAGAACATTTCCGCCGGGCCGACTTCCTGCCCGGTCGGCTTCTGTCGCGACGGGATGAAATCGCCGGTGATCATTTCGGCGTAGGCCATGCCGGGCCCGACCATCGGGTAGACGCCGGCGTCGGGATCGATGATGACTTCGAGGAAGGCCGGGCCATCGAACGCCACGAACTCGGCGATCACGCTCGCCAGGTCGTCCGGCTTCTCCAGGCGTTGTGCCCATTGAAAACCGTCGGCCTGCGCGGCCTTGACGAAGTCCTTCTTGTGCAAGCTCTTGTCGCTCGCCGAGAAACGTCCCTTGAAGAACAACTTTTGCCACTGCCGCACCATGCCGTCGCCGAAGTTGTTGAGCACGACGACCTTGATCGGCAGGTTGTACGTCGTCACCGTCTCGAGCTCGCCGAGGTTCATGCGGATCGAGGCGTCTCCGTCGATGTCGATCACGACCGTATCGCGGCGCGCGAACGCCGCGCCGATCGCCGCGGGCAGGCCGAAGCCCATCGTTCCCATCGAACCGGAAGTGAGCCACAGGCGCGGCGCGCGGAAATCGAAATACTGCGCGGCCCACATCTGATGCTGGCCCACGCCGGTGGCGATGACCGCATTGCCTTGAGTGTGCTTGTTGATCTCCTCGATCACCGCGTAGGGCTGGATCGCCGTGGCTTGACGGTCGTAGTTCATCGCATGGTGTTTCTTCAGGCCGGCAACGTGAGTGTGCCAGTCCACATATGCGCGCTTCCCCCGCGGATCGAAGCCGGTCTTCGCACCGTAGTCGCGCAAGGCCCCAAGGGCCTGCTTCAGGTCGCCGAGATGGTGCCAGTCGACGGGCTTGACCTTGCCAATCTCGGCCGGGTCGATGTCAAGGTGGGCGATGAACTTCGCGCCCGCAGCGAACTTGTTCGGTACGCCAGCGACACGGTCGTCGAAACGGCTGCCGACCGCGATCAGGAAATCGCAGTCCTCGACGGCATAGTTGGCGAACGCGGTGCCGTGCATGCCGAGCATGTGCAGCGACAACGGTTGCGTCGTGTCGGCCGCACCGATCCCCATCAAGGTTGTCACCACCGGAATGCCGAACGCATCGGCGAACGCGCGCAGCGCCGGCGCCGCCTCCGCAGCGATCACGCCGCCACCCGCGTAGATCAGCGGGCGCTTCGCTTTCGCGAGCGCCTCGAAAAACGACTGCTTTGCAGACTCGTCGAGCGTCGAACCGGCAATGTCGTCGAGGCGCGCGCGATAGCCTGGCAACGGCAGGCGCGACACCCCGTCGAAAATGAGGTTCGTGTTCTGCACGTCCTTCGGGATATCGACGACGACCGGCCCCGGTCGCCCCGTGCGCGCGATCTCGAACGCCGAGCGCAGTGTAGCTTCGAGTTTCGACGCATCGGTGACGAGGAACACATGCTTGGCGCACGCAGCCATGATGTTGCTGATCGGCGCTTCCTGGAAACCGTCGCTGCCGATCGCCGCGGTCGGCACCTGGCCGCAGATGACGACGATCGGAATCGAATCGGCCATCGCATCGCGCACCGGCGTGACCGTGTTGGTCGCGCCAGGACCCGAGGTGACGATCGCCACACCGACCTTGCCCGACGCCCTGGCGTAACCTTGAGCCATAAATCCGGCGCCCTGCTCATTGGCCGGCACGATCAGCGGCAGTGGTTCCGTGCCATCGGCACGCTTGTGTTCGTGATTGAAACGGAACACCGCATCGTAGACCGGCAGGATCGCGCCACCGGAATAGCCGAATACGACGTCGATGCCCTCGTCAGCGAGTACCTGCACGACGATATCCGCGCCTGAGAGGTTCTTGCCGGCAAGCGGATGCTTGCTGAGCGAATGCGCATTCGATGATTGCGATGGTTTCAATTGAGCGTTCATGGCCAGTCCTGGATGCATTCACACCGCCGTTCAGTGGCAGCAAAGCCGCCACTGAACGGCGATGGTTGTTGCCGCAGCGAAGCTGTCAGCTGTAACCCTACTTCTGCTGGTTCAACCACACCATCTTCTCGCGCAATTTCGCGCCGATCTTTTCAATCGGATGGTCGAGGTCGGCCTGCTTGAACTTCTTGTAGTTCGGCAGCCCGGCCTTGTATTCCGCGGTCCAGTTCTTCGCGAATGTGCCGTCCTGGATGTCCTTGAGCACGGCCTTCATGCGCTCCTTGGTCGCCGCATCGACGATGCGCGGACCACTGACGTAATCGCCGTACTGCGCGGTCTCGGAAATGAAGGTCAGCATCTTGGTGATGCCGCCCTGATACAGCAGGTCGACGATCAGCTTCAGCTCGTGCAACACTTCGTAGTAGGCGATCTCCGGGCGATAACCCGCCTCGACCAGCGTCTCGAAGCCTTTCTGCACCAGTTCGCTCGCGCCGCCGCAGAGCACGGCCTGTTCGCCGAACAGGTCGGTTTCGGTCTCCTCCTTGAAATCGGTTTCGATCAGCAGCGCGCGCGCGCCGCCGAGGCCGGCCGCGTAGGCCATCGCCTTTTCCCTCGCCTTGCCGGTGACGTCCTGGTAGACCGCGTACAGGCACGGCACACCGCGACCGATTTCGTACTCGGTGCGCACGAGGTGACCCGGGCCCTTCGGCGCGACAAGGATCACGTCGATGTCCTTGCGCGGAGTGATCGTCTTGAAGTGCACGTTGAACCCGTGCGCGAACAACAGCGCGGCGTTTGCTTTCAGGTTCTTTTCGATCGCGTTGACGTAAAGGTCGGGCTGAACCATGTCCGGCGTGAGCACGGCGACGAGATCGGCCTGTTTCACGGCTTCAGCGGGTTCGACCACGGTGAAGCCATCGGCCTTGGCGGTCGCCGCCGTGGCGCCGCCGGCACGCAGACCGACGATGACGTCGAGGCCGGAATCACGCAGGTTGAGCGCATGTGAACGGCCTTGACTGCCGTAGCCGAGAATGGCGATCTTCGACTTCTCGAGTGCCGCGGTGGTGACGGCGGGGGTAGCGGTAGACATTTTCTATTTCTCCACAATGGTAAAAGTAAATAAAACACATTTCTTTCCTTCTCCTGCCGGGAGAAGGGAAGCATCAAATCTCCATGACGGCTCCGCGCGAAGCAGAACCGGCGCTCTTCGCATACTTCGCAAGAATTCCCCGCTTGACCTTCGGCTCCGGAGCGACCCAGGACTTGCGCCGGGCATCGAGGTCGGCATCGGTCTCGATCACGCGGCGCTCGCCGTCGATCACGATCATGTCGCCGTCGCGCAAGAGGCCGATACCACCGCCTTTCGCTGCTTCCGGCGCGATATGCCCGACCATGAAGCCATGCGTCGCGCCGCTGAAGCGGCCGTCGGTGATCAAGGCGACGTCGTCGCCGAGACCGCGCCCGACCAGCGCGGCAGTCACCGCGAGCATCTCGCGCATGCCCGGTCCACCGGCCGGCCCTTCGTTGCGGATCACGACCACGTCGCCGGCCCTGATCGCGCCGGCCTGCACGGCCTTGAACGTGTCTTCCTCGCTCTCGAACACGCGCGCCGGACCGCTGAACTTCAACCTGCCCTTGCCGGCGAGCTTCAGTACGCAGCCTTCCGTTGCGAGGTTGCCGTACAGGATCGAGTAACCGCCGCGCGGCTTGAATGCCCTGGCCACCGGCACGACGACCTGCTGGTCTGCGGGCGCCGGTGCCGCCGCGTCGATTTCCTCGAACAGGCTTTTGCCGGTGACCGTAGGCGTGTCTTCGATCAGCTTTGCCGCACGCAGTTCGCGCAGCACCTGGGTCAACCCGCCCGCCGCGGTCATCTCGACCGCAGTGTACTTGCCGCCCGGCATCAGGTCGGCGATCACCGGCGTGGTTTTCGAGGCGGCTTCGAAATCTTCCAGACTCAACGGCACCTGCGCCTCGCCGGCGATGGCGAGCAGATGCAGCACGGCATTGGTGGAGCCGGCCGTCGCATTCGCCACACGCGCGGCGTTGCGGAACGTTGCCGAACTGAGCAAGTCGCGCGGACGCAAGTTGCGCCGCAGGTTTTCCATCACGATCCCGCCACAGCGTCGGGCGACCTCAAGCTTGTGCGGGTCGGTCGCGGCGACATCGTTGAAGCCGAGCGGCGAGAGACCGAGCGTCATCAACATCATCGACATCGTGTTCGCGGTGAACTGCCCGCCGCAGGCGCCGGCGCCGGGGCAGGCCCTGCTTTCCACCTCATGCAGGCGCGCATCGTCGATCTTGCCCGCGCCGTGTGCACCGACCGCCTCGAACACCTGCTGGATCGTGATCGACTTGCCGTCGAGCGTGCCATGGTCGATGCTGCCGCCGTACAGCGCGACGCCGGGTATATTGAGGCGCGCGAGCGCCATCGCCGCCGCCGGAATCGTCTTGTCGCAGCCGCAGAGCACGACCATCGCATCAAGCGAATGACCATCGACCGCGAGCTCGATCGAATCGGTGATCACCTCGCGGCTGATCAGCGAAGCGCGCATGCCGGGCGTGCCCATCGCGATGCCGTCGGTCACCGCGATCGTGTTGAACTCGACCGGGGTACCGCCTGCGGCGCGCACACCCTCGGCAACGTGCTCGGCGAGTTCGCGCAGGTTGAGATTGCATGGCGAGATATTCGACCAGGTGTGCACCACCGCGACGAGTGGCTTCCTGACCGCCGCCTCGTCAAGCCCGGTCGCGTACAGCATCGCGCGCGCCGGCGCGCGATCGGGGCCGGATTTCATCACGTCGCTGCGGAGTTTGTCGTTGTTCTGACTTGCTGACATTTCAACTGCCACCTTTTTCAAAATTTCGTAGGATGGGGCGAACGAACGTGAGCCCCAACGATTTGACCAACCAGCATGTCGGGGTTCGCAAGCTCACCCCAACCTGCATTGCTTCACGCCACCGCTTTCTCGTGCGCCGCAACGAGCGCGCGGAGCACCGCTGCAGCGACTTCTGCGGTATTCGCGCTGCCGCCCAAATCGCGGGTCAACGTGCCCTGCGCAATCACCGCATCGACCGCAGCTTCGATTTCGCGCGCCTCGGTTTCCAGACCGAGCGAACAACGCAACAGCAGCGCTGCCGACAAAATCGTGCCGAGCGGATTGGCGAGGCCCTTGCCGGCGATATCCGGCGCGGAGCCGTGGATCGGTTCGTACAAGCCCGCCTTGCCGTCGCCGAGCGAAGCCGAAGGCAGCAGGCCGAGCGAACCGGCGAGCGCGGCGGCTTCGTCGGTGAGGATGTCGCCGAACAGGTTTTCGGTAACGATCACATCGTAAGTCGACGGGCGGCTCAGCAGCAGCATCGCCATCGAGTCGACGAGCTGGTGTTCAAGCTTGACATCGGGGTAATCCTTGGCAACGCGCTCGACTGTCGAGCGCCACAGGCGCGAGGTTTCCAGCACGTTGGCCTTGTCGACGTGGGTGACGTGATGTTTGCGGCCGCGCGCGAACTCGAACGCGCGACGCGTTGCGCGCTCGATCTCGGTGACGGTGTACTTGCACTCGTCGGTGGCCGTGTCGGCCGTGCGCGTCTTCGCACCGAAGTAGGCACCGCCGGTCAGCTCGCGCACGAACAGCAGGTCGACACCCTGCAATTTCTCGTTTTTCAGCGGGGAAAGGTTCGCAAGCTGCGGATGCACGCGCACGGGACGCAGGTTCGCGTAGACGCCGAGCGTCGCGCGCAACGCGAGCAGGCCCTGTTCCGGCCGTACCTTCGCGTTCGGATCCGACCACTTCGGCCCGCCGACAGCGCCGAGCAGCACCGCATCCGCGGATTGGCACGACGCGACCGTCGCCGGCGGCAACGGATCGCCGTGCGCGTCGATCGCCGCACCGCCGATCAGTTGTTCGTCGAAGCTGAAGTCGTGGCCGTACTTCGTCGCGACCGCCTTCAATACGTCGACGGCGGAGGCTACGACTTCGGGGCCGATGCCGTCGCCGGGCAACAGGGTGATTTTTGCCTTCATGTTTTGCCTTTTTCGTTGCCGTCATTCCCGCGTGCTTCTGGCGGGGCTTTCAACAGCCGGAGGGCTGGTCATCCAGTGACTTTAAGATTTGCCGATGAACCCGGAAGCGAACATCGCCGGATTCCCACCTTCGCGGGAATGACCAGCGGGGGTTATGCCGCTCTTGCCTGCTCGAACGCAGAAATCTGTACCTCGTGCTGCAGCAGGAACCCGAGCTGGTCGACGCCCGCCAACAAACAATGCTTGGCGAACGGTTCGAGCGGGAACCCGATCTTGCGGCCATCGGGCAGCTCGATCGTCTGCGCGGCGATATCGATCTTGAGTTCCATGCCGGGATGATCGAGCAGATGACGAATATCCGCTTCCTCGAGCACCACCGCGAGCAAGCCGTTCTTCAACGCATTGCCACGGAAGATGTCGGCGATCTCGCTGGAAAACACGGCGCGGATACCGTAGTCGGTCAAGGCCCACGGCGCGTGTTCGCGCGACGAGCCGCAGCCGAAGTTGCGGCCCGCGACGAGAATTTCGCAGCCCCGGGCCTCCGGCTTGTTGAGCGCGAAATCGGGGTTTGGCGAGCCATCGGGCTGATAACGCCAGTCGTTGAACAGCGACTTGCCAAGGCCGGTACGCTCGGTCGTGGTCAGGAAGCGCGCCGGGATGATGCGGTCGGTGTCGATATTCTCGAACGGCAACACGGCGGTGCGCGATTGAATGTGGGTCAAGGGTTTCATGCGGCTTCCGAAACGTATGACGAAGGATCGGCGACGACGCCGGCCAGCGCCGATGCCGCTGCAACGAGCGGACTGGCGAGCACCGTGCGCACGCCCGGTCCCTGGCGCCCCTCGAAATTGCGGTTGCTGGTCGAGACGACAAGCTGGCCAGGCTTTCCGATGTCGCCGTTCATGCCCAGACACATCGAGCAGCCGGCTTCGCGCCATTCGGCACCGGCGGCGAGGAAGATCTCGTGCAAGCCTTCCTTCTCCGCATCGCGCTTGACCTGCACCGAGCCCGGCACGATGAGCATGCGTACGCCGGCGGCGACCCTGCGGCCACGCAGCACACTCGCGGCCGCGCGCAAATCGGACAGGCGTCCGTTCGTGCAACTGCCGACAAAGACGAGATCGACCTTTTCGCCGAGCAGGGCCTGCCCCGCCTTGAGATGCATATAGTCCAGAGCGCGCTGCTCGAGCGCGTCTTTCGCCGCGGGCACCGTCGCGCCGAGCGCGATCACCATGCCGGGATTCGTGCCGTAGGTGACGCTCGGCCTCACGTCGGCCGCGTCGATGACGACCTCGCGGTCGAACTTCGCGCCGACATCGGACTTGAACCCGCCCCAGCGTTGCACGGCGGCATCCCAGTCCGCGCCTTTGGGGGCGCGCTCGCGCCCGCGCAGGAACTCGAACGTGGTCGCATCCGCCGCGATCAGGCCCGCCTTGGCGCCAGCCTCGATCGACATGTTGCACACGGTCATGCGTTCTTCCATCGTCAGTGCTTCGATCGCACTGCCGCGATATTCGATCACCTGACCGGTACCGCCGTTCATGCCTATCCTGCCGATGATGTGCAGGATCAAATCCTTCGCCGTCACCCCGTTCGCGAGCCGGCCGTTCACGGTGATCGCGAGCGACTTCGGCTTGCGCTGCAGCAGGCACTGCGTGGCGAGCACGTGACCGACCTCGGTCGTGCCGATGCCGAACGCGAGCGCGCCGAACGCGCCATGCGTGGACGTGTGACTGTCGCCGCAGACGATGGTCATGCCGGGCTGGGTCGCGCCGAGTTCCGGTCCCATCACATGCACGATGCCGCGGTGGGTGCTGTTCCAGCCGTGCAGCACGATGCCGAACTCCTGCGTGTTCGCCTCGAGCGTGGCAACCTGCGCCTCGGTCGCCTTGTCCAGATACGGACGCTTGCCGTTCGCATCGGGCGGCAGGGTCGGCGTCGAGTGATCCATCGTCGCGACGATGCGATCAGGACGCCGCACCTTGAGCCCGCGTGCGCGCAGCTCCGCAAACGCCTGTGGCGAGGTGACTTCGTGCACCAGGTGCAGGTCGATGTAGAGAATCGCCGGCGTCGCCGCGGTTTCCGCGGCGACCTGGTGCGCGTTCCAGATCTTGTCGAGCAGTGTTTGCGGAACGCCGGACATGTTATGCAGCCGCCTTGGTCTGGTCCGCGGACACCGGCGTCAGCCAGCCCCATTCGTCGCGGGTCTCGCCGTTGAACAGGCCGAAGAACGCCTTCTGCAGCGACTTGGTGATCGGACCGGGCTTGCCCTCGCCGACCGGCTTGCGATCGACCGAGCGCACCGGCGTGATCTCGGCGGCGGTACCGACCATGAACATTTCGTCGGCCGTGTACAGCGCCTCGCGCGGCAGGTCGCGCTCGATCACTTCAAGGCCGAGCTTGCCGGCGAGCGTGATCACCGTGTCGCGCGTGATGCCGGCGAGGATGCTCGCGCTGGTCGTCGGCGTGGTGATCTTGCCGTTGCGGATGATGAACAGGTTCTCTCCCGCGCCTTCGCTGAGCAGGCCGTTGTAGCCGAGCGCGATGCCCTCGTGGTAGCCGTGGCGCCTGGCTTCAAGCCCGATCAACTGCGACGACAGGTAGTTGCCGCCGGCCTTGGCCCACGACGGGAACGTGTTGGGAGCCGCGCGATTCCACGATGACACGCAGACGTCGGCGCCCTTCTCGATCGCATCGCCGAGATAAGCGCCCCACTCCATCGCGATGATGCAGACGTCGACGCTCGAGCCTTCCTTCGGCAACACGCCGAGCGGACCGGCGCCGCGGAACACGAGCGGGCGCAGATAGGCCGACTTCATCTTGTTCGCGGCGACGACTTCGCTGTTCGCGGCGACGATCTGCTCGAACGTGTAGGGAACTTCGATCTCGTAGATCTTGGCCGACTCGAACAGGCGGCGCGTGTGGTCGGCGAGGCGGAAATGCTGCGGGCCCTGCGGCGTCGCATAGACGCGCTGACCCTCGAACACCGATGAGCCGTAGTGCAGCGCATGCGCTGTGACGTGCACGGTGGCCTCGTGCCAGGGCTTGAGCTTGCCGTTGTGCCAGATGAATTCAGTGTTTGCCATATTGGGTCCTTATTGGATCAAGAGCTGTTTTGCCACGGATTGCACGGAATGAACACGGATAAAGCGAATGAACCTGAAATTTTACTCCGATCTGTACCTTCCGGCTCTTTGCCCTGTCCGTGCTCATTCGGTGCAATCCATGGCTAAATCCGCTCCACTTGAAGTCAGGCCGACTTGGCCACCAGCGGCAGCGCCTGGCCAAGCTTGACGCGTTCGATGCGATTGACCACCTCGAGCGCCGCAAATGCCGTGGCCTCGACGATATCGGTCGATACGCCACGCCCGATCAGCTCGCGCCCGGCGTGGTTGACCGTCAGCGTCGCGCGACCCTGCGCGTCGGCGCCATAGCTCAGCGAGCGGATCTGGAAATCGGCGATGTCGAGCGACGTCCCGGTCGCGCGTTCGATCGCGCGCAGCATGGCGTGCACCGGACCGTCGCCGAGCGAACCTTCGGTCTCGCCGACGCTGCGCCCGTCCTCGTGGCGCAGCCGCACCGAGGCCGAGGCACCGCCGCCGAGATGCGAGGTCACGTGCATCTGCTCCAGCGTCCACGGGCCGAGCGCGGCAGGATCCTGGCCGAGCACGAGCGCGTCGAGGTCGCTGTCGAATACTTCCTTCTTCTTGTCGGCCAGCGCCTTGAAACGCGGGAAGATTTCCTCGACCTGTACGTCGTCGACCTCGTAACCCAACGACTTCAGCCGATCGCGCAGCGCATGCTTGCCCGAGTGCTTGCCGAGCACGAGCTGGGTTTTCTCGACGCCCACGTCCTCGGGCCGCATGATCTCGTAGGTCTCGCGGTTCTTCAGCATGCCGTGCTGGTGGATGCCGGACTCGTGGGCGAATGCGTTCTCGCCGACGATCGCCTTGTTGCGCGGGATCGTCGAGCCGGTGACGTTGGCGAGCAGGCGCGCGGTCGGATAGAGCAAAGGCGTGCGAATGCCGGTCTCGACGTTGAACTTGTCCGCGCGCGTGCGCAACGCCATGACGATTTCCTCGAGCGCGGCGTTGCCTGCGCGCTCGCCGATGCCGTTGATCGTGCACTCGACCTGGCGCGCGCCCGCGGCCACCGCCGCGACGCTATTGGCGACGCCAAGGCCGAGATCGTTGTGGCAGTGCGAACTCAGAACCACCTTGTCGATGCCGCGCACCTCGCGCTTCAGGCGCGAAAACAGGGCGAAGATTTCCTCGGGCGTCGTGTAGCCGACGGTGTCGGGCACATTGACCGTCGTCGCCCCGGCTTCGATCATCGTCGACAGTACTTCGATCAGGAATTCCGGCTCGGTGCGAATCGCGTCTTCGGCCGAGAATTCGACATCGTCGCAGTACTGGCGCGCGTGGCGGATCGCCTTGACGCCGGTTTCCATCACCTGTTCGCGACTCATGTTGAGCTTGTGCCGGCGATGCAGCGGGCTGGTCGCGAGGAAGATATGGATGCGCTTCTTCTGCGCCGACTCCAGCGCGCGTGCACAAGCGTCGATGTCGCCGATCTGGGCACGCGCGAGGCCGGCGATAATCGGGCCGCGCAGCTCCTTCGCAATCGCGCGCACCGCCTCGAAGTCGCCCGCGGAAGCCTGCGGAAAGCCGGCCTCGAGCACATCGACGCCAAGCTCAGCCAGCGCGTGCGCCATGTGCAGCTTCTGCGGCTGGCTCATCGAAAAGCCCGGCGACTGCTCGCCGTCGCGCAGCGTGGTGTCGAAGATGCGCACGCGTTCGCGTGCAGGCACTGCGGCAGGATCGTTATTCGATTTCATGATGCTTGCCAACCCATAAGTAACTTGCCGAAAACAAAAAAACCCCGCACTCGTCGCCGGGTGCGGGGTTTTGGATTCTTCGCCTGGTTCTGTTGCTCAGACGCGCCCTAACCCGCACCTCCGGTGCTAATAAGTACAAGGGCAAGAAGGAGGAGCATGCCACGCACGCCGGCAGCCCGGATGAGGAGGCTGAAAGCGGGATTGCGCTGGCTGCTGCGTTGCGTCATATTGCAAACGTAAACGATGCCTGCATGCCTGTCAACACCTCCGCGCAAAGAATTTTCCGCGAGCGGCCGGTATACGCCGGCGAATGGATGGGCAGTGTCCGGATTTCTTTACGTTTAAATGGATGGATGTCCAAACGACGCCTGGTGCCCACCGCCGGATGCGCATGTCGTTCCGCACCGACGAAAAAGCCCGCCATGCGGCGGGCTTTGTCGCAACGTGTCACTGGCGCTCACCTGACCGGCTGTACCGCCGCGGCCTGCGAGCCCTTCGGACCCTCTATGACTTCGAAAGTGACCTTCTGACCCTGCTGCAGACTACGGAAGCCCTGGGTGTTGATCGCCGAATAGTGTACGAACACGTCTTCGCCTCCATCTTCGGGCGCGATGAACCCGAACCCCTTGGCATCGTTGAACCACTTCACAGTACCGGTGCGCATTTAACGACCTCGTCGAATTGGACCAGTGCCGGCGCCCGCTGCCATGTTTCCCCACAGCACAGACCCGGCACAACGAAAGTATAACGCTGAATTAACAAAATTTTGCAAGTACGGCGATCCACGGCACGGCCGGATACGGCAGCCGCGATCGGCAGGGTTGGCTCGCCGGGCCCGCTTCAGGCAAGGAGCGAGGCTATGACCGGCGGGATCTTGGCCGTGGCCGCCTCGAGATGGGCGAAGATCTCGGGAAGACTGATTTCGGGGGCGGCGTCGCCCTGCGGACAGCCCGCGGCCCAGTTCGCAACCACGGCAAGGCAGGCGTAGTCGAGCTTCAGCTCGCGCGCCAATGCAGCCTCGGGCATGCCGGTCATGCCTACGAGATCGCAACCGTCACTGCGCATGCGCGCGATCTCCGCGCGCGTTTCCAGCCGCGGCCCCTGGGTTGCCCCGTAACAGCCGCCATCGACGACGGCGATGCCGGCGCGCCCGGCCGCGGCCAGCACCTCTGAGCGCAGGCGTGCGCTGTAAGGCTCGGTGAAATCGATATGTTCGACCCGGGCTGCGCCATCGTCGCAGAAACTGGTGATACGGCCATGCGTATAGTCGATGACCTGATCAGGCACGGCGAGCACACGCGGCGCCATGTCGGCGCGGATGCCGCCGACCGCATTGACGCCGAGCACCCGCGACGCGCCGAGGCTGTGCAACGCCCAGACGTTCGCACGGTAGTTGATGCGGTGCGGCGGAATCGAATGCCCGCTCGCGTGGCGCGCGAGAAACGCCACCTGCTTGCCGCCGAGTTCGCCGAGCGTGATCGCATCCGATGCCGGGCCGTACGGCGTCTGCACGACGCGTTTTTCCACCTTCGCCAGACCGGGGAAGTTGTACAGGCCGGTGCCGCCTACGATTGCAAGGTCGATTTGCACGGATCTTTCCTCAACAGATCTTTTTTGCCACAGGCATGCGCCGATCAAGACCAGAACGATCAGGGACTTTCTCTACCCGCGCAATCCGTGGCCAATATGTTTACAACGCATAGATGCCCGGCAGGTTGCGTCCCTGCTCGTGGAAATCCATACCGTAGCCAAACACGTAGCGGTCGGGCACGCGTACGCCGACGAAATCGGCGCGCAGATCCGGCGTGGCGCGGTCGTGGCGCTTCTCGCACAGCACGGCAATCAGCACGCGGCGTGCGCCCTCGTCGATGCAGAAATCGCGGATCGCCTTGAGCGTGTGGCCTTCGTCGAGGATGTCGTCGACGAGCAACACCGTCTTGCCGGTCAGCGTCGCGCGCGGCTGCTTGACCCAGAGCAGGTCGTGGCCACGCGTGCCGCCGCGATAGCGGGTGGCGTGCACGTAGTCGAACTCGAGGTCGGCCGGGATCGCCAGCGCGAGTACGCCGCCGAAGATCAGGCCGCCGTTCATGACAGTCATGAAGATCGGCACCTCGCCCTCCTCGAGCGCGTCCTCGATCTCCTTGCCCATCGTGGCGATGCGCGCGCCGAGCTCGTCGTGCGAAAACAGCAACTCCGCGGTCTGCATGGCTTCGGCTAACGAAGGCTTTTCGGTCACTGACCCCACTCCTCTCAAGATGAAATGCTTCTAGCGCATGGCACATCCGCGGACGGATGCCGTTTGAACTTCGCCATCAGCGAAGATTGCCCAATTTGCCCATGTTTTCAACAAACCTGCGGCGTTGCGGATTGTCGACCATCTCGTCCCAATCCTGGGCGACGCCGCCGAGCAGGCTCGCCAGACGCCGTGGATCGAGCGGCACCGCCCCGTTCGTCGCTGCCAGCGCCTCGTCGACGACTTCTGGCCGGCACGCAAGAATCAGATCGCAACCGGCCGCATGGTGCGCCTCGACTCGCGCCGCGATGCCGCCCTCGTCCGCTGCCGCCGCCATGCTGATGTCATCGCTGAAGACGACGCCCTTGAAGCCGAGTTCGGCGCGCAGGATATCGGCGATCCAGACGCGCGAATAGCCTGCCGGCTTCGCGTCCACCCGCGGGTAGACGACGTGCGCCATCATCACGCCCTCCACCCCGGCGACGATCGCGTCGGCGAACGGCACGAGATCCTCGGTGCGGATCGTCTCGAGCCCGCGCGTGTCGACGGCGCGATCGACGTGGGTGTCCTCGGGCACCGAGCCGTGACCGGGGAAATGCTTGGGTGTCGCCGCCATGCCGGCCAGGCGCATGCCGCGCGCATAGGCCAGGCCCAACTCGGAAACCACCTCAGGCCGTGCATCGAAGGCGCGCGTGCCGATCGCGCGATTGCCGCGTGCCAGATCTAACACGGGCGCAAAGCTCAGATCGACACCGATAGCGCGCATTTCGCTCGCCATCAACCAGGCGTGTTCCTCGGCGCGCGCCAGCGCATGCTGCGGATCCGCATCGTACCGTGCCCCGATCTGTGCCAGCGCCGGCAACTCGGTGAATCCCTCGCGGAAGCGCTGCACCATGCCGCCTTCCTGGTCGACACTGACGAGGAATTCGTCACCGCGCAGCTTGCGTATTTCCCCGATCAATGCGGTCACCTGTTTGCGCGTGACGAAGTTGCGCTTGAACAGGATCACGCCACTGACTTGCGGCGCGGCCAGTTGCGCACGCTCGGCGGCGGTGGGTTCCAGTCCGGACAGGCCGATGATCAACATGTCATTCTCCGTTGCGTTCGCGCTCGCTCCAGCGCGAATACGGATGCTGCAGCAGGTTCAGATTGTAGTAGCGCAGGTGCGCGGTGACTTCGCGTCCGAGCCAATCGGGCCTGGCGATGGCCTGAGCGGTCGATTGCAGCTCGACCTCGGCGACGATGAGACCGGCACTCTCACCGAAAAACTCGTCGACCTCGAAGGTCAGGCCGGCATGCGGCACATAGTGGCGCACTTTCTCGACGACGCCGTTGCAGAAATCGCCGAGCATGCGCTCGGCATCCGCAACCGGAATGGGATAGTCGTATTCGAGCCGCTCGACGCCGAGCGTCGCCGATTTGACGTTGAGCCACGCCTGGTCGCCACCGACACGCACGCGCAACGAGCAGCGCGTGCCGGTCTGCGAGCGCACCAGACCCGCGTCGATCAGGTAGCCCTGCACCATGCGCTGCTCATGCACGGCCTGTGCGCGCCAGGCGTCGCCCGTCACCAGGAATTTGCGTTCAATTTCGACCGCCATGACTGCCTCGTTGGCCACGGGTTTCCACGGATACGCACGAATTGAGCAAATATCCTTGATCGATTGCTTTGCCGGTGTTCATCCGCGTGATCCGCAGCGAGAAAATCTTTTGTACTTCATTCAACGTTCGAACAGCGCTATGGACTCGACATGGGCCGTATGCGGAAACATGTCCATCACGCCGGCGCTTTTCAATTCGAATCCGTGCCTGTCGACGAGTATGCCCGCATCGCGCGCGAGTGAAGCCGGATGGCAGGACACGTAGACCACCCTGCGCGTGGACTTGCGTGGCAGGTATTCCAGCACCGCATCGGCGCCCGAGCGCGGCGGATCGAGCAGCAGCAGCTCGTAGTCGACCCTGGCCCAGGTGGTCGCGCGCTGATCGGCGGCGAGATCGGCGCTGTGAAACGCGACGTTCGCGATGCCGTTCTTCGCCGCGTTGTCGCGCGCGCGCTGAACCAGCCCGGCGTCGCCTTCGACGCCGACGACCTGGCCCGCGCGCCGCGCCAGCGGCAGGGTGAAATTGCCGAGGCCGCAGAACAGGTCGAGCACACGATCGTCCGGCCGCGGCGCCAGCAACGCGAGTGCGTGATCGATCATGCGCCGGTTCATGCCACCGTTGACCTGGATAAAGTCCAACGGGCGGAAATCGAGCGCAACATCGTAGGCCGGCAGCTCGAATTCGAGCCGGGCGGCGACTGGCCACAACGGCGCGACACTGTCGATGCCGCCTGGCTGGAGGAAGATCGCCAGATCGTGGGTCTGGCCGAACGCAACCAATGCCTGCGTGTCCGCCTCCGACAACGGCTTGAGATGGCGGAACACCAGCGCGACCAGATTGTCGCCCGCGGATATCTCGATCTGCGCTATCTCGCGCTTGCCTTCGAGCGATTCGAGCAAGGCGGCGATCGCGGCGATGCGCTCGCCGACCGCCGGATGCAACACTTCGCAGCGCTCGATGTCTGCGACGTAACGACCGTTCGTCTCGCGGAAGCCGACAAGCATGCGCCCTTTCTTCTCGACGTACTTCGCGCTGAGCCGGCCGCGGCGCCGGTAGCCCCACGGCGAGCCGGTCAGCGGCGGCAACAGCGTCGACGGCTGCACCTTGCCGATGCGTTCGAAATTCTCCAGCAGCACGCGCTGCTTGGCGGCGATCTGTGCCGCCGGATCGAGATGCTGCAATGTGCAGCCGCCACAGACGCCGAAGTGCCGGCAGCGCGGCGCGACGCGATCGGGCGAGGCCTGCAGCACTTCCTCGACCGCGGCTTCGTCGTAGTGCCGATGGCGGCGCAAGTCGCGCAAGCGCACGCGTTCGCCGGCCAGCGCGCCGGCAACGAACACGGCCTTGCCGGCAATGTGCGCGACGCCGCGGCCGTCGTGGGTCAGGTCGGTGATGTCGGCGTCGATCGAAGTCATGCGGGCAGGCGAAAAGTGGGCCGCACATGATACCAGCCCGCAGCGATCCGCCGTTCCTGCACACTGCTATAGTGATCGCATGAACAAGGATCGCCCACCCCGCATCGTCGTGGCCGACGATGACGCGGTCAGCTTGCAGTTTTTCATCGCCGCGCTGCGCGGGCTAGGCTGCACGGTCACCGCCGCAGCAAGCGGTGGCGAGGCGCTCGCGGCTTGCGCGCAATCGGCGCCCGATTTGCTGCTGCTCGATCGACGCATGCCCGATCTGGGCGGCGCACCGCTGTTGCACGAACTGCGCCGCAGCGGTTGCATGGCCCCGGCGATCGCCACCAGCGCCGAACTCGATGCCGCTGTGCGTGCAGATCTCGCTGCCGCCGGATATGTCGACGCGGTGACGAAGCCGATCAGCGTGGCGCGTCTGGCCGCCCTGCTCGACTCGCGTTTTCCGCAATGGTCGCGCCCCGGCAGCAACGTTGGCTCGGACGCGACTGCTGCGCAGTCCGCACAATCCGCCCTGCTCGAAGACGGCCCGGCCCTCGCCACCGTCGGCGGCGACGAGCATACCCTGCGTGCACTGCGCGGGCTTTTCGCCAACGAACTCGAAACCATGCTGCCGTGCATCGCCACGATGCCGGCGAACGAGCTCGCGGACTGGCTGCACCGCCTGCGCGCCTCGTGTCGCTATTGCGGCGCCACAAGGCTTGGCGACGCGGCCGGAAAACTCGAGCTCGGCATCAAGGCCCACGGACCGCACGACGATGCGCAACTGGCCGTGTTTATGACCGCCTGCACCGCGACCATCGACGCGTTGTTGCGCTGATCGCAGAATCGCTCGCGCTGGCCACCGACGCTCCGGGCAACACCGGTTCAGACCAGCATGCTCCAGGAGCGAAGTTCGCCGTCGAGATGTGCAGCGATCACGCCGCGCATCAGGCGGCGCAGCGGTGGCAGATGTTCGGCGGCGGGCATGGCGTCGCGTGCGAGCGCGAGCAGCGCCACGCCGCGCACTCGCACGCCATCGCGCGCGTCGCGCCACGGCATCGGCCCGTGCTCGTGGCGATAGGCGTAGTCACGTTCCGGATCGAGCGGCACGCCGTCGCCATCGACATCGAGCACCAGCGCATAACCGAGATGGGCAAGCAGGTCGCGCTCAAAGCGGCGCAGCGTCCACGCCTGCGACTCCGCGCGTGCCAGCCGCGCCAGCGTTTCGGCGTAGTCGGCAAACAGATCCGGATGCGGGTCCTGCCGCGCAGTGATGCGCAACACGAGCTCGTTGAGGTAAAGCGCGCAGAGCAGCGCGTCGCCGCCGAGATCGAAACCCGGTGCCGCGGCCTCGACCTGGGCCAGCGTGGCCAGTTCGCCGCGCCCGCTCCAGGCGAGCCGTACCGGAAGCAGTGGCTGCAGCAGCGCGCGCGGCGTGCGCGTGCGCGCGCGGCGCACGCCGCGTGCAATCAGTCCCACGCGCCCGAAATCCCGGGTCAGGCATTCAAGCAGCAGCGAGGTTTCGCGATAGGCACGCGCGTGCAGGATGAAGGCGGGTTGATGTTCGATGCGCACCGCTGGATCGGGAATTGAAAGAGCCTATTCGCCGTAGCCGAAACGCTGCAACGCCGCCTCGTCGTCGGACCAGTTCTCGCGCACCTTGACCCAGAGCTTGAGATGCACGCGTCGGCCGAACAGGCGATTCATCGCCAGGCGCGCGGCGCTGCCTATCGCCTTGAGCTGCTCGCCGCCCTTGCCGATCACGATCGCCTTCTGGCCTTCGCGTTCGACCCAGATCGCCGCGTGGATTTCGCTCATGCCACTCTCGTTGTCGGCGAAGCTCTCGATCTCGACCGTTACCGCGTACGGCAATTCCTGACCCAGGCGCAGCATCAACTGCTCGCGGATCAGCTCGGCAGCGAGGAAGCGCTCGCTGCGATCGGTGAACTCGTCCTCGGCGAACTGCGCAGGTCCCGGCGGCAGATGCCCGATGACCGCTCGTTCGAGCGCATCGACGCCATCGCGGCGGCGCGCCGAGATCAGGAATACGCCGGCGTAGAACCCGTCGCTGCCGACCTTCTGCAGGAACGGCAAAAGTTGCTTCTTGTCCTTTTGCGCATCGACCTTGTTGAGCACGAGCAGGCGCGGTCGCGACGAATCCGAAAGCACGTTGCGCACGAGCTGGTCTTCATCGGTCCAGCGCCCGGCTTCGATCAGGTGCACGCAGACGTCGGCTTCGGCGGCCGCGTTGCGCGCGGCGCGGTTGAGCTGGCGGTTGATCGCGCGCGCACCGCCCGCGTGCAGGCCCGGCGTGTCGAGCAGCAGGATCTGCCCTTCGGGCTTGCTGACGATGCCGAGGATGCGATGACGCGTGGTCTGCGGCTTGGGGCCGATGATCGAGAGGCGAACGCCGACCAGCGCGTTGACCAGAGTGGACTTGCCCACGTTGGGCCGGCCGACGATAGCCGCGGTGCCGCAGCGGAACTCCGAAGCTGCAGTCATGGCGTGATTGGACGGTTCGAATTGGCCGCAGCCTGCACGGACAAGGCGAAGATTCTGTTGACTGTATCCGTGTTCATCCGTGCAATCCGCGGCGGGAATTTTCCAGTTTGCCTATTCGGCACGAGTATTCAACAACGCGAGCACCGCGGTGGCTGCGGCCTGTTCCGCGGCGCGCCGGCTGCTGCCGCGACCGGCAGCGGAAAGTCCACGCGATTCGATGCGGCATTCGACGTCGAACACGCGCGCGTGTTCGACGCCGCTGGTCGCGACGAGATCGTAGCCCGGCAGTGCTTCGCCGCGCGATTGCAGCCACTCCTGCAAGCGCGTCTTCGCATCCTTGTCGTCCATCGCCACCGCAGCGGCAACGCGCGGCGCGACCAGCGCGCGAACGACCTCGCGGCACTGGGCCCAACCCCCGTCCAGATAGACGGCAGCGACCAGTGCCTCGAACGCATCGGCCAGGATCGAATCGCGGCGAAAGCCCCCGCTTTTCAATTCGCCCGGACCGAGGTGCAAGGCATCGCCGATGTCGAGTTCGCGCGCGAGCGCCGCGAGCGCCGGCTCGCTGACCAAGCGCGCGCGCAGGCGCGTCAGTTCGCCTTCGTCGGCCTTGGGGAATTCGTCGAACAACATTTCAGCGACGATCACGTTCACCAGCGCGTCACCGAAGAACTCGAGCCGCTCGTTGTTGCCGGCGGCGGCACTGCGATGGGTCAGCGCACGTTCGCGCAGGGCGGCGTCGGCAAAGCTGTAGGCAATTCGAAGCAATCAATATCCCGTGTTGGGACCACCGAGATTTTCCGCATGCTCGAAATGCAGGAGCAGGGAAACGTTGTACAGGAACGGAATCTGCTTGTCGTATGCCACCTGCAGGATGCGCGCGCCACCCTGAGTGTTGAGCTTGATGGCATTCGCAGGCACGGTGTTGTCGCCGACGTACTGCAAGTGCATGCCGAATCCGAGTTTGCCGCGGATCTGCTCGATCGGCATGTTCGCCACGCCAGCTTCCTCGGCGACTCCTTTCATCGCCTTGACCACACCGAAATACTCGGTGTACGCGGGAACGAGCAGCATTGCCGCATAGGCGAAGAAGCCGACGACGGCGAGCAGAATCAGGAAGCCGATGATGCTGAGACCTTGTTGCCGATTGCGCACTTGCATGACACGCCCCCTGGTTGAGGAAAACCGGATTCTTGCCCAGGCCGCTACTTTATCAGCGCGCCGAGCCGCTTGAAATCGATGCCGCCATCCCAGTTCATCCAGATCACGAAGGCACGGCCAACCAGGTTCTGCTCGGGTACGAAGCCCCAGTAGCGGCTGTCCTCGCTGTTGTCGCGATTGTCGCCCATCGCGAAATAGTGGCCGGCCGGCACGACCCATTCACCCTCGCGCCCTTGCGAAAAGCCTCGGTCGACCGGCGCGTTGAGGATCTGGTGCTCCACACCCGGCAACATCTCCTCGCGCACCGCGGCACCGGCCATGCGCTGCCCTTCGCCGCCCGAACCGACATAGGGCCCCGTGTACGTACTCGGAATCTCCTTGCCGTTCACGTACAGCGTCTTGTTGCGGTACGTGATCGTGTCGCCGGGCAGCCCGATCACGCGCTTGATGTAGTTCATCTTGGGCACGGGCACCAGCGATTCGCCGTTGTCGCACGGACGGCCACTGCGCATTTCCTTGCCATCACGCGTGCAGCTGTAGCCGGGATAGATGAAGACGAACACGTCGCCGCGCTTCGGCTCGCCAACGGCGAGGAACTTGGTGTTCAGCACCGGCACGCGCAAGCCATAGGCGAACTTGTTGACGAGGATGAAGTCGCCGACGAGCAAGGTCGGCATCATCGAACCCGACGGAATCTTGAACGGCTCGGCAATGAACGAACGGAACCCCAGCACGATCAGGATCACCGGGAAGAACGAACGCGCGTACTCGACGATCGCAGGTTCGCGCATCGCCTCGGCGGCGCGCTGTTCGCGCTCCTCCTTGCTGCCGCCGACCGCACCCAGCGCCTGCGCGCGTGCAATACGACCCTTCTTGAGGAACAGCACATCGAACAGCCAGATCACGCCAGTGACGGCGGTGAGAATGACCAGCAGCAGCGCAAAATCGAAGTCCATCGTTGTATCCTGCGAAAAACCTTGCGGGCGATACCTATTTGTCCATCTGCAACACGGCCAGAAACGCCTCCTGCGGAATTTCCACGCTGCCGACCTGCTTCATGCGCTTCTTGCCTTCCTTCTGCTTCTCCAGCAGTTTGCGCTTGCGTGTGGCGTCGCCGCCATAGCACTTGGCGAGCACGTTCTTGCGCAGCGCCTTGACGCTCGAGCGCGCGATGATCTGCGCGCCGATCGCGGCCTGGATCGCCACGTCGAACTGCTGGCGCGGGATCAGCTCCTTCATCTTCTCGACCAGTTCGCGACCGCGGCGGTCCGCGTTCGAGCGATGCAGGATCAGGCTCAGCGCATCGACGCGGTCGCCATTGACGAGCACGTCGACGCGCACGAGCGGCGCGGCCTGGAAACGCTCGAGATGGTATTCCATCGACGCGTAGCCGCGCGACACGGACTTGAGCTTGTCGAAAAAGTCGAGCACGACTTCGGCCAACGGCAACTCGTAGCTGATCTGCACCTGGCTGGCCATGTAGTTGATCGAGCGCTGCACGCCGCGTTTTTCCTCGCACAGCTTGATCACGTTGCCGATGTGCTCGGGCGGGGTAAGGATGTTGGCGACGATGATCGGTTCGCGGATCTCCTCGATGCAGTTCACCGCCGGCATCTTGGCCGGATTGTCGAGCGCGGCCACCGTGCCGTCGGTGCGCAGGATCTCGTAGACCACGGTCGGCGCCGTGGTGATCAAGTCGAGGTCGTACTCGCGCTCGAGCCGCTCCTGGATGATCTCCATGTGCAGCAGGCCGAGGAAGCCGCAGCGGAAGCCGAAGCCCATTGCCTCGGACGACTCCGGCTCGAACACGAGCGCGGCGTCGTTGAGCTTCAACTTCTCCAGCGCCTCGCGCAGCGCCGGATAATCGTCGGCCGAAACCGGAAACAGGCCGGCGAAGACGCGCGGCTGCATCTGCTGGAAGCCCGGCAGCGGTTTGTCCGCGGGCTTGCCCGCAAGCGTCAGCGTGTCGCCGACCGGCGCGCCGTGCACGTCCTTGATCGACGCCGTGACCCAACCGACTTCGCCGGCACGCAGCGCGTCCTTGGCCAGACGCTTGGGTGTGAACACGCCGACCGAATCGACCTCGTGCGTGCGCCCGGTCGACATCACCAGCAGCTTGTCGCGCGGCTTGATCTCGCCCTGCATCACGCGCACGAGCGAGACGACGCCGAGATAGTTGTCGAACCACGAATCGATGATCAGCGCCTGCAGGCGGTCGGTATCGCGCGGCTTCGGCGGCGGGATGCGCGCGACGATCGCTTCGAGCACGTCGACCACGTTGAGGCCGGTCTTGGCGCTGATCGCGACCGCGTCGGTCGCATCGATGCCGATCACCGCCTCGATTTCTTCCTTGACCTTGTCGACGTCGGCGGTCGGCAGGTCGATCTTGTTGAGCACGGGCACGACTTCGAGGCCGAGCTCGACCGCGGTGTAGCAGTTGGCGACCGACTGTGCCTCGACCCCCTGTGCCGCATCGACCACGAGCAGCGCGCCTTCACAGGCCGACAGCGAGCGGCTCACCTCGTAGGAAAAATCGACGTGGCCCGGCGTATCGATGAAGTTGAACTGGTAGGTCCTGCCGTCGCGCGCCGTGTACGGTAGCGACACGGACTGCGCCTTGATCGTGATGCCGCGCTCGCGCTCGATCGGGTTCGAATCGAGCACTTGCGCTTCCATTTCACGCTCCTGCAGGCCACCGCAGATCTGGATGATGCGGTCGGCCAGGGTCGACTTGCCGTGATCGACATGGGCGATGATCGAAAAATTGCGAATGAGTTCCATGGAATGCCGATAAACGAACCGGCGCAGTTGCGCGCCGGTGAGCTTCGCATTATCGCATGAATTGAAAGGAATTTCGGCAGTCAGGAAGGCAAAAGGGCCCGCCAGGCGGGCCCTCACCGGCGTTGGGCGGACTGCAAAGCCCGCTCGACGCGGCGGCAGTTAGTCCGGCGCGCAGCGCAGGGACTAACCTTTCTTCGGTACCGTCAACGTCGTGAACCCGGCGGACTCGCCACGCCGGACCAGCAGCATCACCGAATCGCCTGGATTGAGGTCCTTGGTCGCCGCCTGGAATTCGGCCGCGCTCTTGACGTAGCTGCGCCCGACCTTGAGCACGACGTCGCCACGCTGCAGGCCGCCGCGCTGCGCCGCCGCGCCGGCCTGCGCGATGACTACGCCGTTCTGGTCCTTGAGACCCAATGCCTTGCGATCGTCCGCGGAAATGTCCTCGACGACGATGCCGAGCGGATTGCTGCGCGGCTTGGCTTCCGTTCCGCCGAGGCTGGCCAGCTTGGCGCCCTTTTCGCTGGGCAACTCGCCGACCGTGACCGGCACATCGATCGTCTTGCCGTCGCGGAACACCTTCAGGTTCGCGGTCGCGCCCGGCTTGGTGTTGCCGACCAGCAGCGGCAGATCGGAAGAACGGTCGATGGACTGGCCGTTGTAGGCGACGATCACGTCGCCCGGCTGGATGCCGGCTTTTTCCGCGCCGCTGCCGCCGTTGACCTGGCCGACCAGCGCACCACCGATCTGGGTCAGGCCGAGGCTTTTGGCGCTGTCGCGGCTGACGTCCTGGATGGTGACGCCGAGCATTCCGCGACGCACCTTGCCCGTGGTCTTGAGCTGCTCGACCGTGTTCATCGCCATGTTGATCGGCACGGCGAACGAGACACCCATGTAGCCACCCGAATTCGAGTAGATCTGCGAATTGATGCCGACGACCTGGCCGTCGAGGTTGAACAGCGGGCCGCCCGAATTGCCCGGATTGATCGGCACGTCGGTCTGGATGAACGGCACATATTGTTCGCTGCGGTTGCCGCGACCGACGTAGCTGACCACGCCATGGGTTACCGTATGGTCAAAGCCAAACGGTGAGCCGATCGCGACGACCCACTGGCCAGCCTTCAGCTTCGACGAATCGCCGATGCTGACCGCGGGCAGACCGGTCGCGTTGACCTTGAGCAGGGCGACATCGGAAGTCTTGTCGGTACCGATCACCTTCGCATCGAGTTCGCGTCGGTCGGACAGGCGCACGACGACCTTTTCCGCGCCGTCGACGACGTGGTTGTTGGTGAGGATGTAGCCATCGCTCGATATGACGAAGCCGGAGCCGTGCGATTCGCCGCCGCCGCGTGGTTGCCCGCCCGGGCCATTCGGGCCGAAGAAACGGCGGAAGAAATCCTGCATGCCGGGCGGCACATTCTGCGGACCGCTGCCATCGTCGTCGTCAGCATCGACGCCCTTCTGCGTGGCGCCATCGCCCTGGGTCGCAGTGATGTTGACAACCGATGGGCCATTCTTCTCGGCAAGCTGGGTGAAATCCGGGAGATCCGCATGCGCCGACGCGGCAAGGACGAACAACGCGGCGACGGCGCCGACTTTCTGAACTTTGTTCATGTTTATACCTTTATACAAATTCCGACGAATGGAAAACATTTTTCGTTCCGGGAAGCGATGGCTTGGAACGAGAAACGCCCGTCCGGGTTCCAGCCGAACGGGCGCGCCATGGTTACGGGTCAGCCAATGTTAAGACGGGCCGTCTTCCCTGCGCCTATCGCTGCGCGGGTGCGGTGACTTGCGGCAACGGGTCCGGCACGGGCGGGCGCTGCGCGCGCAGCACATAGGACACCCCGCCGATTTCGATGCGCTCGGGTGCCGGTTCGCTGCCGTCCGGCAGGTAGTAGCTCGGCACCACCTGCTCGAAACTCGCCGGCTGCACTGCGGCATAGTTGAACAGCGGCGAAGTCGAATTCGCCAGCGGTCGCGCCAGCGGCAGATACGGCTGCGACGACGAATGCGCAGGCGCCTGCTCGGCGACCGCGACCGCCGGGCTGTCGACCTGCCCAACCGGGCGCGACACGGTCAGCGCGACCACGGCGACTGCGGCGGCGATCGCACCGCCGCCAACCCAACGCAACACGCCGAAACCGACGCGCCGCGAGGGACGGACGGCCGATACGGCGACGTCTGCGTCAAGCCGCGCGATCACGCCTTGGGCGAAATTCACCGGCAGCGCGAACGCAACGTACTCGCGTTTCAACGTCGCACTGACGAGGTGATAATTCGACCAGCGCCGGAAAAGATCGGGCTGCGCCTCGACGCCGCGCAGCAGGAATCGCACCTGATCGTGCGCCAGCTCGCCGTCCATCAGCGCAGACAGTTGTTCGCCGAGCGACTCAGCCATGGCTTGATTGGGGTTCATCGGATGAGAAAGAAGATGTTCACTCATGTTCGGTACCTGTGCCCTGTCCGCAATCTTCAGCTGAAAGAATTCCATCCAGGAACGTCTTCCGGCACGTCGGGTCCGGCACATGCCCGGGCTCGACTACGCCGGACCAGGCGCAAGTGCCCGGTCCACGGCAGGTCATCCCGACCCACCCGGCAACCCGGAATCCGGATCGCCAAGCAATGGACGCAACTTCGCATCGATCGCATCGCGGGCGCGGAAGATGCGCGAACGGACCGTGCCGATCGGGCAGTTCATGCGTTCCGCGATTTCCTCGTAGCTCAAACCATCGACCTCGCGCAGGGTGATTGCGGTTTTCAGCTCTTCCGGCAATTGTTCGACCGTATCGAAAACCGTTTGTTCAATTTCCTGGCGCAGCAATTCATGTTCGGGGGTGGCGCGGTCCTTGAGCCAGGCGCCACCATCGAGCAGCATCGCATCGTCGACGGCGATGTCGTCCTTCGGCGGACGCCGGCCCTGCGAGACCAGGTGGTTCTTCGCCGTGTTGATCGCGATCTTGTAGACCCATGTGTAGAACTGGGCGTCGCCGCGGAAGTTCCCGATCGCGCGATAGGCGCGGATGAAGGCTTCCTGGGCCACGTCCTGGCATTCGCTCCAGTCGGAGACGTAACGCGAGATCACGCTGACGATCTTGTGCTGATACTTGCGGATCAGCAGATCGAACGCGCGCTTGTCTCCTTTCTGTACACGTTCGACCAACTCGCGGTCGGTGTCCGCCTCACCCATCCGGGCCATACTCCGTTTGTATTCGACCCGGTTGAGCATGACGATGCTAGACCGGTTCCGATGAAATTAGTTCCGCAATTGCGTCATTCCGGCAGCGAATGCCGGAATCCAGGCTCCGGGAATGGCAACCTGAGACGGACATTATCCCCTTGATTGCGTCCATGCAGTCTGGGCCCCGGCATTCCCTGTCGGGGTGACGCTGGCCGGTGCGACTCACTACACTTCCATTGACCCCATCGCCGGCTAGCGTCAATTATAGCCGCCTCACCCCGCAACGACCGGAATCGTCATGTTCGAAGGCCTGCGCTTTGCCCACTGGAAACCCGACCTCGGCGCCGACGGCATCCTCGTGCTCACCTTCGACCGCGCCGACGCGGCGGTCAATGCCTTCAACCGCGCGGCGATGGACGAGCTGGCCCAGATCGCCGAGCGTCTGGCCATCGAACCACCGAAAGGTCTGGTGATCCGCTCGGGCAAGGCCGATACGTTCATCGCCGGCGCCGACATCACCGAGTTCGAACAGTACGAGAAGGAAGGCCGCGTCCTCGCCAGCATCGAGAACGGCCAGCGCGTGTTCCAGAGCATCGCGCGGCTGCGCTGCCCGACGGTGGCGGCGATCCACGGCGCCTGCATGGGCGGCGGTTTCGAACTATCGCTGGCCTGCCGCTACCGCGTCGCCACGCGCGACCCGAAAACACGCCTCGCCTTCCCTGAAGTCATGCTCGGTATCATCCCCGGTTGGGGCGGCACGGCACGCCTGCCGCGCCTGATCGGCGCACCGGAGGCGCTGCCCGTGATGCTGACCGGGAAATCCCTGTCGGCTGAGGCCGCCAAGTCGCTCGGCGTGGTCGACAAGCTGACTTCGCCCGAGCTGCTCGTCGCAGAGGCCAAGGAACTGATCGCACATCCGCGCCCGCGCGCGTTCGCGCAGCGCGCGACCGCTTGG
Source organism: Rudaea sp. (assembly GCF_057139185.1). NCBI lineage: Bacteria > Pseudomonadati > Pseudomonadota > Gammaproteobacteria > Lysobacterales > Rhodanobacteraceae > Rudaea > Rudaea sp. The sequence goes on along the minus strand of NZ_DBNHDN010000008.1, from coordinate 33,185 downwards.
GCGACGAACCTGTGGCCGGTACGCCAGATTCTTGCGCCCATCGTCGCCAAGCAGACCGCGGCGAAGGCGAACCCACAGCACTATCCCGCACCGTTAGCGCTGATCGAGGTGTGGCGCCGCGGCGGATCGAGCATCGCGCAGCGCCTCAAGCTCGAAGCGCGCGCCGTCGCCAAGCTCGCGACCACGCCGACCTGCCGCAACCTCGTGCGCGTCTATTTCCTGCAGGAGCGTCTCAAGAAGCTCGGCAGCGGCGACTCGGGCATCAGCAAGGTCCACGTCGTCGGCGCCGGCGTCATGGGTGGCGACATCGCCGCGTGGTGCGCGCTGCGCGGCTTCGATGTGACCTTGCAGGATCGCGAGATGAAATACATCCAGCCCGCGCTCGACCGCGCGCAGGATCTGTTCGCCAAGCGCCTGAAAACGCCCGAGGCGATCGCGCCGGCGGCGGCGCGACTCAAGGCCGATGTCGAGGGCGCGGGCGTCGCGAATGCCGACCTCGTCATCGAGGCGATCTTCGAGAACCTGCAAGCGAAGGAAGACCTGTACCGCAAGACCGAACCCGCGATGAAAGCCGATGCGCTGCTCGCCACCAACACCTCGAGCATTCCGCTCGACGAATTGCGTACCGCTGTCGCAAGTCAAGGCCGCTTCCTCGGCCTGCACTACTTCAACCCGGTCGCGCAAATGCCGCTGGTCGAAATCGTGCGTCAGGATCACCTCGACGACGCCAACGAAGCGCGCGCGTTTGCGTTCTGCAAGAAGATCGACAAGCTGCCGGTGCCGGTCAAGGGCACGCCGGGTTTTCTCGTCAACCGGATTCTGTTTCCGTACCTGCTCGAAGCGCTGCGCATGTTCAAGGAAGGCATTCCCGGCCCCGTGCTCGACAGGGCGGCGAAGAAATTCGGCATGCCGATGGGGCCGATCGAGCTGGCCGACACGGTCGGACTCGACGTCTGCGTCTCGGTCGGCAAGGAAGTCGGCAAATTCCTCCACCTCGACATTCCGGACGGACTCGACGGCTATCTCGCCGCCGGCAAGAAAGGCAAGAAGACCGGTGAGGGCCTGTACAAGTGGGAGAACGGCAAGCCGGTCAAACCCGAGGTCGACCCCAACTACAAGACGCCGGACGACATCACCGAGCGCATGATCCTGCCGCTGCTCAACGAGTCGGTCGCCTGCCTGCACGACGGCGTCACCGACGATGCCGACCTGCTCGACGCCGGCGTGATCTTCGGCACCGGGTTTGCCCCGTTCCGCGGCGGCCCGATCCAGCACATCAAGAGCGAAGGCGCCGACAAGCTCAAGGCGCAACTCGACGCACTCGCCGCGAAATACGGTGCGCGCTTCGCGCCGAAGGCGGGCTGGGACGATCCAGCGCTGCGCAATACCTGACATCTCGTGCACCCTTCTGCGCTCCTTGTCGATCTGGACGGCGTCATCCGCTTCTGGAGCAACGACGACTCACACATCGAGACAGCATGCGACCTGCCCCCTGGTGCGATACGGCGCATTGCGTTTGCGCCGGAGTTTCTGTTGCCTGCCGTCAGCGGCGCTATCCCGGATGAAGCGTGGCGGGCAAACATACTGTCGGAACTCCGCCGCTTGCACCCGGCGTCGAATGTCGACGAAGCGATGGCGAAGTGGTCAGCTTCGCACGGCGAAACAGATCCCGAAGTGCTCGATGTCATCGCACAATGCCAGCCCAATGTGCGCGTGGTCCTGGCGACGAATGCGACATCGCGCCTTCCTGCCGATTTGCGAGCACTCGGGCTTGATGGCCGCTTCCACGCGGTCGCCAACTCAAGCGAGTTTCGGATCATGAAGCCGCAGGCGGAGTTCTACACCAGTGCGTTGAAGCTGGCCGCCGCAGAGCCGGGCGAAGCAGTGTACGTGGACGACTCGCTGCCCAACGTCGAGGCGGCCGCACAGCTCGGCATCCGCAGTCATCACTTTGCCGATCCTGCCGGTCTGCTGCGGTTTCTTCGGCAATCCGGCGCAATGTGCGAGCAAGCGCCCTGACTTCGCGCATCGACTCCTACGGATGCGGTAGCATGCGCGGCCGATGAACGCCGACCTTCACGAAAAGCCGCCATTGCTCCAAGCGCGCGCACTCGCGTACGCGCGCAACGAGGAGCCGATTTTCGGCCCGCTCGATTTTTCCCTTGCGGCGGGCGAAGTCGTGCTGATCGAGGGCGACAACGGCAGCGGCAAGACCACGCTGCTCAAGGTGCTGTCCGGCCTGCTCGAACCGACGTCGGGTGAAGTGCTGCTCAACGGCGTGCACCTGACCTTGGCGAAACTCTCGCATCAGGTCGCCCTGCTCGGCCATCTGCCGGGCATGAAACTGGAATTGACCACGCTGCAGAACCTGCGCTTCGCGGTCGGCTTGGGTGGCATCCGGCCCGGGATCACGCCCGCGATCGCGCTGGCCAGCGTCGGCCTCGCCGGCTACGAGGATCAACCGCTGCGCCTGCTCTCGGCGGGACAGAAGAAACGCGTCGCACTCGCGCGCCTGCTGCTCGTGCCGGCCGCGCTGTGGCTGCTCGACGAGCCCTATGCGAATCTCGATCGTGAAGGCATCGAACTCGTCAATCGCCTGCTTCTGACGCACGCCCAACGCGACGGCGCGGCGCTGATCACCTCGCACGGCGCGTACGCGTACACCTCGGGAACGCCGCGCAGGATCGCGTTGCGCGCGCAGGCGGCGCAACAACCTGCCAGCGAGGTACACGCGTGAAGCCCGGCACGACTTCGGCGGCGTGTACCGCGCTGCTCAGACGCGACCTCGCGCTGACCTGGCGTCGGCGCGGCGACGCACTTAATCCACTGTTGTTCGCGGTCATCGTGGTCGCCCTGTTCCCGTTCGCGCTCGGCCCCGATGCGCAGGTGCTCGAACGCATCGCTGCGGGCACGATCTTCGTCGCCGTGCTGCTTGCCGCACTGCTCTCGCTCGACAGCCTGTTCCGCAGCGATCTCGACGATGGTTCGCTCGAACAACTCGTGCTCTCGCCGCATCCGCTGTCGCTGCTGCTCGCGTGCAAGATCGCGATCCATTGGCTGACCACCGCGCTGCCGCTGATCGTGATCGCACCGCTGCTCGCGATGCTGCTGCATCTGCCCGACCGCGTGCTGCCGGTGCTGCTTGTCGCGCTCGCGCTGGCAACACCGCTGCTCAGCCTGATCGGCGCGATCTGCGTCGCGCTGACGGTGGCCCTGCGCCGCTCTGGTATGCTTCTGACCCTGCTCGTGCTGCCGCTGATCGTGCCGGTGCTGATCTTCGGCGCAGGCGCCTGCAATGCCGCGCAAGCGGGCCTGCCTTACGGCGCGCCGCTGCTGTGGCTCGGCGCATGGCTGGTGCTCGCACTGGTGCTGGCGCCGCTGGCGACCGCGGCGGCACTGAAGATTTCGCTGACGTAAATTTTCGATGAATCCCCTTCTGCTCTGGTTCCACAAACTCGGTTCGCCTCCGTACTTCTATCGTCTTGCCGGGCGCTTCCTGCCGTGGCTGTACGCGATTGCGCTGATCTCGGGTGTAGTCGGACTCTATGGTGGCCTCGTCATCGCGCCGGCGGATTACCAGCAAGGCGATTCGTTCCGCATGATTTACGTGCATGTGCCGTGCGCGTGGATGAGCCTGTTTGTCTACGCGTTCATGGCGGCGAATTCATTCGTCGCGCTGGTCTGGCGGATCAAGCTTTCGGAAACGCTGGCGATGGCCAGCGCACCGATCGGCGCCGCGTTCACCTTCATCACCCTGGTCAGCGGCTCGCTGTGGGGCAAGCCGATGTGGGGCACGTGGTGGACTTGGGACGCGCGCCTGACTTCCGAACTCGTGCTGCTGTTTCTCTACCTCGGCGTGATCGGTCTGTACCATGCGATCGAGGATACGCGCCAGGCCGCGCGCGCGGCCGCGTTCCTCGCCTTGGTCGGCGTGGTCAACCTGCCGATCGTGCACTACTCGGTGGTGTGGTGGAACACGCTGCACCAGGGCCAGACCGTGAGTCTGATGGGTCAGTCGAAGATTTCTTCGAGCATGCTCTGGCCGCTGCTGACGATGGCGTTCGCCACCCATGTATACTTTTTCGCCAGCCTGCTCGCGCGCGCGCGCGCCGCGCTGCTCGCGCTCGAATCGGGTAAAGACTGGGTGCGCGGCATCGCCCAGGCACGGCAGGCGAACGCGCATGGCTGAGTTCTTCCACATGGGCGGCTACGGCGCCTACGTCTGGGCGGCCTACGCGGTGTTCGCCATCGCCCTGATCGCCGATGCGTTGACGCCGCTGTGGCAGCGGCGCGGCACGTTGCGCGACATCGCCGCGCGCCTGCGCCGCGACGCTTCACGCGACGGCACCATCAAAAGCCGTCCCTCAGGGACGGAGGACCAGACTCAATGACTCCCACCCGCAAACGCCGCCTGATCGCGGTCGCCCTGATCCTGCTCGCCGTCGGCGTCGCCGCCGCGCTGACTGTGACGGCATTGAGCCAGAACATGACCTACCTGTTCTCGCCGACCGAAACGCTGGCCGGCAAGGCCCCTGCCGAAGCCGCATTCAAGCTCGGCGGCATCGTCCTCGAGCATTCGATCCAGCGCGATCCGGCATCACTAAAGGTCGACTTCGTCATCACCGACCGCTTCAAGCAGATTCCGGTCGAATACACCGGCATCCTGCCTGACCTGTTCCGCGAGGGACAGAGCGTGATCGCCACCGGAAAAATGCAAGGCGATCGCTTTGTCGCGCGCGAGGTGCTGGCCAAGCACGACGAAAGCTACATGCCCAAGGAAGTGGCTGACGCGATCAAGAAGGCGAAGGACGCCCACTCCGCCGGTGTGAAGTAACAGGCAACCGTCAGCGAAAACGATCTGTCGCACTGATCAACTCGTGGGTAATGCCCGGCTCGAAGGCCGAATGGCCGGCATCGCCGACGATACGCAGTTCGGCCTCGGGCCAGGCGCGATGCAGATCCCAGGCACTGCGCAACGGACAGACCACGTCGTAGCGTCCCTGCACGATCAGCGCCGGTATCTTTTTCAACTTGTGCGCATAGTATAAAAGTTGGTCGTCGCGCTCGAAAAAGCCGCCGTGGACGAAGTAGTGGCATTCGATGCGCGCGAAGGCGAGCGCGAACTGGTCGGCGCCGGTCGAATTCACATAGTCGGCGCTCGGCGCGAGAAAACTCGTCGACCCTTCCCAGACCGACCAGGCCTTCGCTGCCTCGAGTCGCACCGGTTCATCGCCGCAAGTCAACCGCCGGTAGTAGGCGCTCATCAGGTCGTGGCGTTCCACTTCGGGAATCGGTTTGAGATAGTTCTCCCACGCATCGGGATAAATCGCATCGCAGCCGCGCTGGTAAAACCATTCCAGCTCCCAGCGGCGCAGCATGAAGATGCCGCGCAGCACCAGTTCGGTGACGCGCTGCGGATGCGTTTGCGCATACGCCAGCGCCAGCGTCGAACCCCACGAACCGCCGAACACCTGCCAGCAGCCGATGCCGAGATGCGCGCGCAGCGTTTCGATGTCCCGTACGAGATGCCAGGTCGTGTTGTCGTGCAGCTCCGCGTGCGGCGTCGAGCGGCCGCAGCCGCGCTGGTCGAACAACACGATACGATAGTGCGCGGGATCGAAGAAGCGCCGCGAGCGCGCATTGCATCCCGCTCCGGGCCCACCGTGCAGGAACACGACGGGTTTGCCATCCGGATTGCCGCATTGTTCATAGTAGATCGTGTGCAACGGCGACACCGGCAGCATGTCGCTGTCGTAGGGCTCGATTTCCGGATACAGCGTGCGCAGTCCTGACATCGGATCGGATTTCCAGAAAATGCGGGGCATCCCTCAATTTCGCTTCGCGCGGCGTGACCGACTTCTCACAAACCGACCGGTGCGGTCATGCTAAATTGGCGCGGGGAGGGCCTGTGGCCGACTTCGACCGCAGGATGAGGTTTCGCCTATCTTAACGGGATTCCCGATGCATCGCGCGCTCGCATGCTTTTTCTGCTGCATCGTTCTTCTGCTTCCGCTCAACCGTGCTTTGGCTGAAGGCGAAGCGGTCAACGGATATCCGAACTGGTCCGAACGCGTATTGCTCGAATGGATGAATCGCGCGCGCTCGGACCCGCAGGCCGACCTCGCGGCATGCCCGAGCGGCAACTGCAAGGAAGCGGCCTGCTACAGCTCGGCGGCCGCGCCGCGCCACGTCGATTTCAATCTGCAGCGTTCCGCCCGCTTCCATGGCGACCACATGCAGATCAACAACTACTTTGATCACCCCTCGCACTGCACCGTCGTATCCAATATCGCCGCGCTGTACCCGAACAGTTGTTCAGGCGCGGCCTCGTGTTCATGTACCCAGGGCGCGTTGAGCACCAATTCCAATACCTGGACCGATCCGTTTTCGCGCATGCAGCTGTTCGGCGCCAGCCTGAATGGCGCGGGAGAAATCATCGCGGCCGGCTACGGCGGCCCGGATGCGACGTTTTACGCCTGGATGTACGAGCCTACCAGCACGGCCTCGTGCGGATTCAACGAAGAGAACGGCCACCGCTTCCTGTTGCTGTCGGGCGGCTACGGCGCGGCGGCGGGTGCCGGCTACACCAGCACCCAGAATTTCGCGGTGATGGATTTCGCCGGCACCGCCTCCGACAACTACAAGATTCCCTCCGGTTCGCACTACCCGCGGCAGGCCGCGACGGTCGACGCCTGGGCGAACTGGTACGACACGGCCGCGCCGAGCAGCGCCAAGATCAACGTGGACGGCGTGTGCAGCAACATGACGCTGGGCCGCGGCACGTCGACCAACGGCGCCTGGCACGCCAGCGTGGGCGGCGTCGGCAGCGGCTGCCATCGCTATCAGTTCGCGTTCAAGGACAGCTCTGGCAACACCGTGCTGTATCCGACCGCCGGATCGCTGGGTATCGGCGATGGCAGCGCAACCTGTCCGGACTGGAGCACCACGGCGTTGCCCTCCTGCGACGGCACGCCACCGCCGCCGACCAATCCGTTCGTTGCGCTGAATCCGGCGCGCCTGCTCGATACGCGCGGCGGCGCGCAGACGATAGATGGCCAATTCGCCGGCACCGGAGTGCTGAACGGCGGCACCCAGCTCGATCTTGCTGTGCTCGGTCGCGGCGGCCTGCCGACAGCCGGCGTCGTCGCCGTCGCGCTCAACGTCACCGTGACCAATCCGAACGCCGCCGGCTTCGTCACGGTCTGGCCGGGCGATGCGGCACGCCCGCTTGCATCGAATCTCAACTTCACGCCTGGCACCACCGCCCCGAACCTCGTAATCGTGAAGGTTGGCGCAAACGGGCTGGTTTCGCTGTTCAACTCCGCCGGGCGCACCGACTTGATCGCCGACGTCGTCGGATATTTCGGTACCACCTCGACCCTGACGGCGATGACACCGGCGCGGCTGCTCGACACGCGTGCCGGCGCCGGCACGATCGACGGCCTGTTCCAGGGCGGCGGCGCGATGACCGCAGCATCGCGGCTCGATCTCGTCGTCGCCGGTCGTGCCGGCATGCCGGCAAGCGGTCTTGGCGCTGCGATCCTCAATGTCACCGTGACCGGCCCGACAGCCCCGGGCTATCTCACGGTCTGGCCGAGCACAAGCGCGCAGCCACCGACCTCGAACCTGAACTTCGTCCCCGGCCTGACCGTACCGAATCTGGTGATCACCAAGGTCGGAACCGACGGCAAGATCGGCATGTTCAACTCTGCCGGCCGGACCGACGTGATCGCGGACGCACAGGGGTGGTTCCCGGCAAGCTCGGAGCTGACCGCGCTGGTGCCGGCGCGACTCATGGATACGCGATCTGGCGCCACGACGGTCGACGGCACGTTCGCGGGCACCGGCGCGTTGTCGAGCGGCGGCAGCGTCAACCTCACCGTGCTCAATCGCGGCGGCGTGCCGGCGAGCGGCGTCGGCGCAGTCGCACTCAACGTGACCGTAGCCGGCGCAACGGCTACGGGCTACGTCACCGCGTGGCCGACCGGCGCAGCACAACCGCTCGCATCGAACCTGAATTTCGTGCCGGGTCAGACCGTGCCGAACATGGTGATCGCGCGCGTCGGCAGTGGCGGCAAGGTCTCGCTGTTCAACTCGGCAGGCAGCACGCAACTCGTGGTCGATGTGGTCGGCTGGTTCGCGCAGTAGATCGCTCCGGCGCAGGCTCAATCGAAGAGCTTGCCCGGATTCATCAATCCCTGCGGATCGAACACCTGACGCACGCCGCGCATCAGCGCAATGTCCTCGGCGCTGCGCGTGCCGGCCAGATACTGTTTCTTGACCAGGCCGATGCCATGTTCGGCGGAAATGCTGCCCCCGTGGCGCACGAGCACTTCACTGAGCAGTCTGGTCACGCGCTCGCACTGCGCGACGAAATCGGCGTCGCCCAGTTCGGTCGGCTTGAGCACATTGATGTGCAGGTTGCCGTCGCCGATATGGCCGAACCAGACCACGTCGAAATGGGGATACTCACGCGCGAGCAACGCCTGCATCTCGTCAAGAAACGCCGGCACCGACGAAATGCGCACAGAGATGTCGTTCTTGTACGGCTTGTATGACGCAAGGCTTTCGGTGATGCCTTCGCGCAGGCGCCACAGCGCAGCCGCCTGCGCCTCGCTCTGACTCAACACGCCGTCGTTGACGAGGCCGTCGTTGAGACACTGCTCGAACACATCCAGCGCCGCCTGCTGCTGCATGTCGTCGGCAGCGTCGAATTCGGTGACGACGTAGTAAGGCGAAACCTCGTCGAACGGCTTTTGTGCGCCATGCACGAGTACATGATGCAAGGCGCGATCGGTGAAGAACTCGAATGCCGAAAGCTTCAGGCGCGCGCGGCACGCCGCGAACACGCGCATCAGCGAGGCCATTTCAGGCACCGCGAACAGCATCACTTGCGAAGCCGGCGGTGGATCGGTCAGGCGCAGTGTCGCCTCGACCACGAAGCCGAGCGTGCCCTCAGCGCCGATCACGAGCTGGCGCAGGTCGTAGCCCGACGAATTCTTGATCAACCCGCGATTCAATTCGAGCAGATCGCCGCTCGCGGTGACTAGCTTCAGCCCCGCGATCCACTCGCGCGTATTGCCATATCGGATGACGCGGATGCCACCCGCGTTCGTGGAAATGTTGCCGCCGATCGAGCACGAGCCGCGCGCGGCGAAATCGACCGGATAGATCAGGCCGTGCTCCGCGGCTGCCTTGTGCACCGCTTCGAGGGCGATGCCGGGTTGCACCGTCAGGGTGCGGTCGACCAGGTTGAAATCGAGCACGCGGTTCATGCGTTCGAAGCTGACGACGATCTCGCCGCTGGCGGCAACCGCACCCCCCGACAGGCCCGTGCGTCCGCCCGACGGCACGAGCGCGATCCGGTGTTCGCTCGCCCAGCGCGCGATCTCGCGCACCTCTTGAATCGACGCCGGCAACGCGATCGCGAGCGGCGCGGGCGTCCAGCGCCGCGTCCAGTCACGGCCGTAGTGTTCCAGGTCGGCACTGGCCGTCAGCAGCCGAAGAGCCGGCAGCAGGCAACTCAGCTCGCCCAGTGAATCTGCTGTGGACGCCTCGGCGCCGCCGCTGTTGCCCATCATGCCGTTTCCCGTAGTGTCGGCCCATTCTAGCAAGGGTGGAACGGCCGTGCCGCAGCGCAACACGGACGTGGGATTTCTGGCATAGTTGCCCACTCCGCCAGCCCCCCGACCTGACCGCCATCCATGACCAAGACCTCGTTCCCCAAGCAAGACATCAAGGTGCTCCTGCTCGAAGGCGTCAGCCAGACCGCGCTCGATGCATTCAAGGCGGCCGGATACACCAACGTCGAATTCCACAAGAAGTCGATTCCGGTCGACGAGCTGAAGAAGTCGATCGCCGACGCGCACATCATCGGCATCCGCTCGCGCACCAACCTGACCGCGGACGTGTTCGCCCAGGCAAAAAAGCTTATCGCCGTCGGCTGCTTCTGCATCGGAACGAACCAGGTCGACACCGACGCGGCGGAAACACTCGGCATCCCGGTTTTCAATGCGCCGTACTCGAATACGCGCAGCGTGGCCGAACTGGTCATCGCCGAGGCGATCATGCTTGCGCGCGGGATTCCGCAGAAGAATGCGCAATGCCATCGCGGCGGCTGGTCGAAATCGGCGCTCGGCAGCGTCGAGGTGCGCGGCAAGACACTGGGCGTGATCGGCTATGGCCACATAGGCACGCAGATCGGCGTACTTGCCGAATCGTTGGGCATGCACGTCATCTACCACGACATCGAAACTAAGCTCGCTCTCGGCAACGCGCGCGCGGCGCAGGGCCTTGACGACCTGTTCGCGCGCGCCGACGTGGTCACCCTGCACGTACCGGAAACGCCGGCGACGAAGTGGATGATCGGCGCTGCGGAGCTGGCCAAGATGAAGTCCGGCGCGCTGCTGATCAATGCCGCGCGCGGCACCGTGGTCGACATCGAGGCGCTCGCCGCAGCACTCGACTCCGGCCACATTGCCGGCGCCGCGATCGACGTGTTTCCGGTCGAGCCGAAGGGCAACGACGACGAATTCCTTTCGCCGTTGCGCGGTCGCGACAACGTGATCCTGACTCCGCACATCGGCGGCTCGACGCTCGAAGCGCAGGACAACATCGGCATCGAGGTCGCGGCCAAGCTCGTGCGCTACAGCGACAACGGCTCGACGCTGTCGGCGGTGAACTTTCCTGAAGTCTCGCTGCCCGAGCATCCGAAAAGCCAGCGCCTGCTGCACATCCATCGCAACACGCCCGGCATCCTCTCGCGCATCAACGATGTCTTCTCCCGCGAAGGCATCAACATCGACGCCCAGTACCTGCAGACCGACGCGTCACTCGGCTATGTCGTCATCGACGTGTCGACCACCGCGGCCGAGGCGAACAAGCTCAAGGTTGCTCTCGCGGCCATTCCCGGAACCTTGCGCATGCGCGTCCTGTACTGACCCCCGGACTCGCCGACCCTGGGCGGAAAAAGCATACTTGCGCACAGTTCGGCAGTTCGGCTTCGGCTAGATTCGGGCAATTGGCCGGGGAAAAATGTCCATGTCGAAAACCGTTCGCTTTGCACCGCGCTGGTGGCGCGGGGTGGCGCTGCCACTTGCTGCTGCCACGTTCTTCCTGGGCACGGCGCATGCCGCGGGCAAGACCTACCAACCAGACTCGTTGTTCTTGATCAAACCTTGGATCTCCGGCACTCCGGCCGAGGCCTCGCGCTTCCTCGCCCAGACTACATTCGGGCCCACCGACGCGGATATCCAGCGCTTGGTCAAGCTCGGCTACCTGTCATGGCTGGACGATCAATTCGCGGCACCGCCGACGCGCATGCTCGACTACCTGGGCTGGGTCAAGGGCACCCTCGGCGAAGACCTTGAAACCAATCACGTGGTCGAAGCCTGGTGGCTCGGTGCACTTGGCGGACCCGACCCGGGCAACAACACGCTGATCCACCGCGACCAATTGCGCCAGCGCGTGGCGTTCGCGCTGTCGGAAATCTTCGTCGTTTCGACCAAGACCACGCTGATCGATCAATTTCCGAACGGCCAGGCGTACTACTACGATGTCCTCGTCAACGACGCGTTCGGCAACTTCCGCCAACTGCTCGAGGACGTCACCCTGAGTCCGGCGATGGGCGTGTACCTGAACATGCTCAGCAATCAGCGCACGGACTCGACCAAGAACATCCATCCCGACGAAAATTACGCCCGCGAGGTGAATCAGCTGTTCACCGTCGGCCTCGTGCTGCTGAACCAGGACGGTTCGCCGCAGCTTTCCGGCGGCCAGCCGATACCGACCTACACGCAGAATACGGTCAAGGCATTCGCGCATGTATTCACCGGCTGGAACTGGGCCGATTGCAATCCCGCCGCGCACAACAACTTCAGCGACTGCGACGTCAACTGGACCACTGGCGCCAACATGCAGCAGCCGATGGTCGCGTTCGCGAACTATCACGACAACGGCACGCGAACGCCTGATGATCTGTCGGGCAAGCAACTCCTGAGCTACCCCGGAGCAGTAAACGGCGGCCTGCTCGTCGATGGCGGCACGCCGCAAAGCGATCTAAAGTTCGCTCTCGACAACATCTTCAATCATCCGAATGTCGGCCCGTTCATCGGCAGACAGTTGATCCAGCGCCTGGTCACGAGCAACCCCTCGCCCGGATACGTGCAGCGCGTTGCGGCGGTGTTTAACGACAACGGCCACGGCGTACGCGGCGACCTGAAGGCCGTGATCAGCGCGATCGTGCTCGATGACGAGGCGCGCAATGGGGCGAAGAACTCCCCGGACAGCTTCGGCAAGCTGCGCGAACCCCTGCTGCGCATGGCGCATATCTGGCGCGCGATGGGTGCGCAGCATCGCTGCGGACACAACAAGGTGGTGACGCGCAGCAACGGCAGCGTCTATACCGAGCACTATTCCTCGCAGCCCTATCGCTACGCCGGCTGGTACTCGGCCTGGTCCACCGACTACCTGTTCAACCAGCGCGTGATGTATGCGAACTCGGTGTTCAATTTTTTCCGCCCGAATTTCGTCCCGCCCGGCGAGATGGTGCTGAAAAACCTGTTCGGCCCAGAGTTCCAGATAACGACCGACTCGCAGATCGCAGACGTCACCAACGACGTGCTGCCGCGCGCGATGTGGCTGGACATCCGCGACACCTGCAACAGCAACGACGACTACGGCAACGTCGCGATCGACCACCTGCGCGACCTCGCTCTGGCCGGCAGCGGACAGGGCGGCCCTGCCGATCCCGCCGACCGCCTCGTCGATGCCTACAACGTTCGTTTCATGGGCGGGCAGATGTCCACGTACATGCGGACGACGTTGCTCAACTACCTCAACCGCATCGATCACTACTGGGGAAGCAGCACCCAGGATTGGCGCATCGCCCGCATCCAGCGCGCGCTGTACCTGATCTTCACCTCCCCCGAATACGCGATCCAGAAGTGAGCGCAACATGAATTTCGATCGGCGCAAATTCCTTTGCAAGACCGCGCACGCCGCACTTGGCGCGAGCGTATATTCCGCACTCGGCAATCTGCAGCTCGTGCACGCCGCGGCAGGCGGCTATTCCTTCAGCGACTACAAGGCGCTGGTCTGCATATTCCTCTACGGCGGCAACGACGCATTCAACATGGTCGTGCCTACCGACAACGCGCACTACGCCCAATACCAGACGGTGCGGCCAAAAGTCGCACTTGCCCAGAACACGCTGCTGGCCCTCAATGCGCCAGGCTCGGGCGCCGGTTCGCCCGGTGACGGCGGCACATACGGATTCCATCCGGCAATGACCGACCTGCAGACCCTGTTCAACCAGGCGTCGAGCCCGGTGGCGATCGTCGCCAACGTCGGCACACTGGTACAGCCGGTGACCAAATCGCAGTACCAGAACGGCACGGCCGCCCTGCCGCCGCAGTTGTTCTCGCACAATGACCAGCAGGCGTACTGGCAATCTTCGCCGCCGAGCAACGCTCCGATCACCGGCTGGGGCGGCCGCATTTGCGATCTCATCGCCAGCGCGAACACATCGACGCTGCCGATGCTCAACTCGCTGGCCGGCGAAGACGCCTTCATCCGCGGCGACAGCGGCAACAACTACATCATGAACGCGGGCGATGCGGCAACGATCGACATCCCCGATTCATGGGACACCAATCCGAACAACTTAAAAAGCGTGTTCGATGCGTTGCGTGCCGCGGGCACCCAGGCCAACGCGCTCGAGCGCACATATGCGAACCAGATCAACCATTCGGTCAACACCGCCGCGCAGATCAACGCCGCGATCAACGCGACCGGCATGCCCAAATTCGACAGCTTCTTCCCGAACATCAGCAGCTCCGACGTGGATCGCCAGCTTTCGACCGTGGCCAAGCTGATCTGGGCAGCGAACAACGGCGTTGCCGGCTACACCGGCCAGAAACGCCAGGTGTTTTTTGTCTCGACCGGCGGCTTCGACACGCACGACCGGCAGTTGCCGATACAACCGGTGCTGCTCGGCACACTGTCGCGATCGATGGCCGGCTTCTACCGGGCCCTGAACAGTGCCGGCCTCGCCTCGAAAGCGACGGCATTCACCGCATCCGATTTCGGCCGCACGCTGTCGTGCAACGATGACGGCACCGACCACGGGTGGGGTTCGCACCATCTCGTCGTCGGCGGCGCCGTGGCGGGCGGGCGATTCTATGGCGACAACGCCAGCTACACCGGCACGGCAGCCATGCCGAGCCTGGCGCTGTCCAAGAGCAACCCGAACGATGCGGGCTACGGCCAGATCATCCCGACCACCTCCGTCGACCAATACGCCGCAACGTTGGCGGGCTGGTTCGGCCTCTCCGCCAGCGACCTCGCCTTGATCTTCCCCAACCTGACGAACTTCTCGGTCAAGAACCTCGGCTTCGTCTGAGCCGCCAATCAGGTGTCAGCCGGTCGCTCGACGGCGGCACGTTCCGCCGCGAATAGCTGATGCCGACGACTTTCGTCGGCAACAAGTCTCGCGCACGCCCTCATTTCGCAAGTTGTTGTGCCGCGGCGACGATGTCGGCCTCGGCCGGCAGCACGAGGAAGGCCGCGCCGGCGAGCGGCGTGTAGGTGTCGGCGCCGACGACGCGCTTGAACGGCGTCGCACCGAAGCCCGCCTCGGCAATGGCAGTGATCACGCCTTCGCCTACACCCGCGCTGTGACGGCCTTCGTCGACCACGAGAATGCGCTTGGCCGACTTCGCATGCGCGGCGATGTATGCCTCGTTGAGCGGCACCAGCCAGCGCAGGTCGACGACGCGAACCTTCCAGCCCTGCGCCTTCTCGATCTCGCGCGCGGCGCGCAGGCTCATGGTCACGCCGTTGCCGTAGGTGAAGATGACCAGGTCGCTGGCGTTGCCGTCGTAAACGCGGCCTTCGCCGAACGGCATCGCCTGACCCGGCGGCGGATAGGCGAACGACCATTCGCCGTCGCCGGCCGCGTACAGGTCCTTGGTCATGTACAGTGCGATCGGTTCGAGGAAGATCGTCACGCGGCCGTCGACCTTGGCCAGGGCGGCGAGCGTGCGCAGCATCGTCGCC
The DNA here is from genome assembly GCF_057139185.1 of Rudaea sp. Lineage (NCBI taxonomy): Bacteria > Pseudomonadati > Pseudomonadota > Gammaproteobacteria > Lysobacterales > Rhodanobacteraceae > Rudaea > Rudaea sp. The sequence continues at coordinate 18,128 of NZ_DBNHDN010000008.1, read as the reverse complement.
GCGTCGTCGCCACGGCTCGGGCAGCCGACGACGAGGCCGGGAATATCGCGCAGCGCGGCAATCGAGTTGTCGTTGTGGAAATGCCCGCCGAAGCCGCGCTGGTAGCCCAGGCCGGCCATGCGCACGAGCATCGGGTTCCTGTATTGGTTGTTCGAGAAAAACTGCAACGATGCCGCCTCGCCGCGAATCTGGTCGCCGGCGTTGTGGAAATAGGCCAGGTACTGGATCTCGGGAACCGGCAGCATGCCCATGTTGGCGAAGCCCTGGGCCAGGCCGAAGATCATCGTCTCGTCGAGCAGGGTGTTGAACACGCGTGCGTTCTTGAACGCCTTGTGCAGGCCCTTGGTCACCGTGTACACACCCCCCTTCTGCGCGACGTCCTCGCCGAATAGCAACGCTTCGGGATACTTCGCGAACAGGTCGTGCAGCGCGTTGTTGATCTGGATCGCAAGGTGGCGCGGCGGCAGCTTCTCCGGCAGCTTGTCCGCGCCGCCGAACACTTTCACGCGCAGCGCCTCGTAGTCGACGCGCTGCGCCTCGGCGCTTACCTTGTCCGGCGTGTACGGCGCGAGCGGCGCGACGACTTCGGCGAGCGAGGTCAACTTGCGCGTGCTGTCGGCCTGCTCCGCGGCGGCGAAGCACTTCGCGCGGAAGTCTTCATAGCGCGCGAGCAGCTGTTCCTTCGTGTACAGGCCGGCTTCGAGCGCGATCGCGGCACTGCGCAGCAGCGGATCGGTCGCTTCGACCATCATCAGTTCCTCGAAGCTGCGCCATTCGATTTCGAAGTCGGTGCCGGCATGGCCCATGATCCGCGTCGTGCGCAGGTGCAGGAAGGTCGGCCGGCGCGTGGTGCGGCAGTGGTGCACGGCACGCGCGACGCCTTCGTAGCCCGCGGCGATGTCGAGGCCGTCGGCGTGGAAGTAGTCGAGGTCGCGACGCTGCGAGAAGCTCGCCGAGATCCAGTCGGTCGGCGTTTTCACCGAAATGCCGATACCATTGTCCTCGCAGACGAACAGCACGGGCGCGGGCAATTTCTGGTACGCCGTCCATGCGGCCGCGTTGAATGCGGTCTGCGCAGTGGCATGGTTTGCCGAAGCATCGCCGAACGAGCAGATCGCGATCGAATCCTGCGGCACCGGCAACTTGTGGCCGATGCGACGCGCCTGCTCGATCGCGACGGCGGTACCAAGTGCCTTCGGCAGATGCGAGGCGATCGTCGAGGTCTGCGGCAATACCCACAGCGGTTTCGAGCCCCACACCTTGTGGCGACCGCCGGAAGCCGGATCCTCCGCGCTGGCCGCGAACGACAGCGCCGAATCCATGATCGGGTCCATGCCCGGCAGCTTGCGAAAGCGCTCGGCCATGAAGCCGCCGCTGCGATAGTGCAGGAACGCCGGATCGGTATGCCGGGTCAGGCGCGCGACCATCGCGTTGCCCTCGTGGCCCGACGAGCCGATCGTGTAGAACACCTTGTTCTTCACGCGCAGCACGCGCGCCATCAGGTCGAGGTGGCGGCTGATCAGCTGCGAATCGAACAGTTGTGCGAAATCCTCGCGCGTGCACAGGCTGTCCGCCGTGATCGGCGCCGAAGGGCGTGCGTCGTGCGCCGCGACCGTGCCGTTCCAGCCGCGTACGAACTCGATGAAATTCGCATCGCAGACTTCGGCGCGGTTGACGTTCTTGTGACGGGCGGGAATCGGGGCGGCGACGGCGTTCATGGTGCGATTTCGGGGAAGATTGGCGCGTATTTTAGGGCAATCCTGCGCCAACGCGCAGGGCCAATCTGGCCGGAATCAGAAGCCATAGTGGCCGTACACGCTCCAGGTGAATGGCGGCAGCACGTTGGTCGCGGCGCAATTGCCTCCACTCGACGCACCGCTGCCGCGGTCCAGCGGCCATTGGGTCAGAAACGGCACCTTGCGGCCGGTATTCTTCATCGCCGCAACAAGGTTCTCGGCGGATACAGGATCGTCGTAATACGTTTCAGCGACGATCACAGGCGCGTCGCGCCAGCCGAGCGAGCCGTTCGGGTCTTCCCGGCGCATCGCCTGGTCGAACTGGGTGAGCTTGACCGCTTCGTTCGCACTCGCATCGCCGTACACGTCGATCGCGAACGTCGCCGGATAACGCGGATTGCCGCCGCCGACATCGTAGACGTAGCGCATGTGGCGCACGCGCGAGCGCATCGTGCCGGCATCGTCGTCGGTCAGCGAAGAGAAGCCTATCGTGTCGGCAGCACCGTACGCCGCGTAGTAACTCTGCCAGAGCGTGCGCACGGCGCGACTCCAGTTCGTGTTGCGCGGATACTTCCACGGATCGGGGATGAAAGGCAGGTCCGAGTCCCGCGGCAGCGCTTCGACGCCGAGATCGATCAGATACGGCAACTGCGCATTCACCAGCGCGGGACGGATCGTCTGGATGAAGCTCCAGTATTCGTTCATCAGCGAAGGATCGAAATCCGTGTTCGGCGGATAGATCGTGCCGACGGGGAAGAAGCGGAACAGCGCGCCGTGGAATCCTGCCGCCTTCACGTCGGCGAGCAAATCCGCGACATTCTGCGCCGCCTGCGCGACCGCCGCGGGATCGCTCGAGTCGATCGCCGTCCCGGTCGGCACGCCGTGGGCGAAGTACACGCCGAGGCTCAGCCGCGCCTGACCGGAGGCGAACATCGCCGCGAGTTGCGCGCGCACCTGGCTGCGCACCTCGGCATGATGGTAGTTCGGCACAATGCCGTAGGGCTCGCGATCGCAGCCGGACCCCAGCGTGTACCAGAGGAAATTGCTGCCGCCGCGCAACGGGCCGGCGTAGGGAGACTGGCGCGTCGGCGATGTACCGCGCACGACGAGCGGGAGCCGCGGCGGTACGCCGGCCGCGAACGCGAAATCCGCAATGATGAACACGAGCAATATCGGCGCGACGCGCGCGCAGACGCGCAAGATCCACCCGCGCTTGCGCAAGCCGTTCAAGCGTGCATGCGCTCGAAACGCGGCTGCGCCCGCACGCGCGCGAGCCAGGCGCAGATCGCGGGATATACGGTCAGATCGAAGCCGCCGTCGGCCGCGCAATGCGTGTAAGCGAACAGCGCGATATCGGCGATCGTGTAGCCGTCGCCGACGAAGAATTCGCGCCCGGCAAGATGTTTCTCCATCACTGCCAGCGCCTGCGCGCCGCGCTCGAGCAGGCGCGGAAGATCGGCGCGGCGCGCATGCTCGGCCGGCAGCCAGCGGCAGATGAAGCGCGCGACGGCGATGTAGGGCTCATGGCTGTATTGTTCAAAGAACATCCACTGCAGCGCTTGCGCACGCAGCCACGCGTCAGCCGGCAGGTAGTTCGTGCCTTCGGCAAGGAAGTGGAGGATCGCGTTCGACTCGCAAAGGTGGCGGCCATCGTCGAGTTCGAGCAGCGGCACCTTGCCGTTGGCGTTTTTGGCAAGGAATTGCGGCGTACGCGTTTCGCCGCGCGCGCTGTCGATTTCGACCCAGCGATACGGGCGTTGCAACTGTTCGAGCAACAACTGCACCTTGTAGCAGTTGCCGCTGGATTTCATGCCGTAGACGGTGACCATGCCGCGTCTCTCCTGCAGTCGATTCCGCGCGTCAATCTTGCCGCGCACGAGCGCGCGCATCAACGCCTGCGCGCCATCCATTCCGCGTGCGACTGGCCCCAGATGTCGCAGACCTTGTCGCTGAACGGCGGCGGCAACGCGGCCTGGCGCAGCCGGCGCGACCCGAGCCTTGCCGCGACCGCGGCGGACTTCGTGTTGGCCGGCTCGATGCAGTGGATCACCTCGGACCAGCCGAGATTCGCGAACGCCCAATCGATCGCGGCCGTCGCCGCTTCGGTCGCAAAACCCTTGCCGGTCGCCTCGCGCGCAAGGCCCCAGCCGACCTCGGTGCCGGGCCAGCCTTCAGGCATCCATGGGCCGATGCGGCCGACCCAACGACCACTCGCCTTCTCGATCACCGAGAACATGGAAAACCCCTGGATCGTCCACGCGCCGGCCATGGTCAGGAAACCTCGCCACGCAGCCGCCCGCGGCTGCGCGCCGCCGATGAAGCGCGCCGATTCCTCGTCGGCCATGAACGCAGCCCAGGCATCGAAATCTTCGCGCGCGATCGGGCGCAGCAGCAGGCGGGTGGTTTCGATGGTTGCAACGGCAGTCGTCATACGTGTTCCACCGCCCACCTCTCCCGCTGACGAGAGAAGGAAAAAACTAAAACGCGTTGATCCCCGTCACCTCGCGTCCGACCACGAGCTGGTGCACGGTCTCGGTGCCTTCGTAGGTGATTACGGATTCGAGATTGAGCGCATGACGGATCGGACCATGCTCGGTGGTGATGCCGGCGGCGCCGAGGATGTCGCGGCATTCGCGCGCGATGTCGATGGCCATGCGGCAGTTGTTCCATTTCGCCAGCGACACCTGGGTCGGCTGCATCTTGCCCGCGTCCTTGAGGCGGCCGAGCTGCAGCGAGAGCAACTGCGCGAGGGTGATCCGTCGCGCCATGTCGGCGAGCTTGACCTGCACCGCCTGATTCGCCGCGAGCGGACGCTTGAACAGGATGCGGTTCTTGGCGTATTCGGCGGTCTCGGTGAAGCAGGCGATCGCGGCGCCGATCGGCCCCCAGGTGATGCCATAGCGCGCCTGGGTGAGACAACCGAGCGGGCCCTTGAGGCCCTTCACGTTCGGCAGGCGGTTGGAGTCCGGCACGCGCAGGTTGTCGAAGAACAGGCCACTGGTCACCGAGGCACGCAGGCTCATCTTCTTGTGCACCTCCTGTGCGGCGAAACCCTTGCTGTTGGTCGGCACGATGAAGCCCTGGATGCCGTCGTCAGTCTGCGCCCAGACAATGGCGATGTGGGCGAGATTGCCGTTGGTGATCCACATCTTCGCGCCGTTGATGACCCAGTCGCCGCCGTCGCGCTTCGCGTGCGTCTTCATGTTGGCCGGATCGGAACCGCCGTGCGGTTCGGTCAGGCCGAAGCAGCCGATCACCTTGCCCTGCGCCATCTGCGGCAGCCACTGCTGCTTCTGTTCCTCGCTGCCGTAGGCGTAGATCGGATACATGCACAGCGAGGACTGCACCGAGGCGAAGCTGCGCAGGCCCGAGTCGCCGCGCTCCAGCTCCTGGCAGATCAGGCCGTAACTGACGCCGTTCATGCCGGCGCAGCCATACTCCGCCGGCAGCGTCGCGCCGAGCAGGCCGAGTTCGGCCATCTCGGGAATGAGTTCGGCGGGGAACCGCGCCTTGTCGAAACAGTCGCCGATGATCGGCAGCACGCGCTCGTCGGTGAAACGCGCGACGGTGTCCTGCACCATGCGTTCTTCTTCGCTGAGCAGCGAGCGGATGTCGTACAGATCGACAGGGTTTAGCGCAACGGCGGCCATATATGACTCCAGGAAATTCCGAAAAAACGAACGACGCGCGCCGACGTCCAGCTGCAGCGAAGCTGTCAGCTGCAACGGCGGCAGGGATTGCGGCGGCGAAGCCGTCGGCAATAGCCGGTATTCTATGAGGCCGTCATTGGTCGAGTCACCATCCAGATTTGCCGCAACATGAAGGTACCAATTCTCACCTATCACGCGACCAACATCTTCGGTCGCGACTACGCGAGCAACAATCACGTTGCCCTCGCCGACGACCTGCGCACGATCGCACGCCTCGGCCTGCGCATCGTTTCGGCGGCGCAGGTCGTCGACGTGCTGCTGGGCGAGGCGGCGCCGTCCAGCGTCGAATGCGCGGTCGCGCTGACCTGCGACGACGGCTCGTACTTCGACTGGCACGACATGGAACATCCCCACTTCGGACCGCAGCGCGGATTCGCCGGCATCCTGCGCGACTTCAGTGGGGCAACGGGACGCTGCGCCCACATGACCAGCTTCGTCATCGTCTCGCCCGCGGCGCGCGCGGTGCTCGATGTCACCTGCATGGCCGGCCGCGGCTGGTGGCGCGACGACTGGTGGCGCGAGGCCGCGCGCGAAGGCGTCATCGCAATCGAAAACCACAGCTGGGACCACAACCACGCGACCTTGCCGCATACGGTGCAGCACGAACAACGCAAGGGCACGTTCAGCACGATAGCCAGCCACGTCGACGCCGATGCCGAGATCCGCGCGGCGGCCGACTGGCTCGACGCACATCTCGCGCCGTGTCGCAGCACGCTGTTTGCCTACCCCTACGGCGAATGGAACGACTATCTCGTGCGCGAATATTTTCCGCACCACGGCCATGAGCATCGTCTGCGTGCCGCCTTCACCGGCGAGCCGCATCCGGTCGAGGCGGATGCCGACCGCTGGCTGCTGCCGCGCTATGTCTGCGGGCACCACTGGAAAACGCCGGCCGAACTCGAACGTCTGCTGCGCGACACGACGACGCGTTGAACGCGAAGCGCTCGCTTCGAGCTACTCCGCTTCGATGACGACGATATCGAGGTTGTAGGTCGGCTGCGTGATCGCGATTTCCCAGTCGACGGCAACGCTACCGGCGCAGGCATCGCAGGCATAGAGCAACTGGTTGCCTACCGCATAGACGAGCTTCGCCGGCCGCCCGTCCGCACGGGCCGTGCCGACGGCGTCGGCAGCAACTCCGGTCAGCGAAACGACATCGCGCGGGTGCGTCTGGAACGCCCAGGTCCGCGCCTCGGAACGCAGCGTTTCCGGCACGACCTGCATGCGGCGCAGTTGCGTACGCTGCGTCCCGGTGGCCGGGCCGACCGGACGGATCCGGTGATAGATCGCCATGCCTGCGATCGTTTCATCCGCTGCGATGGTCGTCTTCGCGGCCGCCGCCGACTCGATGCCGAGCAAGTGTTCACCCGCTTCGTCCGCACCACGAAAACGCAGGTCGGGCCAGCGCCCGCAGGCAATGCGCAACGGCACCGCGAAGTCAGCCTCCAGCAACGCCGCCAGACGTCCGTGCAAGGTCATCGGCGCACAGCCGATTGCAGCGAAGGCATCGACCTTGCGCGCGGGAAAAAATGCGATCGGCACACGCATGTAGCTCGCGCCACGTTGCGTTGCGTCGACGTAGGGATTGGCGTCCGGCATGATGCGCAACGCACGGATGTCGCGCAACAGAACGCTGAATGTCGCCAGCGACAGCGCCACCTGCACGCCGAGCGCGACGGCACCGAACACCCTGCGCCACGCCGGCGCGGCCGACAGCCAGCCGTACCAGCCGAGCGCCAGCGCAAAAGCCAGCGCAGGCAGCGCCGACATCAGCATCCAGATCGGCATGTTCGCGCGCACCAACACGAGGAAGGCGCACTGCAAAACCAACGCCGCGATCGCGATACCGAACGCGCGCCGCAGTACGCGCGGCAACAGGGCGACTCCGCTAAACGCCACCGCCAGGCAAACGCAGTACAGAGCCCACGCGAGGCGCACCGTGGGCAGCTTCCACGGCGTCATCATCATCAGGCCGGACCATTCGCCGTTGACGAACAAGCCCGCGAGCAGGCGCGCCAATCGACCGAAAGGATCGACCGCGAGATCGTGGCTCGCGTACGTTTCGGCCGCCTTGCGCATGCCGACTGCCAGCGGCTGCGGGTCCAGCCACGGCGGCAGCAGCGACAACACCACCACGAGCGCAGCCAGACCGAGCATGGCCAGCGCGTGCCAACTGCGATGACGCCACAGCAACACCAGCCCGGCCGCAAGGATCCAGGTCGCCGTGGTCGGATGCGCGTGCACACACGCCGCGGCGGCAAGGCCGAACAGCAGCGCACGCGCAGGCCTCAGAATGTCGCGGCAGCGCCACGCCGCGAGTGCGAGCAGCCACAGCGTCGTTTCCACCACCGCCGGATGACTGGGGAAAATCAGCGGCGCGATCGCCCAACCGGTGACCGCGATGCCAGCGGCGAGTGCGACGCCGAAGCGCGCGTCGAGCAGGCGCGTGCCCAGGCGCAATGCGAGGAAATACTTCAGCGCGGCCAATGCCTGCACCGCGGCGGCGGCGACCGCGATGCTGCCGCCCAGGCGCAGCACCGGCGCGAGCAGGTAGTACCACCACGGCCCCAGTTCGACGAGCTGGTAGATGGGCGGTCCCGACCATGGAAAGCCTTCTCCGTAGGCGATCACGGTGGCCCAGTAGACATCGCGACGGAAATCCACGACCCCCGCAGAGTTGTAGCCCGCGACGACATGCAGCGCGAGCATCAGGCAGCAGAAGGCCAGGCCGGCGATGCGCCAACCGCACAGTTGCCGCGCGGGGGCAGCCGTCGTCGAAGCCCGGGCAAATGAAGTTGACATCGAAGCGCCACGGGAAAAAGTTGCCGCATCCTAACCGATTCGCCGCGCCGTCCGCGTCGCGCCGTCACGTACGGGGTTGGGAATCTTGCGCCGGTCCGCTACCCTTTGCCACTCCGCCTCGACAGGTTCCACGCACATGCTCCGCTCCGCCCTGCACACCCTGCCCGAATCGTTGCGCGGCTTCCTCACGATCACCGAGATCGACGATGCCGAATTTCTCGTCGGCGCGCTGTTCCGGCGCAAGTTCAACGATCCGGCACCGGATTTTCCGCGCCATATCGTCGCGCTGTATCGCGACGCGGATGGCGCCACGCACGTGCTCGGTTACTCGCACATGCGCCCGTTCGGCGACATCTACCTGTCCGGCGGCTCGTGCAGCAACGGCGACGCGGTCAAGCGCATGCAGGCGCACGAACGCGACGCGTTGTACGCGGCCGGCGGCACCTGGTATCTCATTCTCAAGTATGCGTTCGAGCGCTATGCCGACTGCTGCGATGCATTCTTCGGCTACACGGGCGATCCGCGCGCGCGCGAAGTCGCGGTCGCCGCGGGCTGGATTCCGACCGAATACGAAAACCTCTACGTGAACTGGCACAAGCCGCTGCCCGAGTCGTTCCGCCGCGCGCTGTTGGCCAAGGCGCATGCGGTCGGCGAGTTCTGAGAACCCATCGCAACGATTGCCGCGACCGCAAGCCCGCTCCACAGCAAGACCAAAGCTCGGCGGACCATGCTTTGCGCCGCGCCCGCCGGATTGCACTTCGGCGCAGCGAAGAAACGAGGCCACGGGAAAACCGCAGATGCGGGTATTGATCGTCGAGGATTCGCTGCCGTTGGCGCAGGCCCTGATGCGCGGCCTCGGCGCGGAGGGCTACGCCTGCGACCACGCGCCCGATGGCGAGTGCGCACTCGCGTATCTCGGCAGCTTCGACTACGACCTCGTCGTGCTCGACCTCATGCTGCCGCAAATCGATGGCCTCACCGTGCTGCGCAATCTGCGCACACGCAACGATGCCGCGCGCGTGCTCGTGCTCTCGGCGCGCGACCAGGTCGCCGACCGCGTGACCGCACTCGACGCCGGCGCCGACGACTATCTGGTCAAGCCGTTTGCTTTCGACGAACTGCTCGCACGCCTGCGCGCGCTGCGTCGGCGCCCGCTCGACCAGGCCGAACCGACCTTGCGCCACAACGGCATCGAACTCGACCCGCGCACGCGCGGCGTGCGCTGCGGCAACGCACAGCTCGAGCTGACGCCGAAGGAATTCGCCCTGCTCGAACTGCTGTTGCGCGAGCGCGGCCGCGTGCTGTCGCGCACACAAATCTTCGAGCGCCTCTACGACGGCGCGAGCGAAACCTCGGACAAGGCCGTCGAAGTCATCGTCAGCACGCTGCGCGCCAAGCTCGCGCAATGCGGCGCAGGCGGTTTGATCGAAACACGGCGCGGCTTCGGTTATGTCGTCGCCTGAACCCTCGCGGGCACCTTCGCTGCAACGCCGGCTCGTGATCGAGCTGTCGGTCGCGCTCGGCCTCATCCTCGTGCTGCTGTTTCTCGTGCTCGACCGCCTCGTCGACAACGAGCTCTACGCGCGCATGGATAGCGCTTTGCTCGAACGCACGCACACGATCTCGGCGTTTCTCGACACCCACCCGGGGCCCGCCGAACTCGGCGAGCTGGGCCGCCTGTTGCCGGAATACGAAGTTCCCGGCCACACCGACTTCTTTGAAGTCTGGAATGCCGACGGAACCAGCCGCTCGCGCTCGCCGTCGAGCGCTGATCGCCCGCTCGCGCGCCCGCCGCAGACGCCCGCCGAAGGCACGCCGCTGTACTTCGACATGACCCTTCCCGATGGCCACGGCGGCCGCGCCGTGGCGACGATGCTCGAGTCGCGCACGGCCGGCGGCGACCGCAGAATGCTCGTCGTTGCGACCGAGCGCGAACCGCACGACCGGCTCGAACGACGCATCCACTACACGCTGATGGGCGGCATTGCACTCGCCCTCGCCCTCGCCGTTCTGATCGCCCTGCTTGCCGTGCGCCGTGGCCTGACGCCGCTGCTGCGCTTCGGCGAACGCATCGCGACGCTCGACGACACGCAGCCTCCCGCGCGGATCGCCGCCGAGCCGTTGCCGCGCGAACTCGCACCGTTCGCGCGTGCGCTGGGCACCGCGTTCGACAAACTCTACGCAACGATCGAACGTGAGCGGCGCTTTTCCCGCGACGTCGCCCACGAACTGCGCACGCCGCTGACCGAGATCCGCACGTCGATCGAAACCGCCGTACGCACCCCCGGCGACAGCGAGGGAACCCGCGCCGCCTTCGCCGCGTCGATCGGCGCGGTCGAGCGCATGCAGCGCGCGATCGACGCACTGCTCATGCTCGCGCGCCACGAAGCCGGACTCGCCCACCCCGCGTTCGACCCACTCGACTTGTCGGCGCTGCTCGAGAGCCTGCTCGATGCGCTCGGCACCTACGCCCGCGAACGCGACATCCGTTTCGAGTGCGCATGTCCGCCGAACCTGTGGATACGCTCCGACGTCGGCTCGCTCGAACGCATCGTCTCCAACCTGCTGCGCAACGCGATCGAATACGCACCGGCGGGCAGCCGCGTCGACATCGGCGTCGAGGCGCGGAACGACGGTGCCATCACGCTGCACGTCGCCAATCCGGCCCCGAATCTCTCCGCGGAAGATCTGGGCCACGTCGGCCAGCGCTTCTGGCGCAAATCGCCTTCCGGCGGCACCGCGGCGCATGCCGGCCTCGGCCTCGCGCTGGCGCTCGCACTGGCACGCAATCTCGGGCTCGAACTGCATTTCACTCTCGAACGCGAAACTTTCCACGCGCGGCTGCTGGCGTTGAAACCGCTCTGAAACCGCGTCGCCCACAGCTTCACCAAAGCTGACCGCGGCATCGTCGCCATCGTGAATCCTGCCGATGGTGTACCCATGCCCCGTTTCTCCCTTGCCTGCCGCGCATCGACGTTCGCCTGCCTGGTCGTCGGCGCGCTGGCGGCGCAGGCCGCCGACATCGAACTCGATGCCGCCGAGGCGCAACGCCTCGGCCTTCGCACCGAGCCGGCCGCCGTCGCGGAGCACATTCCACTGGATCACCTGCCTGCCGAAATCGCCACGCCGCTGGAATCCGCGCGTACGATCAGCGCGCCGTTCGCCGGCGTCGTCGCAAGTGTTGCCGTCGACGAAGGCGCGAGCGTCGCCGCCGGCGCGCCGCTCGCGCGCGTGCAGAGCCGCGATTTCCTCGCAGCGCAAGCCGACCTCGCACGCAGCAGCAGCGATGCGACGCTCGCACACGGCCAGGCCGAGCGCGACGACACGCTGCTCGCCGAGGGCATCATCTCGCGTGCGCGCGCCGACGAGGCGCGGGCGCGGGCGCGCGATGCGCAGGCCCGCCTGGCCCAGGCGCGTGGCGCGCTCGCCCAGGTTGCGCTGCCCGCGCATGCCGCTGCCGGCGAGTACGAACTGCGCGCGCCGGTCGTCGGCCGCGTGGTGCGCCGGAGCATCGCGCCGGGTCAGGTCGTCGCTGCGTTCGAGCCCGCCTTCCTGCTCGCTGCGGACGACGCCGTCGACGTCGTGCTGCAGGCGCCGGTCGCACACCGCGCCGCGTACACGCCGGGTCTGACCGTGATCATGGCCGACGGCGCACGCGCCGGTCTCGTCGCCGTCGCCGCGGCCACCGAAAGCGGTAGCCAGAGCGTACGTCTGCGCGCGCGTCTGCCGGCGTCACAACATTGGCTGATCGGGCAGCGCACGAGCGCGCGGCTCGAACTGCCGGCGCCACCGGGCAGCGTGCGCGTTCCGCTCGCCGCACTCGTTCCCGACGGCGAGCACACCCTGGTCTTCGTCGCCAACGGCCAACGCTACGCCGGCGTGCGGGTTGAGCGTCTCGGCGCGGACGCGCGGAACGCAATCGTGCGCGGCGCGCTCAAGCCGGGCGATGCGATCGTCACCAGCGGCGCGAGCACGCTGAAATCTCTGCACGATCAGTGAGGCGATCATGCTGAGTCGCCTCGTCCAATTCGCGCTGAGCCAACGCCTGCTCGTCGTCGTCGGCACGATCGCGCTCGCAATCGCCGGCGCGATCGCCTGGCGTTCGCTGCCGATCGATGCCTATCCCGACATCGCGCCGACCCAGGTCAAGCTGATCCTCAAAGCGCCGGGCATGACGCCCGAGGAAGTCGAATCGCGCGTCGTCGCGCCGATCGAAATGGAACTGCTCGGCTTGCCGAACGCGGCCGTGCTGCGTTCGGTCGCCAAGTACGCGATCGCCGACATCACGATCGACTTCAGCGAGGGCACCGACATCTACTGGGCGCGCCAGCAGGTCGCCGAACGCTATGCGGGCGTGCAGCCCAACCTGCCGGACGGCATCTCGGGCGGCCTCGCGCCGATCTCGACGCCGCTGTCGGACATGCTGATGTTCACGATCGAGGGCGGCGGCCTGAGCCTCGCCGAGCGCCGCGCGCTGCTCGACTGGACGCTGCGCCCGGCGCTGCGCACGATTCCCGGCGTGGCCGATGTCAACGCACTAGGTGGCGAGGCGAAGAGCTTTGCCGTGATTCCCGACCGCGGCAAGCTGTCTGCGGCGGGACTCAGCTTCCGCGCGCTGGCCGATGCGATCGAACGCAACAACCGCAACGACGGCTCGGGCCGGCTCGACGCCGGCGAGGTCGCGCTGATCGTGCGCGCCGAGGGCGCGGTGAAGACGCCGGAGGATCTCGGTGAAATCGTCCTTTCGAAACACGACGGCAAGGTGCTGCATGTGCGCGATGTCGCCGAAGTGCGTATCGATGCATTGACGCGCTACGGTGCGGTCACGCGCGACGGCAGGGCGGAAGCGGTCGAGGGTATCGTCGTCGCCTTGCGCGGAGCCGATGCCGGGCGCCTCGTCGCCGCGGTACGCGAGCGCCTCGCCGAACTGCGCACGAGCCTGCCCCCCGGCGTGACGATCGAAACGTTCTACGATCGCAGCGCGCTGATCGATCGTGCGGTCGGCACGGTGACGCGCGCAATGATCGAGGCGTCCATGCTCGTCGTGCTGTTGCTGTTCGCGTTCCTCGGCGAAGTGCGTGCGGCCGTGGTCGTATCGCTGATCCTGCCGTTGTCCGCGCTGTTCACCTTCCTGATGATGCGCGTCAGCGGCATGAGCGCAAACCTGATGAGCCTCGGTGGTCTCGCGATCGCAGTCGGCATGCTCGTCGATGCCGCCGTCGTCGTCGTCGAGAACACGGTGAGCAGGCTCGACCCACGCGCCGCAGGCGCCAGTCTGCCTCGCCTGCACCGCATCTACGCCGCGGTGCGCGAAGTCGCCGTGCCGGTCGCCTCGGGCGTCCTCATCATCTGCCTTGTGTTCCTGCCGCTGCTCACGTTGCAAGGCCTCGAAGGCCGCCTGTTCGCGCCGGTGGCGCTGACGATCGTGTTCGCACTCGCCGGATCGCTGCTGCTGTCGCTGACCTTCGTGCCGGTGCTGTCGTCCGCACTGCTCCGGGAAAAAACGTACGCCGAGCCGTGGCTGATGCGCCAGATCGATCGTCTCTATCCACCGCTGCTCGACGCCGCGCTGCGCCGACCGAAGATAGCCTATGCCGGCGCCGGCGCCGCGCTCGTGCTCGGCATCGGCGCGTATCTCGGTACCGGCAAGACGTTCATGCCGACGATGGACGAAGGCGACCTGCTCATGCAGGTAGTGAAGCTGCCGTCGATCAGCCTCGCGCGTTCGCGCGATCTCGACCTCGCCCTGCAGCGCGAAGTACTCGCCATGGTTCCCGAAGTCGAGCACGCAATCGCGCGCCTCGGCGCGGACGAGCTCGGCCTGGACCCGATGGGCCTCAACGAAACCGACCTGTTCCTGCAGCTCAAGCCGAAATCGAAATGGCGCGTGTCCGACAAGGAATGGCTCGCGGGTGAACTGCGCAAGGTCGCCGACGGTTTTCCGGGGCTCGAAGTCGGATTCACCCAACCGATCGAGATGCGCGTAGCGGAAATGCTGACCGGCAGCCGCGGCGACGTCGCGATCAAGATCTTCGGCCCGGACCTCGCCACGCTCGCCGATCTCGGCACGCGCGTCGCCGGCGTGATCGGCAAACTGCACGGCGCGCAGGATGTGATCGCGCAGACCGGCGAAGGCGTGCAGTTCCTGCGAGTGGCGATCGACGCACAAATGGCCGGCCGTTCCGGTTTCGACGTGGCCACGATCCAGGACGAACTGCGCGCACAGCTCGAAGGCCTGCCTGCCGGCCAGGTAATCCTGCCCGATCGGCGCATCCCGATCCTGATCCGCGGCGACGCCTCGCTGCGCGGCGACGCCGACAGCTTCGCACGCTTGCCGCTGGCGAATGCAGAAGGCGATGCGCTGCCGCTCGACATGCTCGCCGGATTGACGCCGGCCGCGGGCCCGGTGCGGGTCAATCACGAGAACGGCTCGCGCTTCGTGCTGATCCAGAGCGGCGTCGCCGGCCGCGACCTCGTCGGTTTCGTCGACGAGGCCCGGGCAGCGGTCGCGCGCGACGTGCCGTTGCCCGCCGGCTATCGCATCGTCTGGGGCGGCCAGTTCGAGAATCAGCAGCGTGCGGCGGCGCGGCTCGGCCTCGTCGTGCCGGTCGCGCTCGGCCTGATCTTCCTCGTGCTGTTCACGACATTCGGTTCGGTTCGCCAGGCGCTGCTGATCCTCGGCAACGTGCCGTTCGCGCTCGTCGGCGGCCTGCTCGGGCTGGAGTTGACCGGCCAATACCTGTCGGTGCCCGCGTCGGTCGGCTTCATCGCCCTGCTCGGCATTGCCGTGCTCAACGGTCTGGTTTTGATCGACTGTTTCAACCAACTCCGCGCGCAAGGCCGCGATGTCGAGGAAATCGTCCGCGAAGGCGCACGCCGTCGCCTGCGTCCGGTATTGATGACGGCGAGCATCACCGCGCTGGGTCTGATCCCGCTGCTGTTCGCGAGCGGACCGGGCTCGGAAATACAGCGCCCGCTGGCGATCGTCGTCATCGGCGGCCTGGTCACCTCGACCGCACTCACCCTGCTGCTGCTGCCTCTGCTGTATCGCCGCTTCGGCGCGTCGAGGACCGTGTCATGACCGTGCTGCGTCGTCTCAATCTCGTGTTCGCCGCCTCGCTCGAAGAAGCGGTGACGGCGGCGCTGATCGAGCACGAGCCGCCATTGCCCGGCTTCACCCTGTTCAAGGCCGAGGGCCACAGCGGCGATTTCGCCCACGCCTCGGTCGAAGAGCGCGTGCGTGGCCGCGTCGACCGGCGCGTCCTGTGGATGGTGCTGACACAGGACGCTGCCGTCGATCTCGTCGCTTTCCTGCGTTCGCGCGTGTACTCGGGCGAAGTCGTGTGGTGGACCGAGCCGGTCGAATCGTTCGGGAGGTTGCGGTGATTCATTGTCTTTCCAGGCTGGCCTGTACTGCGATCGTCGCGGCGACGCTGCCCGCACGAGCGCAGGACTTCCTGCCGCCGGCCGACCGCGCGCATGCCGCGATCGGCGCCTATGCCGAGGTGCGTGCAGCCGACTCATACGTCGTCGCGGCGCGGGAAAACGCGCGCGCGCTGGCCGCGGGGCCTCACGACACCCAGCTCATGCTGATGCCGCTGCGCCGCAGCGTCAGCGACGCGCCGACGGTCAACGGCAAGGCGCGCTATGGCGAATGGGAAGTGCAGCTCACGCGGGCGATCCGCCTGCCGGGCAAGGCCGCGCTCGATCGCGAGGCCGGCGCGCACGGCGTCGCCGCCGCCGAGTTGCGTCAGGGCGATGCCGAGCACCAGGCCGCGCGCTTGCTGCTCGCGTCGTGGATGGGCTGGCTGCGCGCGGACGCGGCCGCCGCGGCGGCACGCGCGCGGCACGATTCACTCGCGCGCGAACGCGACACGATCACGCGCCGTCTGCAGCTTGGCGATGCCGCGCGGCGCGAACTCGACCAGATCGCCGCCGCGCTGGCCATCGCCCAGGCGGACCTGCGCCAGGCCGACGCGGAGCTGCAGGCGCAGCGCCTCGCGCTTCGCGCGAACTTTCCGCAAGTTCCGCTGCCCGAACGCGCGCCCTCGCTGCCCAAGCCGGCGCCGCTCGAAGACACCCCGCAGAGCTGGATCGACCGCATCGTTTCGCGCAGCCACGAAATCCGCGCGGCCGAGGAGATCGCATCGGAACGCGACGCGTTGGCCAGACGCGCGAATGCCGATCGCCTGCCCGATCCTACCGTGGGTCTGCGTACGTTTTCCGAACGCGATGGCATGGAACGCGGCCTCGGCCTCGTCGTCAGCATTCCGTTCGGCGGCGCGCGGCGCAGCGCCGAGGCGCGCGCGCAGGCCGCCGCGGCCGAAGCGGCTCGCAGCGAAACCGAGGCAATGCGCCGCGACATCGCCCGCGACGCACAACTCGACGTCACGCGCGCGCAAGTCGCGGTCGAACTCTGGCAGGCCGCGCACGCTGCGCGCACGGCGAACGCGGCCAGCCTCGCCCGCCAGCATCGCGCCTACGAACTGGGCGAAATCGGCCTTGCCGAGCGCCTGCAGGCCGAGCGGCTCGATGCCGAATCCTCACTGACCGAGCTGCGCACGCGTGCCGATGCGCACGAAGCGGCGTTGCGTGTGCGTGTCGACAGCCACGAACTCTGGCATCCTGAAGACAAAATCGAACACCAGGACCATTCCTGACAGAGGAGAGGAAACCATGAACGCCGCAGCTCCACCGACACGGCCGCCACAGGCCGATGCGCGCTACGACCGGGTCACGATCGCGCTGCACTGGATCGTCGTCCTGTTCGTGATCTTCCTGTATTCATCGGCCCTGATCTGGGACGAACTGCCGCGCGGAACGCCACCGCGCAAACTTCTGCAGGCGCTGCACATCTCGTTCGGCTTGCTGTTCATCGTCGTGCTCGCGCTGCGCGTGTACTGGCGTGTGTTCCGGCGTCCGCACCTGCCCGGCATCGGTACGGCGGCGCAGCGGCTCGCCGCTTCCGGCGTGCAGAACGCTCTGTACCTCATGCTCGTCGCGCAGGCCGTAATCGGCGTGTGCTGGCGCATCGCGCAACAGGAGCCATTGGCATTTTTCTGGCTGTTCGCGTTTCCCGAACCGCAGATCTTCGACAAGGCGACCAGGCAGTTGCTGGGCGTGGCGCACGAATACCTCGGCCACGCGATCATCGTCGTCGCCTCGCTGCATGCGCTTGCGGCGATCTATCACCATTTCGTGCTCAAGGACGGCGTGATGCGACGCATGCTGCCGCCGGCCCCGTAGGCACGTCGATACCTGCGCAACCGTGATCCGCCACGCGCTCCCCGGGCGAGGTGCCGCACGGTACCGGGCTGTTCGTCCCGGGAAGATGCTCGGCCCGTGCAAGACACCGTATACTCGGCCGGCACTCGCCGCGTCCCGCGATGCGGTCTCTTGCCGCGCCACGCCACGCCACGCCACGCCGCAAACAAAGCATCGAAACCGATGGTCGAATCCACCTCAACCCGCAACGATGAAAGAGCCGACGAGGCGTTGACTTTGCTCCTGCACCGTTACGCCGCGGGCGAGTCCGAGGCGATGGCAAAACTGCTGCCGCGCGTTTACGACGAACTGCATCGCGCGGCACGGCGCCAGTTGCAACAGGAGCGCTCCGACCACACGCTGCAACCGACGGCGCTGGTCAACGAGGTTTTCCTGCGTCTCGCGGAGCGGCGCGAACTCGAACTCAATGACCGCGCGCACTTCATCCGCCTGTCCGCGCAGATCATGCGCCACGTGCTCGTCGATCACGCGCGCGCGCAGCGTGCGCAGAAGCGCGGCGGCGACGTCGCGATCACCAGCTTCGACCGCCTCGACCAGGGTGCCGGGCTGCCGTCGGTGCACGACGCCGGCGGCGACGACGACGGCTTGCGCGTGG
>NZ_DBNHDN010000007.1:0-139104 GCF_057139185.1 Rudaea sp. | reverse complement strand
CTCCTCGATCGGACACCGACCGCCGGCGGAAGCAGAAGCGATATATCATCAGCAACAGCAACAACGTGTGATGCCGATGGCGGCTTGACTCACACCAACCAGCCTCCGACGTTCCCGGGGCGGTTCACCTCCTGATACGCTTGCACGTCTTTCTCGTCCACCCGATAACGTGAGCAACCCATGGCTGAACCCACCTACATCGCGCCCGTCGCCGGCGCCAGGATTTCAATCCAGAATGGCAGACTCCACGTTCCGGACAACCCGATCATCCCGTTCATCGAAGGCGACGGCACCGGTGCCGACATCTGGCGCGCCTCGGTGCGCGTACTCGACGCGGCCGTGGCTCGAGCCTATGGCGGCAAGCGCAAGATTCACTGGTTGGAAGTGTTCGCCGGCGAGAAATCGAACAACCAGTTCGGCACCTGGTTGCCGAATTCGACGGTCGAAGCCTGCCGCGAGTATCTGGTTTCGATCAAGGGCCCGCTGACCACGCCGGTCGGCGGCGGCATCCGCTCGCTCAACGTCGCCCTGCGTCAGATGCTCGATCTCTATGTCTGCCTGCGCCCGGTGCGCTGGTTCAAGGGCGTGCCTTCGCCGGTGAAAACGCCGGAAAAAGTGGACATGGTGATCTTCCGCGAGAACACCGAGGACATCTACGCCGGCATCGAATACGCCGCGGGCAGCGAAGCGGCGCAGAAGTTGCTCGAATTCATCGCGCAGAACGATCCGAAGGCGTTCGACAAGATCCGCTTCGGCACCAAGGCCAAGTCGGAAGCGTGGCAGAAGCAACTGGAAGGCATCGGCATGCCGCATCGCGAGGTCGGCGTCAACGTCGGCATCGGCATCAAGCCGGTCAGCGAACTGGGCACCGAGCGTCTCGTGCACAGCGCAATCTCGTACGCGATCCAGAACAAGCGCAAGTCGGTGACCCTGGTGCACAAGGGCAACATCATGAAGTTCACCGAGGGCGCCTTCCGCAACTGGGGCTATGAGGTCGCCGAGAAATTCTTCCCGAACCAGACCTACACCTGGGAAACCTGGGAGAAGACCAAGGCTGCCAAGGGCGAGGCCGAGGCCAACGCCGAGCAAAAGGCCGCGCTCGCCGCCGGCAAGGTGCTGATCAAGGACGCGATCGCCGACATCACCCTGCAGCAGGTGCTGACGCGCCCGGACGAGTTCGACGTGATCGCCACGCTCAACCTCAACGGCGATTACCTTTCCGACGCGCTCGCCGCGCAGGTCGGCGGCATCGGCATCGCGCCGGGCGGCAATATCAATTACCTGACCGGCCACGCCGTGTTCGAGGCGACCCACGGCACCGCGCCGAAATACGCCGGTCTCGACAAGGTCAACCCGGGCTCGGTCATCCTCTCCGGCGAAATGATGCTGCGCTACCTGGGCTGGACCGAAGCCGCGGATGCGATCATCTCGGCCATGGACAAGGCGATCGCGAACAAAAAGGTCACCTACGACTTCGCCCGCCTGATGGATGGCGCCACCGAAGTGAAGTGCTCCGAGTTCGGCGACGAGCTGATCAACAACCTATAAACCAAATCGACATCGTTGCTGGGGCTGGATCTGTCACGCCGACGAAGTATCGCTGATGGTCGGCGTGGTGCTTTTCGATTTTGGGCTTCTTGTACAACGCTTTTCTTAGTCGGGGAAAATATGATCCGTATGATCGGTAGGGCAGTGCCTCTGTCTGCAGCGATTTTGTTGATTGCAGGTTGCGGAACAACAGGTAAGGTGATCAAACCCAACAATAGCGGGTACCTGGCAACCGATAGCCACGGTGCCGTTGAGCAAGCCAAGACCGACACCGCAGAGAAAATCAATCTCGCGGACTACAAGTCCTTTGCCCTGGTAACCACAGGCGATTCCGCGTTCAAGCAAATCAAAGAACTCGGTATATTCTCGGAAGTGCTCGACATAAAGGATTTGCAGGCGCGAATCATTGAAAAAAATCTGCAGGACAAAGTCCCCTCTCTTGCCGCCAACGACCGGATTGGGATCAGCAATGCGGGCAGGAACTATCAAAAATTTCTCTGGATACATTTCGATATCGAGAAACGTGACGACAAAAAATTCGTCAAATTGATTGCCACCGAAGCCGCGTCTTCCAAAGACGTGTTCGTCGCCGAGCGCGAAATAAACACCGGCGTGATGGCATTGGCTTACGGCATCGGCGCGCCTAACGACCAGAACATGTGGTATCCGCTGTTCAACTCTCTGGTGGCATGGCTGAAATCCAACTCAGTCGCTTGACACGACACTGAATCGCCGGGCAAAAAAAGCCCCGAAAGCTTAGGGGGAAGCTTCCGGGGCCGGGTCCGAAGGCGGATCTGGGGAGGGATCGGCCTTCGAGGGCTGAACCTAAGGGAGGTTAGGCCAGCCGAGGTGCCGTTGCGTGCACCGTCAAGTTAGTTGCGGTCAGGGCGACGAAAGTTCAAGCCGCACGGAAAAATCGCACTGATTGGTTTAGTTTTCATTCATGCGCTTGAAAATCAAGCGTTTGTACGGCCAGCAGAACGCTATTTTCCGCAACATGACGGAAAGTTCATCTTCTCGTGCGTGAAGATTCCGTCAATGCGCTTCGTCCCAGTTGTCGCCAATGCCGATGTCGACGATC
This sequence comes from Rudaea sp., assembly GCF_057139185.1. Classification (NCBI taxonomy): domain Bacteria; kingdom Pseudomonadati; phylum Pseudomonadota; class Gammaproteobacteria; order Lysobacterales; family Rhodanobacteraceae; genus Rudaea; species Rudaea sp. The sequence continues at coordinate 136,475 of NZ_DBNHDN010000007.1, read as the reverse complement.
AGCGGTACCGCGAGTTGCGCCGCATGCATCATGCGCTCGCGCACGCCGTCGGAGATTTTCTTCACGGCGTCTTCGCGTACCTCGAACACGAGTTCGTCGTGCACCTGCATGATCATGCGTGCTTCGTCGTGCAGTGATTGCAGCCAGGCGTCGACCGCGATCATCGCGCGCTTGATGATGTCGGCCGCGGTGCCCTGCATCGGCGCGTTGATCGCCGCGCGTTCCGCGCCCGCGCGCAGGCCCTGGTTACGCGAATGGATTTCGGTGAGGTACAGGCGGCGGCCGAACAGGGTTTCGACGTAGCCGTCACGGTGCGCCTGCTCGCGTGTGCGGTCCATGAATTCGCGCACGCCCGGATAGCGTTCGAAGTAGCGTTTGACGTAATCGTTCGCCTCGCCGCGATCGATGCCGAGCTGACGCGCGAGCCCCCACGCACTCATGCCGTACATCAGGCCGAAATTGATCGCCTTGGCTGCGCGGCGCTGGTTTGCGTCGACCTGCTCGGGCGGCACGCCGAAAACTTCGGCCGCGGTCGCGCGATGGACGTCCTGACCGCCATGGAACGCGGCGAGCAGGCCCGGATCGCCCGACAGGTGCGCCATGATGCGCAGCTCGATCTGCGAATAGTCGGCGGCGAGCACCTTGCAGCCCGGCGGCGCGACGAAGGCCTGACGGATGCGCCGGCCTTCCTCGGTGCGGATCGGAATGTTCTGCAGGTTCGGATCGTTCGAGGACAGCCGGCCCGTCGCGGCGACAGCCTGGTGGTAGCTCGTGTGCACGCGCCCGTCGCGCGGATTGATCGCCTCGGGCAGTTTGTCGGTGTAGGTCGAGCGCAGCTTGGCCAGGGTGCGGTAATCGAGGATCAGGCGCGGCAGCTCGTGCTGGTTGGCGAGCGCCTCGAGCGCTTCCTCGTTCGTCGACGGCTGGCCGGTCGGCGTCTTCACCGATACCGGCAGCTTCAACTCGTCATAGAGCAACGCCTGCAACTGCTTCGGCGAATCGAGGCTGAAATGACGGCCGGCGACATCGAATGCACGCTGCTGGATTTCGAGCAGGCGCTTGCCGAGTTCGTTGCTCTGCTTCTTGAGCCTGGCGGCGTCGATCAGCACGCCGGTTTGTTCCATGCGCGCGAGCACGGGCACAAGCGGCATCTCGATTTCGTCGAACACCTTCTGCAGCCCGGGTTCGGTTTCGAGCCTGGCCCACAGCGCCTCGTGCAGGCGCAAGGTGATGTCGGCATCCTCGGCCGCGTAGTCGGCCGCGACGCGCACATCGACCTGCGAGAACGGGATTTGTTTGGCGCCCTTGCCGGTCACGTCCTCGTAGTGGATCGTGTCGACGCCGAGGTATTTCTTCGCCAGCGTGTCCATGTCGTGGCGATTGCTCGCCGAGTTCCACACGTAGGATTCGAGCATCGAGTCGAAACGCACGCCCTGCACGGCGATGCCGTAGTTCGACAGCACGTTCATGTCGTACTTCGCGTGCTGGCCGAGTTTGTGTTTCTTCGCGTCTTCCAGCAGCGGGCGCAGCGCTGCGAGCACGGCCGCGCGGTCCAGTTGTGCCGGCGCAGCGGGATAGTCGTGCGCGAGCGGCACGTAGGCCGCGTGGCCTGGCTCGACCGCGAACGACACACCGACGATCTCGGCGCGCATCGGATCGAGACCGGTCGTTTCGGTGTCGATGCAGATCAGGTCGGCCGCTTCGAGTCTTTTCAACCATGCGTCGAATTGCGCCTGCGAGAGGACCAATTCGTAATGCTTGTCGGGGGCCGGGACTCGGGACTCGGGGCTCGGAGAATCGGGCGCCGCGTGATGCGTTGGTTCATTTTTCCCCACCTGATCAGTTTGCGACAGGATGCTTTCCGGTTTTTCGAGTCCCGCGTCGAGATCTTTCAGCGCCGCCTTGAATTCGTAACGCGCATAGAGCTCTCGCAACTTGTCGACGTCGGCCTCGCGTCGCACGAGGTCGGTCGGTTTCTGCTCCAACGCGACGTCGATCTTGATGATCGTCAACGCGCGCGAAAGCGGCAGTTGCGGCAGCGCGCGGCGCAGGTTTTCGCCGATCTTGCCGCCAATCCGGTCTGCGTTGGCGATGACGCCGTCGAGCGTGGCGTATTCGCCCAGCCATTTCGCCGCGGTCTTCGGGCCGCACTTTTCCACGCCGGGCACGTTGTCCACCGCATCGCCCGTCAGCGCGAGGTAGTCCGCGATCTGGTCCGGGCGTACGCCGAACTTGTCGACGACGCCCGCTTCGTCCAGCGTCGTGTTCGTCATCGTGTTGACAAGCTTGACGTGCGCATCCACGAGCTGGGCCATGTCCTTGTCGCCGGTCGATACCGTGACCTCGATGCCCTGCTTCGCCGCCTGCCTCGACAGCGTGCCGATCACATCGTCGGCCTCGACGCCGCCCACGCGCAGGATCGGAATGCCGAGCGCGGCGACAAGGTTCATCATCGGTTCGATCTGGGCGCGTAGATCCTCCGGCATCGGCGGCCGGTGTGCCTTGTAGTCGGGATAGAGTTCGTCGCGGAAGGTCGGTCCCGGCGCGTCGACGACGAAGGCGAGATAGTCGGGCCGGGCCTTCAGCGTCGTGCGCAGCATGTTGAACACGCCGAACAGCGCGCCGGTCGGCTCGCCATTGCGGTTCGCGAGCGGCGGCAGTGCATGGAAGGCGCGGAACAGGTAGCCGGAGCCGTCGATCAGGGTCAAGGTCTTGGCGGACATGCGCGGCGCGAATTGCGTACGGGGCGGTGAGCTTGGGCCAGTCATGCGCGATTTGCAAACGCGGAGGACTGCGCGCGTGCGCCGTTTCATGCGCGCTTCACGCGTACTTTGCTATGCTTCACACGGGAGTTCTGAGGGAGTGGAATCATGCGCTCGTTGTTTCCGGTCGTGCTCGCCTGCGGACTGATCGCAGCCCAGATCCACGCTCAAGGTCAGAAGAAAACGGACGACGGCCTGCCGCCCGTGCAGCCGCCGCCGGCGATGGACGAGCCGCCCGCGTCCGCGGCACAGACACCGCCCACGGCGAACAAGGCGAAGACAGTGCCGATCGCGAACTCCGACGCCGAATCCCGGGCTGCCGCCGAGGAAGCGCGTCGGCGCGCCGCGCAGCCGGTGACGACGCTGCCATCCGAGCCCGAGAAGAAATTCGACAGTCCGGGCCTGCCGCCCGAAGTGCAGAAAGCGGCCGAGGCGACCGAACTGCCCGTCGTCACCGTGCGCCAGGAAGGCAACGAGACGATCACCGAGTACCGCAAACGCGGCAAGATCTTCGCCCAGTACTTCAAGTCCAAGGATACGGGCAGCGAAAAGTGGTACGTCGATCCGAACTACCAGGGACCGATGCCGCCCGATCTCGACGCCGGCATGCACGGCAAACCGGGCGCGGTGCAGTACAAGGTGTTCGGCTGGTAGTCGCGCGCCTGACGTTCCGGCGTATTTGCGAATTCCGACTACGACAACGCGGCGAGCAACGCCGTGCGCGGCAGCTTGCCGGTGGCATTGCGCGGCAGCCCATCGACAATGCGCAGCGGCCGTGGCAGGAACGCCGGGTCGATCGTCGCCCGCAGAGCCTCGAGCACTTGCGCTTCGGTCAGTCCCGGGGCGACGGCAAGTGCGGCGATGCGGCGTACGCCATGTTCGCTCGCCGAATCCGTTTCAGCATCGAGCTGAAACACCACACCATCGACAACGCCATCGATCGCAAGCAGTCGCCGCGTCAGGTCGGCAAGCGAGGCGCGCTTGCCGGCGATCTCGAGCAGGTCGCTGTTGCGTCCGCACAAATGAAAGCGCCGTTCGGGCAGCAGCTCGACGATGTCCTGCAGCACGGTCGGCTCGGCGAAATGCGCCGCGCTGGCGAGCGTGCCGTCGGGTTGAGGATGCAGTTCGATGCCGTCGTAAAGCGACCACGGCTCGGCGAGCGCGGTGCGGCGCTGCGCGATCACGCACGTCTCGGTCGAGCCGAACAACTCGATCACGCGCGTCGCGAACCGCGCTTCCACCGCGGCGGCGAGCTCGGCCGACAACGGCGCGGTCGCAGTGACGACCGCGGCGAGCGCTGGCAGCGCGACGCCCGATTCGTGCAGCGCGCGCAGATGGAACGGCGTGGTCACGAGCACGCGCGGGGCAGGCATTTCCGCGAGCGTGGCGGCGATGTCGGCCGGCAGCAGCGGCTGCGAATCGTGGATCGCTGCACGCGACCGCAGCGGCAACAGCACCGACAATTCCATGCCGAACATGTGCTGCGGCGGCACGGTCGCGAGAATGTTGAACGTTTCGCTTGTCGTTGCCAGCAGCGCCCCAAGATTGAGCGCGCTTGAAGCGCAGAATCCGCCCCAGGTCTTGCGGTTCGCCTTCGGCGTGCCGGTCGAGCCCGAAGTGAAACCGATCGCGACGAGCTGGTCGGCCGGTATCGAGGCATTGGCGAAGAACCTGCGCTCGGGCGCAATCGCCAGCGCCGCGCGCACATCGATCGTGCGCGTATCGTCCAACGTGTCGTCTTCGTCGCGCAGTGCATAGTGGTTCGGGTACGCATGCAGCAGTTCGGCAAGCGCCTGCGGTGCGCGCGATGGAGGCAGCAGGTTGATTTGTCCGGCAACGGCGACGGCGCAAAACGCGACGAGAAAGTGGTAGCGCTGCGTGCACAGGTTGAGCGCGTGGCGCGCCTCGGGCAGGCGCGCGGCGAGGGCGAACACGTCGGCGAGAAATTCGGCCGCGCTGATTTCGCGTTCGCCGTGCCAGGCGAACACACGGTTCAAATCCGCGTCCGCAAGCAGCGGGATTTTTTTCTGCGCTTCCTGCGATCGCGCGTTTTCGAATACGGCCGACATGCGGCTCCCCCAAAAAATGTTTCTTCCCTAGCCCCGGATTTCTTCGCCGGTGACGACGTTGCGGATCGGCGTCGGTCGTGCCAGTCCGCCAGTCTCCCCCGCGAGAATATAGGCCACATCCTGCCCGAATGCAGCTTGAACGGCCTCCGCGCTGCGCGCGGGCGGCTCGCCGTGGCGGTTTGCGCTGGTCGAGACCAGCGCGCCGCCGAACGCACGGCACAGCGAGGCGGCAAGCGGATGCGCGGTCACGCGCAGGGCAATGCCCGCATGCCCGCGCGCCAGCCATTCCGGCGTCGCCGCGGCGCGCGGGAACACCCACGTATGCGGGCCCGGCCAGCTCGCGCGCACGCGCACGAGCGCCTCCGCCGGCACCTGCGCCAGGTCGATATATTTTTCCACTTGGGCAAAATCGGCCGCGATCAACAGCACGCCCTGCACCGGCGGCCGCTGCTTGAGCGCGAATACGCGCGCCACGGCCGCTTCGTCGTGCGGATCGCAGCCAAGGCCGAATACCGCTTCGGTCGGGTAGGCGATCACGCCGCCGGCGCGCAGCGCTTCAACGGCCTTGGTCACATGTAGTTGGACGTCATTCATGGGCAGCGGCTTGGAAGTGGCGTGCAGCATGTAGGGCGCAATAAGCGTAGCGCATTGCGCCGCCGCCCATTGCGCCACAACCTGCCCGCACAGACAATCAAAACCATGCCGAACTATCGACGCGCATGGCAGCCCGGCGGCACCTGGTTCTTCACGGTGAACCTGCTTCGCCGTCACGGAAACGATTTGCTCGTGCGACATATCGATTTGTTGCGCCGGGCGATTGCAAAGGTGCGGGTGCGCCATCCATTCACGATACACGGATGGGTAGTATTGCCCGACCATTTGCATTGCGTGATTTCCCTTCCCGCGGGCGACAGCGATTTCGCCACGCGCTGGCGATTGATCAAACTCGAATTTTCCAAGGGCATTGCGCGAACGGAGCCGCGTTCGGCAACGCGCATCCGTCGCGGCGAGCGCGGCATCTGGCAGCGACGCTATTGGGAACACCTCATTCGCGACGAAGCGGATTTCGCCGCGCACGTGGACTATGTTCACATCAATCCCGTCAAGCATGGGCACGTCACGCGCGTCGCGGATTGGCCGTTTTCGACGTTCCATCGGCTCGTCGCTGCGGGCGTGTATCCGCTCGATTGGGCGGGTGGCCGGGAATCCGGGATTGCGCCTCGGGAATAGCTCTTTTTCGTGCTTTGCGGCGCAATGCGCTGCGCTTATTGCGCCCTACTTGCTTGCTTTCTACAAAGGTGGAAGCTCGATGGGAGTGTCGGGTAGTGCGTGCGTTTTAGCGTTTCCTCCCAATACAGGATTCAGCGTCACCATGTGGGTGGCATAACGCGTTCCGTATCCGTCCTCAGTTTCATATTTTGTTTCAGAGAAATCGAGTGGCTTGTCAAATTCAGATTTTCCTTGGAGCAGGCAAAATTTTCGTTCTCGTTGAAGCCAAGTTGTACCGAACTGGAAGCGAAGACGGTAGGTACCGATTGGAACTGATGCTATCGTGGCGGATTCTCCGTTGCGAACGAAGATTGCAAGGCGCGGTGTTGTGGAAACCGTATCATCATTGAGAGTTGCGACGGCATCAAGGCCTGTGCCATTTGAGATTTTCAGAGAACCTAGGCCTCTCTGATGCTTGCCACCTAACTCCGTACCGGAGATTGGTCGTACTTGTGATTCAACAGGACACAAAGGTGTTGTTGCCGGTGGAGGCACGACCGAAGTGATAGGGCGAGAAGCGGTAGAGCGATATTGAGAGGATCGAGCAGCTGAATTCGCTTGAAGCCAGTCGTCAAGTTGCGAGGAAATCCAAGTAAAGGTTACAAGCCCCAATACGATAGTGGCGCCTTTCCAAAGGCGTGACTTGGCTTTCGGCAACCGAACGGGCTTCGTGCCGCCGGGGTGACTTGACGTAGCAGCTTTGGATGAGAGAGGAGGTTCAGGTGGAAGGGAAGCCGTTTTTGGTAGTGGGCTACGCCCAGTGATCATCAGGACCTTTCCGCACTTGCTGCATTGAATTTTTCGCCCGACATGTTGCTCGTCGGCGTGGTACGTCTCTCCGCAGGCGCATTGAATAGGGATCATGATTTCGCCTGATTCGCGCAAGTAGCAAGCAAGTAGGGCGCAACAAGCGCAGCGCATTGCGCCGCTTTCTTAAGCTTTGTTTGAGACCTTCTTCACCGCCGCTTTCTTTCTCGCGGTTTTCTTTGCTGCGACTTTTTTCGTCGCTGCTTTCTTCGCTGGCTTGGCTTCCGCAGCCTTCTTCGCGGGCGCCGCCTTGGCCGCCTTGCCGAAGCGCCCGCGCTTTTCGGGAGCAGCGGCGATGAGTTCGACGCATTCGGCTTCGGTCAGGCTCGCCGGTTCGCGATCCTTCGGAATCTTCGCGTTCTTCTTGCCGTCGGTGATGTAGGGGCCGTACTGGCCGCGCAGGACCTGGATCGCGCCGTCCTGGAAGCTCGCAATGACGCGGTTGCGGATCGCTTCTTCCTTCTCGCGCAGGACTTCCTTCGCGCGTTCGAGTTCGATCGTGTACGGATCGTCGGGCGGCTTGATCGAGGCGTAGACCTTGCCGTGCTTGACGAACGGGCCGAAGCGGCCGATCGCAGCGCTGATTTTCTGGCCGTCGTCGGCGAGGCCGAGATCACGCGGCAGCTTGAACAGATGCAGCGCATCCTCGAGCGAGATCGTGTGGATGCTCTGGCCTGGACGCAATGACGCAAAGCGCTTGTCCTCGTCGTCGCGGCCGCCGAGCTGGGCCATCGGCCCGTAGCGGCCGAGGCGCACGGACACCGGTTTGCCGCTGACGGGATCATCGCCGAGCACGCGCTCGCCGCCGGCTTCGCTGCGGTCGACCGTTTCGGTCTTGTCCTCGACCAGCGCCTTGAACGGCGTCCAGAATTTCTTCAGCAGCGGCACCCATTCCTCTTCGCCGCGGCTGACCGCGTCGAGCTCGTCCTCGAGCTTGGCGGTGAAATCGTAGTCGACGTATTGGGTGAAATGCCCGGCGAGGAATTTGCCGACCGCGCGACCGATGTCGGTCGGGCGGAAACGACGGCTGTCGAGCGTCACGTACTCGCGATTGAGCAGCACCTGGATGATGCTGGCGTAGGTGGACGGGCGGCCGATGCCGTATTCCTCGAGCGCCTTGACCAGCGAGGCTTCCGAATAGCGCGGCGGCGGCTCGGTGAAGTGCTGGTCGGCGGCGATGTCGGCGAGTGGCACGGCTTCGCCGATCTGCATTGCGGGCAGCTTGCGGTTCTCGTCGTCGTCTTCGGCGTTCTTCGCGTCGCGGCCTTCCTCGTAGACGGCGAGGAAGCCGGGATCGACCACGGTGGTGCCGCTCGCGCGGAACATCGAATCGTTGCCCGCGTCGAGATCGACGCTGACGGTGTTGAGCGTGGCGTACTGCATCTGGCTCGCGACCGCGCGCTTCCAGATCAGCTCGTACAGTCTGCGCTGATCCTCGCTGAGGAACTGCGCCATGCTTTTCGGCGTGTGCAACGCCGAGGTCGGGCGGATCGCCTCGTGGGCTTCCTGCGCGTTCTTCGATTTCGCGCGATAGAAGTTGGGTGATTCCGGCAGCGCTTTCGCGCCATAGTCGCGTGCGATCACCTTGCGCATTTCGGTGATGGCGTCCATCGAGATGCTGACCGAGTCGGTGCGCATGTAGGTGATCAGGCCGACCGTGCCTTCGCCGCCGATCGCGACGCCTTCGTACAGGCCTTGGGCGAGACGCATCGTGCGCGTGGTCGAAAAGCCGAGCTTGCGCGCTGCCTCCTGCTGCAGGGTCGAGGTGGTGAACGGCGGCGACGGTCGGCGCTTGCGCTCCTTGGACTGCACCTCGGCGACGACGAGGCGGCCCTGCGCGGACTTGATCAGCGCATCGCGCGCCGCGTGGGCGTCGTGCTCGTTGGTCAGATCGAACTGTTCGAACTTCTTGCCGCGCAGCTTGAGCAGGCGCGCGCTGAAGCGCTGGTCGGGATGCGCGCAGTCGGCGGCGATCGTCCAGTATTCCTGTGCCTTGAATGCTTCGATTTCTTCCTCGCGCTCGACGATCATGCGCAGCGCGGGCGACTGTACGCGGCCCGCGGACAGACCGCGCTGCACCTTGCGCCAGAGCACCGGCGACAAGTTGAAGCCGACCAGGTAGTCGAGCGCGCGCCGCGCCTGCTGCGCATCGACGAGGTCGTGCGAGAGCTTGCGCGGATTGGCGACGGCTTCCTTGATCGCGTGCGGGGTGATCTCGGAGAACACCACGCGGTGCACATCCTTGCCGTCGAGCAATTTCTTCTGCTTGAGGATCTCGGAAATGTGCCAGGAGATCGCCTCGCCTTCGCGATCCAAGTCGGTCGCGAGATAGATCGAGTCGGCCGCCTTCGCCGCCTTGGCGATCGCGTCGACGTGCTTTTCGTTTTTCTCGATCAGCTCGTAGTGCATCGCGAAGTCGTGGTCAGGATCGACCGCGCCCTCCTTCGGCTTCAGATCGCGTACGTGGCCGTACGAGGCGAGGACCTGGAAGTCCTTGCCGAGGTATTTGTTGATCGTCTTGGCCTTGGCCGGCGATTCGACGATGAGCAGGTTCTTTGCCATAGGTTGTTTCGCGGGCACGGACACGTCCGTATCGACGCGGAGAAATGGATCGGGCTGGAGGAAATTCAAGCAATTGCGGAGCCGCGGCTTCGCGGCACCCCTTTTTTCAGTCAAACCCGCAAAAGGGCGTGCTGTCAAGTTCAGCCCGTCGAGCCGCCTGGTTTCGCCGCGTGTTGTGAACCCGTTCGCGGTCTATGCCGGCGTGCGCCCGTAGCGCCCGTTTTCGGCGACAACGAGTCCGTCGAGCTCGAGCAAGAGCAGCATCGAGGACAGTGCGGCAGCGGCCAGGCCGGTGCGCTCGACGAGTTCGTCCAGCGCCGCGGGCGTGTGCTCCAGCGCTTTCATCAGCGCGGCGTAGTCGGGGTCGTCGACACGCGCTTCGCCGCCGTGTTGCACGACCGCGCCGCGCCCGCCCCCGGCGTCGAGCATGACCAGGCGTTCACGCAGGCCATCGGCGAGGATGGCGCCGACATCGCGCAGATCCTCCAGCACTTCGGTCGCGGTTTCGACCAGCCGCGCGCCCTCGCGGATCAGCTTGTGGCAGCCGCGGGCGAGCGGGTTGTGGATCGATCCGGGCAGGGCGAACACTTCGCGGCCCTGCTCGGCGGCGTAGCGCGCCGTGGTCAGCGAGCCCGATTTCAGGCTGGCCTCGACCACGAGCGTACCCAGACTCAGCCCCGAGATGATGCGGTTGCGCCGCGGAAAATGTTTGGGATGGCCCGGCACGCCGGGCGGGAATTCACTGACCAGCGCGCCGCTCGCGGCGATGCGCGCGGCCAACTCGGCGTGCTGGCGTGGATAGACCAGGTCGATGCCGGTGCCGAGCACGGCTACGGTTTTGCCGCCGGCGTCGAGCGTGGCCGCATGAGCTGCGCCGTCGATACCCTCGGCGAGGCCGCTGGTCACCGTGTTGCCGGCCAGCGCGAAAGCGCGGGCGAACGCGCGCGCGTTGGCAAGCCCGGCCGTGCTTGCGCTGCGCGCGCCGACGATCGCGATCTGTGGCGTCCACAACAGGGTCGGATCGCCGCTGACGAACAGTGCCGCGGGCGCGCTGCCGATGTCGCGCAGCAGCAGCGGAAAGTCGTCGCTGTCGCAGGTCAGCAGGTGATGGCCGGGTTGTGCCAGCCACGCTTCGTCGGCGTCGAGGCGTGCGGCGTCCGGCGCGGCAAGCCAGCTCCGGGCTTCCTCGGGCGCGTCGCGTCGCGCGTGCTTCAGCGCGCTGGCGATGTCGCCGTGCTTCGCCAGCAGCGTGCGGATGGCTGCGGCGCCGAGGTCGGGCGCGCGCAACAGGGCCAGCCAGGCACGCAGTTGCGTGGAGGAAAGATCGCTGGACATGAACCTGCCCTCTTCCTTGGCGACGCGGCTCGTGCGCCGGCATTCCGGCTTTTGCCGGAATGCCGGGCACAGCAAGGCTAAAGGTGATCGGGCTCGTACAGCGGATCGCGCAGATGCACCGGTTTGACGCCGTCCATGACCAGGCCGTAGCTGACATGGTCGAAGGTGCGGAAGATCATCACGTGGCCGACGTATTCCTCGGGCAACTTCACCTTCGCATCCTTGGGATGGAAGAACTTCTTCGCGCTCTCCGGCGAATAGTCGAAATTGTCGTTGACCGTCTCGCCTGGATGGAAGATCGAATAGACCTGGCCGTTCTCGACGCCGTCGTCGGCACCGTGGGACAGCGCGAGCACCTGGTCGCGACCGGCAACCATGCCGGCGGACGGGTCGATCGTGTCGGTGAACGCAACCACGCGCATGCCCGCCGGCACCTGCTTGGGCGGATGCGGCACGTACTGCGCGTCGTAGGGTTTGTCGTCCAGCGGCAGGACGAGATCGCCCGGCGCCACCTCGATGTCCGAACTCAGCAACAGCACGGAAGCCGGATTGCCCGCCTTGGTGACACGCACCGTGCCGGTTTGCAGACCTTCGTAGCCGAGGAACTTGACGTTGCCGGAGAGGGTGAACTGGTTCGGGCCGTGGTGCCAGATCAGGTCGCCGCGGTTCTCGTGGTCGCGGCTGGCCTCGTCGGTCGAATCGCGGTAGAAGCGCTGTGGCGCGCCGTCCTTCGGCACGACTTCATAGTAGCGCCCGAGTGGGCGCACGATCGCGAGCTGGTCACCAGGCTGCGCGTCGAGGCCGCGTACGTAGACGAGCTGGCCCGGGGTCGCGCGCAGGTGCGCTTCCTCGGCGCCGACCACGTGCGGGGCGGTCCTGAACTGATCCTCGCCGATGATGCGCGTACGCTTCAAGAACTTGTCGATGCGTTCGAGGGCGATCGGTTTTACCGCGTCCTCGAGCTGTTCGACGCGCGCATGCGGACCGCCGGCATTGTTCAGACGCGGACCATTGAGATAGGCGAGGTTGATCACGTCGCCGGGGAAGATCAGGTGCGGGTTCTTGATCTGGCCGTTGGCCTGCCATACCTCGGGCCATTGCCAGGGTTTCTTGAGGAACTTGCCGGCAATGCCCCAGAGCGTGTCGCCGCGGCGCACGACGTAGGTGTCCGGATGGCCGGGCTTGAGTTCGACCGTTGCCGCGTAGGCGACCACGGTCAGCGCGAGTCCGGCAAAAATCGCAGGCAGCTTCTTCAGCATGGTGGATACCCGTTGTCCCCCGAGGTCCGCAGAGTGTAGAGGAAAATACTTCCGGTGAAACGCGACGCGGCACGCAAGATCGTGGCGACATGCACATTGACGTATACTTTCTCCCCGAATTCCCGATTTTCCGGCCATGAGTCTGCTCCCGATCCTCGAATACCCCGATCCGCGCCTGCGCACCAAGGCGCAGCCCGTGACCGTGTTCGATGCGGCGCTGCAGACCCTGATCGACGACATGTTCGCGACCATGTACGCGGCGCCCGGGATCGGCCTCGCCGCAAGCCAGGTCAACGTGCACAGGCAACTGCTCGTACTCGATGTGTCCGAGGAAAAGAATGCGCCGATGGTACTGGTCAATCCGGCGATCGTGGCCAGTGCCGGCTCCCGGACCTACCAGGAGGGCTGCCTGTCGGTGCCCGGGATCTTTGCCGACGTCGATCGCGCCGACCGCATCACGGTCGAAGCGCTGGACCGCCACGGCCAGGCGCAGAGCTTCGAGGCCGACGGCCTGCTCGCGATCTGCATCCAGCACGAGATGGACCACTTGGTCGGCAAGTTGTTTGTCGACTACCTCTCGCCGCTGAAACGCGAACTGGTGCGCAAGAAGCTGGAAAAGCAGCGCCGCGCAGCGGCGGGCTGAAACCGCCGCCATGAGCCGTCCGCTGCGCGTGGTGTTCGCCGGAACGCCCGATTTCGCCGTGCCGCATCTGGCCGCTTGCCGCCGCGACGGCGTCGAAATCGCGGCCGTCTACACCCAGCCCGACCGCCCGGCCGGACGCGGGCGCAAGCTCACGCCGAGCCCGGTCAAGCAGGCCGCGCTTGATTTCGGCCTGCCGGTCGAGCAACCGGAACAATTCAAGGACGCCGCCGCGCGCGCGCGTCTCGCCACCCTCGCTCCCGACCTCCTCGTCGTCGTTGCCTACGGCCTGATTCTGCCGCGCAAGGTGCTCGCGATTCCACACCGCGGCTGCTGGAACGTGCATGCCTCGCTGCTGCCGCGCTGGCGCGGCGCGGCGCCGATCCAGCGCGCGATCCTGGCCGGAGACAACGAAACCGGCGTCTGCCTCATGCAGATGGAGGCGGGTCTCGACACCGGCCCGGTGCTGCTGCGCCGGGCGATCCCGATCGCGCCCGCCGACACTGGCGGCAGTCTGCATGACAAGCTCGCCGCGCTCGGCGCGGGCGTGCTCGGCGAAGGCCTGGATCACCTCGTTGACGGCGCGCCACTGGCGGCGACGCCGCAGCCCGAAGACGGCGTCGTCTACGCGCACAAGCTCGACAAGGCGGAGGCGCGACTGGACTGGAACGAACCGGCCACCGCCCTCGCACGCAAGGTGCGCGCGTTCGATCCATGGCCGGTTGCCGAAGCCGTCGTCGCAGGGGAAGCGCTGCGCGTCTGGCGCGCGGAGCACCGGGACTTGGGGCCCGGGACTCGGGACGCCGGGGATATTCTCGCCGCCACGCGCGAGGGCATCGATGTCGCCTGCGCTGACGGCGTGTTGCGCTTGCTCGAAGTGCAGCGCGCCGGCGGCCGGCGCATCGCCGCGGCTGACTATGTCAACGCGCGCCCCGAACTCAAGCGCGCTGCGGTGCCATGAAGGCGGCCGCAACCGCGCCGGCGAACGCGCGCGCGCTGGCCGCACAGGCGCTCGCGCGTGTCGTGCGCGGCGAATCGCTGCGCGCGGTGTTCACCGCGACCGCGCCACGCCTGACCGATGCGCGCGACCGCGCCCTGCTCTCGAGCCTGCTGCACGAGGGCGCGCGCTGGTGGCTGCGCTACGACGCGGCGCTCGAGCGTCTGCTCGAACGGTCGCTGCGCGAGCGCGAAGCGGATGTGCATGCGCTGGCGCTGCTGGGCCTGGTCCAGCTCGACGTGCTGCACCAGCCCGAGTACGCGGCCGTCGCGGCGACGGTCGATGCCGTGCGCGCGTTGCGCAAACCGAAATTCGCCGGACTGATCAACGCGCTGTTGCGACGCTGGCTGCGCGAGCGCGACAATCTGCTCGCGCAACTGGATGCCGACCCGGTCGCGCGCAGCGCGCATCCGCGCTGGCTGCTCGACGCGCTCGCCCACGATTGGCCCGACGCGGCCGACGCCATCGTCGCCGCCGACAACGCGCAGGCGCCGTTGTGGCTGCGTGTCAACCGGCGCCGGGCGCAGCGCGAGGAATTGCTCGCGCGCTTTGCCCAAGCGGGCGTCGAGGCGCAGGCGGTCGCCGGACACGACCAGGCCATTGTGCTTGCGCACAGCGTCGATGTGACCCGCCTGCCCGGCTACGCCGAAGGTGCATTTTCCGTCCAGGACGGCGCGGCGCAATTCGCCGCAGGCCTGCTCGATCTTGCCGCCGGCCAGCGTGTGCTCGATGCCTGCGCCGCACCGGGCGGCAAGTCCGCGCACATTCTCGAAAGCGCCGAGGTGCGCCTGGTCGCGCTCGACAGCGATGCGCGCCGCCTGGCCCGCGTCGCCGAAAACCTCGCCCGCCTGGGCCTCGCCGCGGAAACCCGCGGCGGCGACGCAGCCGCGCCCGCGGCGTGGTGGGATGGCAAGCCGTTCGACCGCATCCTCATCGACGCGCCGTGCTCGGCGACCGGCATCGTGCGCCGCCAGCCCGACATCAAGCTGCACCGGCGCGCGGTCGACATCACGCACCTGGTCGCCGGGCAAGCGCGCATCCTCGACGCACTCTGGCCTTTGCTCGGACCGCGCGGGCGCTTAGTCTATGCAACGTGTTCCGTGCTCGCGGACGAGAACGCGGGCCAGATCGAGCGCTTCCTCGCGCGCCATGCCGGCGCGCGTGCGCTCGATGTCGCGCCGCCCGGATGGCGTCGGCCCGGCGCGGGCGGCGCGCAGAACCTGCCGGGGGAGCGCGGCATGGACGGATTCTACTATGCCATTCTGGAAAAAGTTCATTAATATACTTTTTCCCGTCATGCTCGCGGCGCTGGCCGGCGCCTGCGCGCGCACGGGCGACGGCGTGCGCTTCGGCGTGCGCGAGGCCGCGGTCGCCGACGGCGTGCTCAGTGCGCAACTCGACTGGCAGCCGAGCGAAACCTTGCTCGACGGCCTGGACCACGGCATCCCGCTCGTGTTCGACATCCGGCTTTCGGCGCAGGCGCCCGGCAAGCTCGGTCTGCGGGCCGAGCTTGCCACGCAGCGCTGGCGCCGCGAGTTGCGCTATTTCCCGCTGACGCGCCAGTACCAGCTGCGCGATCCCGACGCGGCACACGGCGGCACGCAGACGCGCAGCTATGCCGTGCGCGCGTTGGTCATTGCCGCACTCGCCGACCTGCGTCTGCCGCTCGATCCGACGCTGGTCGCGGCAGCGGCGCAGCGCTATGTGCTGCGCATCGACCTCGAACGTGATGCCCTGCCGGGCGCGCTGCGCCTGCCGGCGCTGATCGATGCGGACTGGCGCCTCTCCACCGGAAACTACGCATGGCAGGCCAGACCCGGCACGCGCTGAGCCTGATCGCGCGGCGCGTGCTGCCCGCGCTGGCCATCGCCGCCCTGCTCGCGGCGACGTTGCTGCTCGCGCGCGACGCGGCGAGCGACACCAACCGCCTCGGGCGCTACTACCCGTGGGTGCTCGGTGCATCGGCGCTGGCGCTGGTCGTGCTGGTCGCGATCATCGCGCAGCGCCTGTTGCGGCTGTCGCGCGAACTGCGTGGCGCCGTGCCCGGTGCGCGTCTGACGCGGCGCTGGCTGCTCATGCTGATCGCGCTGGCGGTGCCGCCGGTGCTGGTGGTTTACGGGTTTTCGCTCTACTTCCTCAACGCCACGATCGACACCTGGTTCAATGCGCGCCTCGAACAAGGTCTGTCCGCCGCACTCGGCGTGGGCAAGGCCTATCTCGACGAACACCTGCGCGCGGCCGAGGCTGGCGCCGCGAACATCGCGCGCGACCTCGCCAACCTGCCCGACGCCGAGCTGCAGCAGCGCCTCAACACCGCGCTCGATGCGCAGCCGATCACCCAGCTCGTGGTATTCGGCGACAACCGCCAGGTGCTCGCCAATGCCGGTTCCGATCCGCGCTTCCTCGATGCGGTCTATCCGGATGCGAACGCGCTGATCCAGCTTCGGAGCACCGGCCGCTACGCCGTGGCCGAACCGCTCGGCGAGCCGGGGTTGCTCAAGCTGCGCGTGGTGCTGCCACTCGCCGACTCCACCGGCAGCTCGTCGCGTCTGCTGCAGGCGCTGTATCCGGTACCCGAGCAGATGCAGCCGTTGATGGCGACGGTGGAGCAGGCTGGCTATGACTTCCAGCGCCTGAAGTTCCTGCGCGATTCGCTCAAGCTGACCTTCACCCTCGTGCTGACCTTCGTCCTGCTGCTGTCGGCGCTGTTCGCCGTGCTCACCGCGTTCGGCGTTGCGCGCCGGTTGACGGCGCCGATCGGCCGCCTCGCCGCGGCGACGCGCGCGGTCGCCGCGGGCCGTTACGATACGCCGCTGCCGGTGGCCAGCGACGACGAACTCGGCTTCCTCACGCGCTCGTTCGGGCAGATGCAGGGCGAGCTCGAGCGCGCCAGTTCGCGCCTTGCCCGCAGCGCGCAGGAAACGGACAGCCAGCGCACCTACCTGAGGGCCGTGCTCGAGCGCCTGTCCGCCGGCGTGCTCGGCCTCGATCGCGAAGGTGTGCTGCGCACCGCCAACCACGCGGCCGAGGTGATTCTCGACCTGCCGCTCTCGCGTCACGTCGGCCAGCATCTCGGCGTGCTGCGCAGCGAACGTCCGACGCTCGCACCGCTGATCGATCCGATCCTCAAGCACATGCGCGAGGCCGCGCGCGAGTGGCGCGAGGAGGTCGTGCTGGAGGAAGGCAACGAACGCCGCGTGCTGATGCTGCGCGGCGCGGAACTCTCGCCGATGCTCGGCGAGGACGCCGGCATCGTCGCCGTGTTCGACGACCTGACCCTGCTCAACCGCGCCCAGCGCGACGCGGCCTGGGCCGAGGTCGCGCGCCGCCTCGCCCACGAGGTGAAGAACCCGCTGACCCCGATCCAGCTTGCGGCGGAGCGGTTGCGCCGGCGCTTCATCGGCCGCCTGCCGCCCGACGAGACCGAAGTGCTCGACCGCGCGACGCTGACCATCGTCAACCAGGTCGAAGCGCTCAAGGCCATGGTCAACGCGTTCGGCGACTATGCGCGCCCACCGCAGATCGACGCGCGTGCGCTGTCGATCAACGTGCTTGCCGGCGAGGTGGTCGACCTGTACGAGAACGACCAGCGCATCCAGCTCACGCGGCAGTTCGCCGCGAGCGATCCGAGCCTGCGCGCCGATGCCGTGCGCCTGCGCCAGTTGTTGCACAACCTGATCAAGAATTCGCTCGAGGCCGTGACCGGCGAGCACAAGCCGCATATCGAGGTGATCACGCGCGAGATCGACGAAGGCGGCCGCCACTGGGTCGAGCTGGCCGTCGCCGACAACGGCCCGGGCCTGCCCGAGGGTTTCGACGCGCGCTGGTTCGAGCCGTACACGACGAGCAAGGTGAAAGGCACCGGCCTCGGTCTCGCCGTGGCGAAGAAGATCGTCGAGGAACACGGCGGCACGATCCGCGCGGAAAACCGTGCCGAGGGCGGCGCCGTGTTCACCCTGCGCCTGCCGCGCGACGGTGTCGCGTGAGAAAAACTCGGCGGTTTTCGCCACGGATTTCGCGGATGAACACGGACAAGGCGGAAGAAACTTGATCTATCTTCGCTCTTGCTCTATCCGTGCTCATCCGCGTTATCCGCGGCCAGGTTTTTTCTTTGCTCTGCCAGAAGCAACCCGATGACTCCAGCAGTTCACACCCCCCAAGGTCGCCGCGAGCTGTGGCTGTTTGTGCTGTTCGCCCTCGTCGTGATCGGCGCCGGCATCGGCCTGCGCGATCCGTGGCCGGCGGATGAGCCGCGCTTCGCGCTGTCGGCGCAGCAGATGGTCGCTTCGGGCGACTGGCTGATCCCGCATCGCGGCCACGAGATCTACGCCGACAAGCCGCCCGCGTTCATGGCCATGCAGGCCGCCGCGTTCGAGCTGACGCGGAACTGGCGCATCGCCTTCCTGCTGCCCTCGCTGCTTGCCGCGCTCGGCACGCTGTTGCTCGTCTACGACCTCGTGCGGCGGCTGTGGGACCACCGCACCGGGTTGTACGCCGGCGTCGCGCTGCTTTGCGTGTTCCAGTTCGTCTACCAGGCCAAGCGCGCGCAGATCGACCCGACGGTGACGTTCTTCATCACCCTGGCGAACTACGGGCTGCTGCGCCATTTCCTGCTCGGACCGGACTGGCGCGCCTACTGGCTCGGCTGCTTCGCCGCGGGCCTCGGCGTGATCACCAAGGGCGTCGGCGTGCTCGCGCTGCTGCTGTTCGTGCCGTATGTTTTTGCGCGAAGTACACATTGGAACCACGTTGCAACGACGAAGGGCGCCGCCTGGCGCTGGGCGGGTGGCCTCGCCACACTGCTCGCCGCGATCGCACTGTGGCTGGTACCGCTGGCGCTCGCCGTGTGGCTGCATCCCTCCTCGGACTATCAGGCCTATCTGCACGACATCCTGTTCAAGCAGACGGCCGCGCGCTACACCGATTCGTGGGACCACCAGCAGCCGCCTTGGTATTTCGTCGGTGTCATTCTGAGCGGTTGGATGCCGCTGTGGCTGACCTGGTTCGGCACCGTGCCCGCATGGGCACGCGCGCTCAGGGCGCGCGATGCACGCGTGCTGCTGCCGTTGGCCTGGGCGGTGCTGGTGATCGCGTTTTTCAGCTTTCCGGCGGGCAAGCGCGACATGTACATCATGCCGGCGCTGCCCATGGTCGTGCTGGCCTGCGCGCCGTATCTGCCGGCGATCGTCGAGCGGCGCTGGTTCCGCTGGCTGGCGCTGGCCGTGCTGGTCGCACTCGGCGCGTTGCTGGCCGGGGCGGGAGTGCATGCCTGGTCGGGACACTGGAAATTTGCCAACGACCTCGCCGCACAGCGCGGTTTCGACGGTGGCGGCGCGGCGCTGTGGGGCCTGTTCACCGCGCTCGGCGCATGGCTGCTGGTCTGCGCCGCATGGTTCCGCCTTGCGCGCGCGGCGCGCGGTCTGGTCGCGGGTCTGGCCGGCCTGTGGCTGCTCTGGGGGCTGTGGGCCTCGCCGCTGCTCAACGATTCGAGTTCCGCGCGCGGGCTCATGCGCCAGGCCGGCGCGATGATCGGCGCCGATGCGCAGCTCGCGCTGGTCGGGTGGAAGGAGCAGAACCTGTTGCTGGCCGACCGCGACGTCGCCGAGTTCGGCTTCGTCAAACCGGCGCACCTGCAACTCGGCGAAGCGATCCGCTGGCAGGAACAGCAGCCCGCCACGCGCTGGATCTTCATCCTCGCCGACGCGATGGCGCCGTGTGTCGACCAGACCAAGGCGCGATACGTCGGTCACGCCAACCGGCGCGAATGGTGGCTGTTCCGCAGCGACGCGGTGAATGAAAGCTGCCGCGGCGGCAACGTGCCGGCGCCGCAAAAGAACGTCGATGCCGAAGCCGAGTAGTTGCCGGTAGACTGCGCGGCCATGACGCAGGAGATACGCCACAGCAACGACTCGCCCGCCAAGAGCTTGCGCCGCTGCATCGCGCGCTGGTTTTCGCGGCACCTGTCGCCGCGATCGACGGCGGCCGCCGATCTTCCGCAGCACGTTCCCGCGCGCGGCATCCACCGCATCCTGATCTGCCGTGCGGCGAAGACGCTGGGCGAAACCTTGCTGCTGTCGCCGCTGCTGCAGGAGATCGAAGCGCGCTTTCCCGGCGCCGAGGTCGACATCGTCAGCGGTTGCGGCGCGGCGCCGCAATTGTTTGCCCGCCATGCGCAAGTGCGGCGCGTGACCGTGCTGCCGCGCAGCGTCGTCAAGGCGCCGCTGCGCTATCGGCGCATGCTGCGCGAATTGCGTGCGGCGAAGTACGACCTCGCGATCGATCCGTACCTGCTGTCGAATTCCGACCGCCTGCTCGTGCGCACTTCGCGGGCGCGCTACCGCATCGGCTTCGACGGGCCGAAGAAAAGCGGCCATCTCACCCACGCGCTCGCCGAACCGCGCGAGCAGGAACACGCGGCAAAGTTGCCGGTGTACCTGTTGCGCAAGACGATGGGCGTGACCGGCGACGCGGCGACGTGGAGTTATCCCGAACTCGACCTGCGCCTCTGCGCCGCCGAGCGCGAGCGGGGACGCGAAACGCTGCGCGCCATCATCGCCGCGGGTGCGCTCGTGCAGCCGCGCGGAACGATCGGCGTCTATGCCTTCGCCACCGGCGTGAAAAACTATCCGCGCGAGTGGTGGCAGGACTTTCTCGCCGCGCTCGCCGCGCGCCATCCGGATCATGCCATCATCGAGATCGTGCCCGGCTTCGGCCGCTCGCTGCTCGGCGATGCGTATCCGGCATATTTCTCCTCCGACCTGCGCAGGCTCGGCGGCGTGCTCGCCAACCTCTCGCTTTATGTCAGCGCCGACTGCGGCATCATGCACCTGGCCGCGGCCAGCGGCGCGCCGACGGCCGGCATTTTTTCGGTCACCGACATCCCCGGCTGGGGCGTGTACGGCGCGCGCAACCACACGATCGATGCGCGCGGGCTCGATGCCGCGCAGACCGCTGCGGCGGTGGTCGCCGCGGTCGCCGCAAGCCAATCTACGCCAGCGAACGCCAGGCCGCAATGACCCGATCCGGCGCGATCGCGGCGATCGGCCCGGGCGAGACGCAGAGGTTGACCACCGGCTTGCCGAAAGGGCTGCGTCTATCCCACTTCGCCGGGCCGTACTTGCCACCGTAGAGCACGACGAGCGGGCAGCCCATCGCCGCGGCGAGGTGCGCGGGGCCGGTGTCCACCGAAACCATCGAATGTGCACGTTCGAGCACGCCGAGCAGGCGGCGTACGGGCAGGTCGGTCGTTGCGATCTTGACTGCGGCGAGTTGCGCCTCGTTCGCGATTGCCTCGCACACGGGCGTCTCGACCGGCGCGCCGCAGAGCACGAGGTTTGCCGCCGGCAGGGTCGCATGCATCGCGCGCAACAGCGCGGCCCAGTGGTCGATCGGCCAGAACTTCGGATCGGCATTGCGCGGCTCCCACCAGCGGTGCACATGCCAGTTGCCGGGTTGCAGCAGCACCAGCGGCGCGTCGGCCAGCGCGCGCGCGCGCAGCCACGCGGTGGCGTCGGCGCGGTCGTCCGCGTCGAGGTACAGGCGCGGCGCGGCGCGCAGGTCGTCTGCCTGCCACGGATAGTCCGCTTCGCGATACGCGGCCGGCGTGGTGCGGCCGAAGCGCAGCGCCTGGTCGACCCAGTGCTCGTCCGCACGCAGATCCAGGTCGCGGATGAAGACACAGCGCTCGCGCGGCACGCGCGCGAAACGCAGCAACCAGCGGATGCGCTTGAGCGAGCCGCGCGTGTCCTCGCTGACGTAGATCGGCCCGTCGTGCTCGCGGATCCGCGCGATCATGCGCCAGCGCTCGGGGCTGAGGGCGAGGGGGCGGTTTCGCGTCAGCAATTGCCAGGTTTCGGCAACATCCGGATGACCGCGGTACAACTCGTCGCTCCAGCCGCCGCGGCTCAGCACGACGCATGGTTTGCCGTAGCGGCTGCGCAGCAGGTGCAGCAACGGTTCCTGCAGCAGCATGTCGCCGAGGCGGCCGAAACGGATGAGCAGGGGAGTCAGCGGCCTTGCCGGGCCGGATTGCGATGGCATGGGGAGGATTGCTCGGCGATCGGCTCGAGAGGGCCGATCCGGGCGCGATTATAGGCTGGCAAGGTTAAGCGGAATTTGAGAAATCATGGAGGATTTGCACATTTTGACCAGGCCACCGACGCGTCCTCTTCCTGCTCTTGCGCTATCCTACAAGTCGCATTTTCGCAACAGGCGCTTCGCATGGCTTCCGGCCGCATCCTCGTCGTCGACGACGAACCTGACATCCGCACCACGGTGAAGGAAATCCTCGAGGACGAGGGTTATCAGGTCGCGCTCGCGGCGAATGCGGCAGCGGCGCGCGAGGCGCGCACGCAGGGCCGGCCCGACGTCATCCTGCTCGACATCTGGATGCCGGAAACCGACGGCATCAGCCTGCTGCGCGAGTGGTCGCAGGCCGGCGCGTTGACCACGCCGGTGATCATGATGAGCGGCCACGGCACGGTCGAGACGGCGGTCGAGGCGACCCGTCTGGGCGCCTACGATTTCGTCGAGAAGCCCATTTCGCTGGCCAAGCTGCTGCTGACGATCGATCGCGCGCGCGAGGCGAGCCGGCTCAAGCGCGAGAACGAGGGCTTGCGCGAACAGCTCGCGCTGCCGCTGGAACCGATCGGCGCGTCGAAGGCGATGAGGGCGCTGCGCGCGCAGCTCGACAAGTTGGCCCAGCACGATACCTCGATCCTGATCCAGGGCGAGGCGGGCACCGGCAAGGAATCGCTGGCGCGCTGGCTGCATGCGCGCTCGTCGCGGCAGGGTGGGCCGTTCGTCGCGGTCGCGCCGGGCAGCATTCCACGCGAACATCTCGCCGCCGCATTGCTCGGCAGCGAGGATGCGAGCGGCGTGCAGCCCGGCCTGATCGAGCAGGCCAACGGCGGCACGCTGTTCCTCGACGAAGTCGCCGAACTCGACGCCGAGCTGCAGCAGCGCCTGTGCAGCGTGCTCGAACGGCGCGCGCTGGTGCGCGCCGGCGGGGCCGGCAATGTACCGCTCGACCTGCGCGTGATCGCGGCAAGCACCTCCGGCCTCGAGACGCAGGTCAAGGCCGGCGCGTTCCGCGAGGAACTCTACTACCTGATCAACGTCGTGCCGCTCGCCGTGCCGCCGCTACGCCAGCGCAGCGAAGACGTGCCCGAACTCCTGCGCACCTTCGCCGACTTCTTTTCCCATCGCGACAAGCTGCCGTACCGCGTGTTCCCGGTCGCGGTGCAGAACCGCCTGCGCAACCACGACTGGCCGGGCAACGTGCGTGAGCTGCGCAACCTCGTCCAGCGTCTGCTGATCATGGGCAATGGCGACGAGGTGACGATCGAGGAGGTCGAGGCCGCGCTCGGCAAGGGCATCGCGCCGCCGCGCACCGCCGCTCCCGCCGACTCGTCAGCCGCCGTGATCGATTTCAATCTGCCGCTGCGCGAAGCGCGCGAGCGGTTCGAGCGCGCCTACCTGCTGCGCCAGCTGCAGGATGCCGGCGGCAGCGTCGGCAAGCTGGCCAAGATAGTCGGCATGGAGCGCACGCACCTTTATCGAAAGCTGCGCGATCTCGGCGTCGACGTGAAGAACCTCGGTCGCGAGGAATAGCGCCCGATCTTTCTAGGCGACGAAGCGGCAGGCCGACTGCGGCGTGCGCGTGTCCATGTTCTTGCCGCGATTGGCGTGGTCGTCGATCTCGGCAGCCGAGCCGATCATGCGTCCGTACAGGAACACGGTGAACGCCGCCGCTTCCAGTGCTGCACTTGACAGCGAACCGTTGCGGTAGCGACGCCACAGCATCTTCAGCAGTAGTGCGGCGATGACCGCATCGACGTTGACGCAGAACACGTTGCGCGTGACGTTCTCCTCGTACAGCGCTTGCACGAGCGCGCGATAGTACTCGTGGAACACGTTGTATTCGCCGCGCTGGCGGAACAGTTCGTGGACGAAGGCCTCGCGCGGATCGACGTTGACCGGCTTGCCCTTGAACACCGGGTGGTTGATGCACGGCAGCGCCTGCGCCTGTTCCGCGCCGACGTTCTTGCGCGTGGCGCGGTCCTCGCCGTAGCGGCGCGCAAATGCAGTCGCGTGTGCGGCCAGGTCGATGCCGTGCGCGGCGTTGCCGGGGTCGGTGAGGCCGATATCCGCAAACCGCTCGATCAGGAAGGCGACGCCTTCGTAGCCGTTGCCGCCGTGCGCGTATCCGCTGTGGCTCAGAAAGCCGAGCATCGCCTTGTTGAGCTGCACGCGCGCCGGGGTGTCGGGGCCGTCGGCCGACACGGCGCCCTTGGCGCCCTGACCGGTGATCGAGCCCGGGCCGTTGCTGAGCAGCAGGCCGACGAGGGTCTGGAAGGCGAACAGATCCGCTGCCGAAGGTTCCTGGCCGAGCAGGGCGATGCAGGCGATTTCGGTCAGTGAGCGCTTGCCGAGGAGGTCTGTCATGGCGATACCGCAGAACGCGTCGGACACATGCTTTTCGGCTTCGACCGATGCACCGATCTGGGTGCCGAACAGGCACATCCACCACGGCAGGCTTTCCGCGGTGTAGCGCGAGATGCGCTTGCGCCGCAGCGGACCCCAGGCCAGCGTCGTCGTGATCGCGGCGAGCACGGCGTTGGCATCGGGATTGCCGAGTTTCCGCAGCCAGCGCACGAAAACCGAGCGCGCACCGCGCGCCTCGAAACCGGCGAGCAGGGCCTCGGCGCGGACGTCGGGTGCGGTTGTCAGCAGCAACTGGCGTTCGTCGGCATCGACGGCAGATACGGGAATGTCGACGGTTTCGTCGAGCGCGTCGAGGACACCCGCGGCTGTGCCGATGTCGATCAACAGCTTCGCTGCGCGACGCGCGCGCTCGACACGGTTCGGGCCGACAATGGCCAAGGCGGCGGCAGCGATGCTGTTCGGCGCATTGCCTGCCGTACGCGCGGCCTGTGCCGCAATCAGTGGCGCCGTGCCGTGCAGATTGATCTCCGCGCCGACGGCGAGGCTGACGAGTTTGCGGTCGTTCTCGCCGCCGGGCTCGTGCAGCAGGGCGAGGCCGATGTTGGCCTCGAGCGGATGTTGCGCGGCGTCGAGCATCGAGGTGCCGTGCAGCGCGGTCACCTGCGTCTGCGCATCCATCTGCGAGGCGCCCGAGGCGTCCTTCATGTTCTGACGTGGCAGCGTGGCGCCGATCTGCCGGTTGATGCGCGCGATCTGCTCGTCGTACGGTGCCATTGCCGTGACCACCGGCAGATCCAGTTCCGCGGGCAGGCGGCAGCCGACATTGGAGGCGAACCACGGCTTCAGCGCGAGGCTGCCCTCGGGTTTGAAGTCGGGTGCGACGCCGTTCTGGTCCATCACGGCGGTCAGCGCCGCGGGAATGTGCGCGATGTTGGTGACCACGGCGCCGCGCGCGGAGAACACCGGGCGCTCCGGGGTGAAGATGTCGTCAACGCCGAACTTGTCCAGGAACCAGCGCTCTTTCGCGATGGCATCGTCATCGCCGCCCGACATCGCGCCGGCATGGCCGACCGCGCGCGTGAGCTTCTTCTTCCAGCGGCCGACGACACAGGCGACGACGGGCTTGCCGAAATCGACGTCGCGTTCGTAGAAACCGCCCGGTTCGGCGTAGAGCACGGCCGCCTTGCTGCGCGGATCGTGGTCGAGCGCATAGGCGAACTCGGCCGCGGCGAAATGGATGTAGACGTCCTTGCCGCTGGAGATCAGCGTGGTCGTGCCCCAGCCTGCCATGCGCAGGTAGGTGGCGATCGTGGTGGTGAAGTTGCCGGAGTTGGAGAAGATCGCGATCGAGCCGCGACGCAGCGCTTCCTCGGGATGATCGCCGCCGAGTGCGCCGCCGATGCGCACGCGGTTCCACGCGTCGGCCACGCCGAGCGAATTGCCGCCGAAGATGTCGATGCCGTTCTGCTGGCCGAGCGCGCGGATTTCGCGCGAATCGTGCACGGCCATCTTCTCGGTGACGATGAAGATCTTGCGCAGCTCGGGATTGACACGGATCAGCTCGGCGACGCCGTCGCGTGCGGCCGACGGCGGCAGATAAACGACGCCGCAATTGAAGCGGTGGCCTTCGTTGAGCCCTTCGAGCACGTTGTTGTAGACCGGAATCGGGCCGGCCGGCGTCTCCAGCACCTGGCCGCGCTTGCCCGGCGCGGTGCCGAAGACGACGTTGCCGCCCGAATAGGCGTGGCCGACCGGTGTGACCTCGCTCGATTCGCCACCGAGGATGTTGAGCACGCAGACGCGGTCTTCGCGCGTCGCCACGTGGGCGAGCGAACCGACGCCGACGTAGTACGGAAAATCCGGCAGACCCGGCATGCGCATACGGTCACTCCTGCAAACGGTTGGAATTCGTCGAGCGGTTCATTCATGCCGCCGCGGATTTGGCCACGCCGAGCGATGCGGCGATCTGTTCGCGGCCGCCGGCTTTCATCCATTCGTCGACCGCCCGCGCGTACTGGATGACTTCGCTGATGTCCGAGTCGAAGGCGAAGATGCGGTACGGCAGGCCGAGCGCGTCGAACGTGTCGCGCATCGCGCCCATGCCGCGTACGAGGTTCGGCCCGCCGCGTCCGATGACCACGTACAGCGGCGTCGGCCCGTGCCGGCTGAAGTGCTCGCGCAGCGCATCGGCGATCGCGCGGAACGTCTCGAAGATGTCGGTATTGTTCGATTTGCCGCCTATGATGAAAAGCACGTTGGCCTGTTTGAGCCAGTGCTTGAAACAGATGCGCGCGACCTCTTTCATCTTTTCGTAGGGCGGATTGCCGCCGAAGTCGGAGGAAATGATCGCGTCATCGCCGAGCAGTTCGGAAACGAGCGAGTTGGCGCCGCCGCCGAAGGTCGGCGCAAGAATCGTGCCGCTCGGATTGATGACGTAGACGTCGCTCTGACCCTGATAGGTGCGCAGCTGGTTGATTTCCTGCTCGAAGTCCGAATAGTCGACGGCGAACAGGTTGGCCGGCAGATTCAGGCGTTGCCAGCGCGGATCGTCGCGGTCGAAGCCGCATTTGAAGTCGCAGGCGACGGGAATTAGGCGTCCTTTTCCGTCTTCCTTCATGCGGATCGGGTTCAGTTCGAGTGTGGTCATGCCGAAGCCGTGGTACAGCTCCCACAACTTCGGCAGCTGCTGCACGAGCGGCGAGATGATCGCCTTCGGCGCATTCAGTGCAGACAGCGCATTGGCGACTACGAAGGCCTTCAAACCGGTTAGCGGATCGAACGGCACCTGGGCGATGAGATTCCCGTCGACTTCCTCGATGTCCATGCCGCCGTGACAGCTCAGCGTCATCATCGGCGCGCGGTAGCGCGTCGAGTCGGTGATCGAAAAATACACCTCGTGCTCTGCCGGCACTCCGCCCTCGAAGGTGACGCCATTGGCCTTGGCGGTCTGGGTGCCGTAGGTGTGTTTGGCGAAGTAGAGACGCTCCTTTTCGGCGAGTGCCGTTTTCAGGTCCCTTGCGCGCCCGAGCAAACCGGCCTTGCCCTTCTTGCCGACGCCGCCCTTGAACACCGGTTTGACAAAGACCTGGCCGCAGCGCTCGATCAGCGCGCCGATTTCTTCCTCGCTCGCGTCCGCGCCAAGTACTTCCGCCGAAGGAAACCCGACGAAGCGCAACAGTTTGGCGCCGTACAACATGCCCGTGACCTGCATGAAATGTCCCCTCGATCGACTTTTTCCGACAATGGACAAAATAGGCATGTCAACCTTTCAGTTGGCTGTAACGGACCTTGCATTAGGCTGTCGCGTGTCTGAATTTCCTCGCAGAAATCCGCCGGGTCGGCTGGTCATCGCGTGAACCGTGGGGAAGGTAGAATGCCCGGCGTGGCCGCGACGCGCGCGAACGCGCAGCGTGTCTGCGGCCCCATCCCCACCAAGGAATTGCACATGAGCGTAAAAGGCAAAGTCGCCCTGATCACGGGCGCGGCGAGCGGCATAGGCAAGCGCATCGCCGAGGTCTATGCCGACCACGGCGCGCACATCGCGATCGCCGACATCAATCAGGCCGCGGCCGACGCGGCGGCCGCGGAAATCCGTGCGCGCGGGGTCAAGGCGACGACGGTGATCATGGATGTGACCGACGAAGCCGCGGTCGGCGCCGGCGTCGACAAATGCGTCAAGGATCTCGGCAGCATCGACATCCTCGTCTCCAACGCCGGCATCCAGATCGTCAATCCGATCGAAAGTTTCTCGTACGCCGATTGGAAGAAGCTCATGGCGATTCACGTGGACGGAGCGTTTTTGACCACCCGCGCCGCGCTCAAGTACATGTACGCCGGCAAGGGCGGCGCGATCATCTACATGGGCTCGGTGCATTCGAAGGAGGCGTCCAAGCTCAAGGCGCCCTACGTCACCGCCAAGCACGGCCTGATCGGCCTGGCCAAGGTCGTGGCCAAGGAAGGCGCGGCGCACAACGTGCGCGCCAACGTCATCTGCCCGGGCTTCGTGCGCACGCCGCTGGTCGAGAAGCAGATCCCCGAGCAGGCCAAGGAACTGGGCATTTCCGAGGACGACGTGATCAAGAAGGTCATGCTCAAGGACACGGTCGATGGCGAGTTCACGACCGTCGACGACGTCGCCAACTGCGCGTTGTTCCTCGGCGCCTTCGAGACCAACGCGCTGACCGGGCAATCGCTCGTCGTTTCGCATGGCTGGTTCATGCAGTAGTCGCGGCACGCAAAAGCGACAAGCGTCGCCACGAAGACACGAAGAAAAGCATTTCGATATCTCGCTTTTCTTCGTGGCTCTTCGTCGTGATCTTCGTGGCTCCGCGGCAACTCATTCGAGTTTTCGACAATGGCAAAGACGAACAGCAAACGAGGCGCAGGGAAGAAAGCGGACACGCCCGCGGAATCCGCACAAAAGTACGAAACGATCGCGCTGATGCTGCAAGGCGGCGGCGCGCTCGGTTCTTACCAGTGCGGCGTCTACGAGGGCCTGCACCAGGCCGGAATCCTGCCGAACTGGTTCGCCGGCATTTCGATCGGCGCGATCAATGCGGCGATCCTCGCCGGCAACGCGCCGGCGCAGCGGCTCGAGCGCCTGCGCGCGTTCTGGGAGCGCATCTCGATCCCCGCGCTGCCGGCCGGCGGCCGACAGTGGTTCGAATGGCAGGAGGCGCTGCGGCAGAAATTGCCGCTCGACAAGTACACGCTCGCGCTCGCCAACGCGCAGGGCGCGCTGGCCGCGTTGCTGTTTGGCCAGTCCGGATTCTTCGTACCGCGCTTCCCGCCGCCTTATGTCGGCGTCGACCATGTCGAATCGGCGACGAGCTTCTACGACACCGCGCCGCTGAAGGCCACGCTCGAGGAATTCGTCGACTTCGACCGCATCAACGCCGGCGCGGTGCGCTTCTCGGTCGGCGCGGTCAACGTGAAGAGCGGCAATTTCGTTTACTTCGACAATTTCGACGAACACAAGCGCACGATCCGCGCCGAACACGTGATGGCCTCGGGCGCGTTGCCGCCCGCTTTTGCGGCGATCGAGATCGACGGCGAGTACTACTGGGACGGCGGCCTCGTCTCCAATACGCCGCTCGACCATGTGCTCAGCCACACGCCGCGCCGCGACAGCCTCGTTTTCCAGGTCGACCTGTGGCGTGCGCAAGGCATGCAGCCGCGCAACATCGTGGAAGCGCTGGAACGGCAGAAAGACATCCAGTACTCGAGCCGCACGCGCTTCAGCACCAAGGTCGTGCAGCGCTTCCAGGACTTGCGCACCACGCTCGACGCGCTGCTCAAGCAAATCCCGCCCGCCCACATCACCGCCGAAATGCGCGCCGAACTGGAGCCGTGGCTGTCCGATCGCGTGTACAACATCATCCACCTGATCTACAAGACCAAGCCGTTCGAGCAGCAGTACAAAGACTATGCGTTCGCGCCAAGCACGATGGCCGAGCATTGGCGCGCCGGTTTGTCCGACATGCGCAACACGTTGACGCATCCGGAGTTCTTCGTGCCACCGTCGCGGCGCGTCGGCGCGGTCACTCACGACGTGCATCGACACGGTCGCGGCGGGCCTTACGTCAAGCACGACACGGACTAGGGCGTCGTCATGCAGCCGGACGCGATCGAAAACCTGCGCGCCATGCGCGGCGGCCCGCGCGACGGTGTGCTGCTGCGCATGTCGCTCGCGAACGCGTTGTTGGCGAACAGCGACATGCCCGCCGCGATCACCGAATTGCACGAGGCCCTGCGCTTTGATCCCGGCTATTCGGCCGCGTGGAAACTGCTCGGCAAAACCTTGGCCGGCACCGGCTCCACGGCTGCAGCGATCGACGCCTACCAGGCCGGTATTGCTGCGGCGAACGAACGCGGCGACAAGCAGGCGGAAAAGGAAATGACGGTGTTTTTGCGTCGGCTGACGCGCGCCGGATAGCCTCGACCGGGCGCGATCACGCTCTGGCCGGCGTGTCGAGTTCGCGCCGGAGAAAGCGCGTGCCTGCGATCGGGTTGTGCCGATACGCCGAGGTGTCGGTGAAGCCGAGACTTTCGTAGAGACGCTGTGCCGCGGTCATCGTCGGCAGGGTGTCGAGCACCATGCGCCGGTAGCCGAGCGCCTGTGCGTCGCCGATCACGCGCTCGACGAGGCGTCGTCCGAGGCCGATGGCGCGGAATGCATCGCGCACGTACAGCCGTTTCATCTCGCAGGTGGCGTCATCGACGGGACGCAGCGCGACGCAGCCGGCGATACTTCCACCGGCACGCGCGAGCAGCAGCGTGCCGCGCGGCGGCGCGTAGCCGCCCGGCAGGTCAGCCAGTTCCCGCGCAAAGTTCTGGAAACACAGATCGACTCCGAGCGCACGCTCGTACTCCTGCAGCAACTCGCGCACGACCGCGACGTCCTCCGGCAGGATGGCTTCGCCGATTTCGATCATCACGGCGCGCTCCGCTATCGGGCGATCAGTACTCGGCAATCGTCGTATCGATCTCGCGCGCCCAGGCGTTGATGCCGCCGGCGATGTTGAAGACCTTGTCGTAGCCGTGCGCGCGGAACTGCTCGGCCGCCTGCTGGCTGCGCCCGCCGCTGCGGCAGAGAAAGGCGATCGCCGCGTCCTTCGGCAGGTCGGCGAGCGCGCCGATGCCATCGTCGAGCGTGCGGAACGGCAGCTTCAGCGCTGCCTGCGCGCGTTCCTCGGGCGGGCGCACGTCGACGATCGTGATGGCCTCGCCGGCATCGAGTCGCCGCTTGAGTTCGCCCACCGACAGCTGCCTGACCGTGGACGGCGCGTTCGGATTGTCGATCGACAGACCCGCACCCTGCATCGTCTCGACCCAGTCGATGCGGATCCCGCGCGCGCGCTGCGCGCTGGCCAGGTCCAACAGCACGTCGATACCGTTCGATTCCGAGCGCAGCGTATCGTCCGTCGGCTCGGCGAGGTGGAACTGCGGCTGGAAGCGCGCGTCGATGGACAGATGCAGCGCCAGCCCCGGCTCGGCGTCTGCAAGCGCGCTGCGGATCGCCTGCGCCGCCGCATCGGTGATCGTGATCTGCGGCGGCGTGCGATCCGGCAGCGGCAGGCCGAACAGTGCCTGCAGCTCGCCCGAGTTGTACATGGCCTGGACGATGTCGGCGCCGCCGACCAGCTCGCCTTTCACGTAGAGTTGCGGAATCGTCGGCCAGTTGCCGTAGGCCTTGATGCCTTCGCGCATCTCGGCGTCTTCGAGCACGTTGACCGTCGCGTACTGCGGCAACAACTCGTTGAGCACGCCCGAGGCGGCAGCCGAGAAGCCACACTGCGGCGCCTGCGGCGAACCTTTCATGAACAGCACGACGGGGTTGTCGCGCAGCAGGGTTTCGATACGGGTGCGCGTGGCGGGGGCGAGCGACATGGCGGATTCCATCAGGGATCGGGCGGACAATTATCCCCGATCTTGGGCCGCGCGCCGCGAATCTCAACGGCGGCGCTACGAACTAGCCATTTGGCTTGCGTCGAAACTAGGCGGTGCAGATGCCGTGAAGCAGCGTTCGGCGATGGATTAACCGCGGTGGATGTGGCCGCAAATCCTTCCGCTGTGACCTCGGTGGCGTGCCTGTACAGCCGTCTGCCGAAATCGATCGGTCAACGCAGCCAAGCGAAAGCCCGACAACGTTGTTTCGCGCGCACGACGGACAATGACAGCGCCCGTTTCGGTGCATGACGTCATGTGTTACCGGATAAAGCGTTCGCGCCAGCGGAAAAGGCGCGCGCGTCAAGGCTGAACCCGGCGACATTCACTTGACCAACCGCGTCGTCGCCAGAGCCTTCAGCAGAGCGTCGGTCATCGTTTTGGGATCGGCGCGACCGTTCTGGTTGGTGAGCACGATCGTGGACAGCGGACGGGAAACATCGCGGCGATACCAGCAGGAGAAGCCGGCCGTTCCGCCGCCATGGGATGCAATGGTTCGTCCCTCGATCGTCTCGATTTGCCATCCGTAACCCCATCCTGCCGGGGCGCCGTTGGCCAGACGGGCTTGTGTCCACATTCGCCGACGGACATCCATGCTCAGAATCCTTCCGCTGTCGAGCGCCAGAGACCAGCGGTTCATATCCGCCGCCGTCGAGAGCAATCCACCTGCGGACCAGGTGGATCCCGGCGCGCTGCGTGGTGGATCATCGTCATAGCGATTGCCATCCCAGAAATGGCCGGAGGCATATCTTGTCGCGTGACTCAGTCGATTTCTCGGCCCCGTGGAAGCCATGCCCGCAGGCGTGAAGAATCGGCGCTGAAGCTCGTCCCAATACGGTTTGCCGCTGACCGCCTCGGCCGTCATGCCGAGGAGGATGAAGCCCAGATTGTTGTACTCGTGCCGCACGCCGGCGCCAAAGCGCAAAGGCAGGTTGGCCGCCATCGCGACGATGTCGCGGGGGGTGAGGTCCAGCGGCATGAGGCGGCGGAAGTTGGTTTGATCAAGGTATTCCGGCAGGCCCGACGTATGGCTGAGGAACTGCGACAGCGTCAGATTTCTCCAGCGATCGGGCAAATGCTTCACATAGGTGTCTACCGGAGCGTCGATGCGCAGCTTGCCTTCTTCCTCGAGTTGGAAAATCAGTGATGCGGTGAAGGTTTTGGTCAGCGAACCGACCTCGAAAACAGTATCTGCGTCCGGCGCAAACCCGTCTGCGACGCCGGCGGTCCCCTTGCCGCCTGCCGTCAACACTCTGCCGCCGCTGACGGCTCCCCAAGCCATGCCGGGAGTGCCCGCCAATGACAGGCGCGAGGCGAAGTCGGGCGCCCCGTCCGCGGCCAAGCTCATTCGCGAACCCAGGAGCGGAGTGATCGCCAACGCTCCGATGAAACGGCGTCTGGAACAGCGTCGGTCAGGCGAATGGGCCAGGATCATTTCCTCTCTGCGCAGTACGCGCGCCGCGCGATCGGCAGGATCGCTTCGCTCCAGCGGCGATAGGCCGCGCCGCTCGGGTGCAGGCCGTCGTCGACGACCCAACGCGCGCCCTCACGCGAAGCCGTGGTCACGTCGACGTAGTGGGCCTGCGCCGAACAGGAAATTTCCGCGTTCGCGGCATTGTACCGGTCGATTTCGCGCGCGATCTGCGCCGTGTCGCGCCCGCTTTCGCGACCGAAGCGGGTGGCGCCCCAGTCGGGAATCGACACGACGATGACGCGTTCCGGCCGGCGGCCGGCCAGCTCGATCGCGCGTTCGAGCAAGGCGCGGAATTCTTCGCGGTAGTTCGCGAGGTCGCGTCCGCGATACTGGTTGTTGACGCCGATCAGCAGCGAGACGAGGTCGTAGGGCGGATGAAACGTGTGCTGCGCCATCGCCGCGGCGAGCTCGTCCGTGGTCCAGCCGGTGCGTGCGAGGATTTCGGGCGCGGCGATGCCGAGCGCGCGTGCGAGTTGCACGGGCCAGCGTTCGGCCTCGGCGACGCCTTCGCCGATCGTGTACGAATCGCCGAGAGCGAGAAAATTCGCGCCGCCCACGCGAACGTTCAGGCCACCTGCCGCTGCTGCGCGGCGGCCATGCGCTCGAGCACGCGCTCGATGCGCGCAAACACCTCGCGCATCTGCGGCGCCAGTGGCAGCAGGGTGATGCGGAAATGATTGCGCGGCACGCAGTTGAAGCCGCGGCCGGGCACGATCAGCACGTTCTCGCTTTCGAGCAGGTCGAGCGCGAAGGCCTCGTCGTCGAAGCCCGGCACGCGGTCGGCGCGCACGCTCGGGAACGCGTACATCGCGCCCTTCGGCGCAACCAGATTCAGAAAACGGCTCTGCGCACAGGCTTCGATCACGGCCGCGCGCGTGTCGTGCAAACGCCCGCCCGGTGCGACGAGTTGCGCGATCGTCTGCGGTCCTTCCAGCGACGGCGCGATCGCGTACTGGCCGGCCACGTTCGCGCACAGGCGCAGGCTCGCGAGCAGGTCGAGCGCGGCTTCGAGCGGCTCGATCGCCGCCTTCGCGCCGGTCATCGACAGCCAGCCGACGCGGTAGCCGCAAGCACGCTGGACCTTGGACAGGCCGTCGAACGTGAGGCAGGGCACCTCGCCCGCGATTTTCGCCAGCGGCGTGAATTCGGCTTTGTCGTAGACGATCTCGTCGTAGATTTCGTCGGACAACAGCACGAGTCCGTGCCGGTCGGCGATCTGCACGATCGCCTCGAGCAGTTCGCGCGGATAGATCGCACCGGTCGGATTGTTCGGATTGACCAGCACGATCGCGCGCGTGTGCGGCGTGACCAGCGCCTCGATCTCGGCCGCGTCGGGCGTGTGCTCGCGCTCGGCCGGGCAGCTGTAGTAGACCGGCTTGCCGCCGTTGAGCGTGACCGCGGCGCTCCACAGCGGATAGTCCGGGCTCGGCAGCAGCACTTCATCGCCGTCGCTGAGCAGCGAGCGCAGGGCGAGGTCGATCAGTTCGCTGACGCCATTGCCGATGAAGATGCGGTCCACGTGCGCCTGGGCGATGCCGTGCTGGTGCTGCTGGGCGACGATCGCCTCGCGCGCCTCGACCAGACCCTTCTGGTGGCAATAGGCTTCGCTGGAGACCAGATTGCGCTCGATCGCCTGGCGCACATGGTCGGGCACGGTGAAGCCGAATACGGAAGGGTTGCCGATGTTGAGCTTGGCGATCTTGCGCCCGGCGGCTTCGAGTTCGAGCGCACGGCGGGCTAGCGCGCCGCGGATTTCGTAACGCACGTTCTCCAACCGCGCGCCGGTGCGCACGGGATCGGGGACTCGATTCGACTTGCCTGGCATCGACATGGGAACTGCGACCTTTCGGAGGGCGTTTACGGAAGTTGAACAATTCATCCTAGCCGAACAAGGCGCGAATTCAAGCATTTTGCAGGCAGGCGCTGCGTTTTCCCGCGGGCCCCGGTTCAGGTCGCGCGATTGACCATCGCCGCGGCGGCGGCGAGGTTTTGCCGAACGCGCGGCGCCTCCTGCGCGGGGAGCAGCGGATCGGCGAGCATTTCCTCGCAGACCGCGATGCATGCGGCGTAGTCCTGCAATGCATATAGCGCCGCGGCCAGCTCGTAGCGTGCGAGCCAGCCGTATGCCGGGCGATGCACGCGCAGGCTGTCCGTGGATGGCGGCGTCGAGCAGGCCATGCGCGCATAGTCGCAGGCCTCGGCAAAGTGTCCATGCGCGCGCAGGTAGCCGGCAAGAAAGCAAACCGGCTCGGCGCGCGTCGGCCGGAAACGCCAGGCATCCAGGTAGGCCTCGCGGACTTCCTCGAACGGGTGCTCGAGTTGCTGCTTGAGCCGCGCGATCGTGAACTTGGAAAAGTACACTTCTTCCACCCAGCCGCCCATGTCGACACGCTGCCGGTAGGCGAGGATCGCCTCGGCAAGCTGCCCCGCGTCGCGCAAGCTCTGGGCGAGATAGAACACGTAGCGCGCGTTTTCCGGCTCGGCGACCAGCGCCCTACGCAGCACTTCGATGTCGCGGCGGTATTTCGCCGCGACATCGCCCTGGCTGCGTGCGCCGCCGCCGATGCGGCGGATGCGCAAGCCACCCAGCTTCTTCACGCCGGCGAGCTGGGAACAGGTCAGGTGCTCATGCACGACGCCCTGCCAGCGCCAGTCGAGGTCGAGCCGGATCAGGGCGTCGCGCCAGTAGTTCGTCACCTTGTCGGCGATCTCCAGCGCAAAGCCGGGTCCGTCGAGGCCGTGGAGCGAGCGCCCGGGATCGACCTCGAGCACGTCGTCGGCGTCGATGACGAGCGCGTAGTCGCCGTGGCGGCGCGCGAGATCAAGCGCCTCGTTGCGGTTCGTCGCGAAATCGACCCACGGCCGCTCGATCAACTCGCCCGGCAGGTGCGTCAGCAACTGCCGGATGCGGTCTTGCGTGCCGTCCGTCGAGCCGGTGTCGGCGATCGCCCAACTGTCGACGTGGGGCAGCACCGAACGCAGGCAACGCTCGATCACCGCTATTTCGTCCTTCACGATCATGTTCAGGCAAACACGCATGCGCGACTCGTTCTCGTCAGTTTTCCGGCGGCACCGTAGAATGGCCAGCATGCCATCGCCACGCGAACCCGCTCAAGCTTTGCAGGCCATCGGCTGGCGTGTCGGCACATCGGTGCCGGAGGGCGCGCCGCAACCATGGCGCATCGCCCGCGTGATCGTGCAGCATCGCAACGGCTACATCCTCAGCGACGGCGAAGACGAGCTCGCCGCGCAGCCCGCACCGCGTTTCCTGCGCCGTCGCGCGGCAGCCGACGAGCGCCCGGCGGTCGGTGATTTCGTCCTGATCGACGCGGCGACGCCGGCGGTCATCCAGCAGGTGCTGCCGCGGCGCACGGTGCTCGCGCGCGCCGCCGCGGGCGAGCGCTACGCGCGCCAGATCATCGCCACGAACATCGACACCGCCTTCGTGCTCATGGGCATCGACGGCGACTTCAATCCGCGCCGCATCGAACGCTACCTGCTGCTGATCGCAGGCAGCGGTGTCCGGCCGGTGGTCGTGCTGACCAAGGCCGATCTGGTCAAGGACGCGGCCCGGCACACCGAGATCGCCGCGCTGCGCGCGCAGCTGCCGGCGGACATCGAACTGCACGCACTCAATGCCAGGGACGCGGCGGCGGTCGCGCCGCTGCTGCGCCATCTGCAGCGCGGCGACAGTGCCGTGCTGCTCGGTTCCAGCGGCGCCGGCAAGTCGACCCTGACCAACACCTTGCTCGGACGCGAACGCCAGGCGACCGGCGCGGTGCGCGAGCACGACAGCCGCGGCCGGCATACGACCACGCACCGCGCGCTGATCGCCTTGCCCAGCGGCGGTTGCCTGATCGACACGCCCGGCATGCGTGAGCTCAAGCTCACCGGCGAGGAAGATCTCGCCGAATCCAGCTTCGACGATATCGAAGCGCTCGCCCTGACCTGCCGTTTCGGCGACTGCGCCCATGCCGCCGAACCCGGTTGCGCGGTACGTGCGGCGCTGGAATCCGGTGCGCTCGATCCGGCGCGCTGGGAGAACTATCGCAAACTGCGCGAGGAACTCGGCGCGGCCAACGAGTCGTTCGCCGCGCAACTCGAACGCAAGGCCGGGGCCAAGGTGCAGACGCGTGCGCTGGGCAAGCGTCTGGTCGACAAATACGGCCGGCGCTGATGACCACGGGTGCCGCGCCCGCGACGTTGCCCGCCGTCGTGACCAAGGCGCTGGCCGAGGCCGCAGATGCCCTGCGCCGCAACGACGCCGCCGCAGCCGAGCGCTGCCTGCTTCGCGCCCTGGCACTCGCACCACGGCATGCGCAGGCGCGGCGTCTGCTCGGCAGCGCGCTGGTGATGCAAGGCCGCCACGCCGAAGCGGTGGCGAGCCTGCGCGAGGCGATTGCCCTGCAGCCTGACGACGCGCTGGCCCACAACAGCCTCGGCAATGCGCTCGGCCGCCTTGGCGATACGGCCGGTGCGGTGGCGGCGTTCGCTCGTGCCTGTGCGCTCGCAGCGGACCTTGCACCCCTTTGGTACAACCACGCCAAGGCCTTGTGCGAGGACCGGCGCAACGAAGAAGCATTGCCCGTGCTCGAACAAGCGACGCGCCTGGCCCCGGACAACCTGCGCGCGCAATTCCTGCACGCCCATGCGTTGCGTGTGAGCGGTCGTTTCGCGCAGGCGGCGCAGTTGTACCGGCAACTCGTCGCGCGGCATTCCGCTGCCGAAGCCTGGCTTGGTCTGGCCAACCTCAAGAATCAACGTTTCGATGCCGACGACGTGGCCGCGATGGAACGTCTCGCGCGCGGGCCGCTCGACATCGACGACCGCAACTCCATCCTGTTCGCACTCGCGCGCGGCTATGAGGATCTCGGTCGCCATGCCGACGCCTTCCGCGCCTATCGCGAAGGCAACGCCAGCGTGCGCCGGCATGTGCACTGGGACGCCGCCCGGTTCAGCGCGCAGGTCGATGCGACCCTGGCCGCGTTCACGCCGCCGCCGCGTGGCGCGTCGCGGCGTCAGGGCGGCGAAGTGGTTTTCATCGTCAGCCTGCCGCGTGCGGGATCGAGCCTGACCGAGCAGATCCTCGCCTCGCATCCGCAGATCGACGGTGCGGGCGAGTTGTCGGACCTGCACGCGGTACTGCAGGAAGAGTCGCGACGTCGTGGCGAACCGTTTCCGGCGTGGGTGGCGCAGGCGAGCGCGGACGATTGGCAACGTCTGGGCGCGGACTATCTGCAACGCACCGCACGCTGGCGCGACGAACGTCCGCGTTTCACCGACAAGTTGCCGGACAACTGGCGCTACGTCGGCGCGGCGCTGGCGATGCTGCCGGAGGCGCGCATCGTGGTTTGCCGGCGCGACCCGGTGGAAACCGCGCTGGCCTGTTTTCGTCAGTTGTTCGCCGGAGGCGGCCAGCCCTTCAGCTACGACCTCGACGACATTGCGCGCCATTCCCGTGATTTCGATCGCGCCGTGCAACGCTGGCGCGAGCTGTATCCCACGCGCCTGCGCGTGCAGGACTACGAAGCGCTGGTCGCCGACAGCGAGGCGCAGATCCGCGCGCTTCTGGCTTTCTGCGAACTGCCGTTCGACGGGCGCTGCCTGCGTTTCCACGAGACCGAGCGCGTCGTGCGCACGGCCAGTGCCGGACAGGTGCGCGAACCCTTGCGTCGCGATACCGCGCGTGCGGCGAACTACGCCAGCCTGCTCGACCCGTTGCGCGCGGCCCTGGGTCTTGCGCCATTTGCCGCGGCGCCGAAGTAGGCAACGCCGCGGCGATGCGCTAACGTCGCCGGCATGGGCGACGAGGGCGAATTGCTGGATCGGTTGGCCGAACTCGACCGTCGCCTCGTTGCGGCGGTCAAGGGCATCAAGCTGCTCGGCGCGGTGAGCTGGCCCGCGTTGGTGCAGGCGCGGTTTCTCGATGGCTGGCGGCGCGGCAATCCGCTGCTGCCGACCGTGGACTATGCGAAAAACGACCACTCGGCAGCGCGCGAGGAACTCGAGGACATCTTCCTCGCCGCCGACGCGCAGCATCCGGTCGGCGACTACCTGCGGCGGGCGGCGCAATCGTGGATCTACGCTACCGAGCTGCTCGATGCGGCGGGAACGGCGGCGATCACCGAACATTCGGTGCGTCTGTACGGCCGGCCGGGCGATCGCCTGCCCGGCGGCGCGCTCAGCAATCTCGATGCGGCGCGGCATTTCGTCGAACTGGCCGACGAGATCGGCGGCGAGCTCGGCGCGGACGATGCGGTGCGCGTGCCGGCCGAGCAGCTCTGCGCCGAACTTCAGCAAGAGATCGCTGCGTTCTTCAGCCATGACCAGGTAACGGTAGAACTCGATCCGGATCTGATCGCCAAAGCCGCCGCGGGTCCCGCGCGCATCCGTGTACGCGCTGGCGCGAGCTTCACCGAATACGATCATCATCAATTGCTGCAGCACGAAGCGTTCGTGCATTCGCTGACGGCATTGAATGGACGCCGACAACCGAACTTGAAATCGCTCGCGCTCAATTCGCCGCGTATCACCGCGACCCAAGAGGGCCTGGCCACGTTCGCCGAATTGATGTCGGGCGCGATCGACATCGGCCGGATGAAACGCATCTCGCTGCGCATCGTCGCGATCGACAAGGCGCTGGCCGGCGCCGACTTCATCGAGGTGTTCCGGTTTTTTCTCGGCGCGGGCCAGAACGAAGCCGACAGCTTCACTTCGGCGATGCGCGTGTTCCGCGGCGCGCCACTGGGCGGCGGCGCGGCGTTCACCAAGGACACGGTCTATCTGCATGGCCTGCTGTCCGTACACACGTTCTTCCGCTGGGCGTTCCGGCACGGCAAGCTCAAGCTCTGCCGCAACCTGTTCGCCGGCAAGATGACCTTGCACGACGTGCTCGCGCTGGAGCCGTATTTCGATTCGGGTTTCCTCGCCGCACCCGTGTATATTCCGCCGTGGGTGCGGAACGCGCATGGCCTCGCCGGTACGCTCGCGTTCTCGCTGTTCGCCAACCGCATCCGCCTCGACCGGGTCGAAGCGGAGGATCTGGTGCTCGGCGTGTGAGGTCGTTGGGTTTGTTGCCGCAGGGACGGGCCGGAAAATATCATCGTCGTTCGGGAGGGAAGAATCATGCGTCGTCTCGTACTTGCGTTGACCTTGTCGAGCCTGTGTGCCGGCGTGGCTGCCGCCGAATCCGAATCCAGTTCCCGCCTCGCGCAGGGCGTGCTGCCCGAGGTGACCCGCTGGCGGCGCGACTTCCACCAACACCCCGAGTTGTCGAACCGCGAAACGCGCACGGCCAAGATCGTCGCCGACGAGCTGAGAAAGCTCGGCTATAGCGTGCGCACCGGCATCGCCCACACCGGCGTCACCGGCGTGCTCAAAGGCGGCAAGCCGGGGCGCAAGCTCGCGATCCGCGCGGACATGGACGCGCTGCCGGTGACCGAACAGGTCGACCTGCCGTTTGCCTCGAAGGTGAAGGCGCAGTATGCCGGCCGCGAAGTCGGCGTCATGCAGGCCTGCGGCCACGATGCGCACACGGCGATGCTGCTCGGCCTCGCCGAAATCTTCGCGAAGATGAAAGCGGACCTGCCCGGCGAAATCATGCTCGTGTTCCAGCCGGCCGAGGAAGGCGCGCCTGCGGGCGAGGAAGGCGGCGCCTCGCTGATGGTCAAGGACGGCGTGTTCAATGACTTCAAGCCCGACGCGGTGTTCGGCATGCATGTCGTCAGCTCGCTCAACGTCGGCGTCGTCGGCGTGCGTGCGGGCGGCGCGATGGCCAGCTCGGACGCGTTCCACATCACCGTGCACGGCAAGCAGACGCACGGCGCCGTGCCGTGGGCGGGCATCGATCCCATCGTCACCGCCGCTGAAATCGTCACCACCGCGCAGACCATCGTCAGCCGCCAGCTCGACATCAGCAAGGATCCGGCAGTACTGACCTTCGGCACGTTCCACGGCGGCATGCGTTTCAACATCGTGCCCGACAGCGTGGAGTTGACCGGCACGATCCGCACCTTCGACGAAGGCATGCGCAAGCAGATCATCGCCAGCCTGCGGCGCACCGCCGAGCACGTCGCCGCGGCGAACGGCGCGACGATCGACGCGCAGATCCCGTCGAGCGAGAGCACCAATCCGGTCAACTAC
The DNA here is from genome assembly GCF_057139185.1 of Rudaea sp. Taxonomy (NCBI): domain Bacteria; kingdom Pseudomonadati; phylum Pseudomonadota; class Gammaproteobacteria; order Lysobacterales; family Rhodanobacteraceae; genus Rudaea; species Rudaea sp. Next base: position 95,267 of record NZ_DBNHDN010000007.1, on the reverse strand, counting down.
AACGATCCGGCACTGACCGCGCGCGTGCGCGAAAGCCTGCAGAAAGCCGTCGGCAAGGACCAGGTGATCGAATCGCCGCGCTGGACCGCGTCGGAGGACTTCCCCTATTTCGCGCTCGGCGCCAAAGCGCCGTCTGTCTACTTTTTTGTTGGCGCGACCCCGGCCGGACAGGACACAGCGACGGCACCGATGAACCACTCGCCGAAATTCTTCCTCGACGAGGGCGCGCTGCCGGTGGGCATGGCAGCGATGCTGCAGGCCAGCCTCGACTTCCTCGCGGGCACCTGAGCGCGATCAGCCGCGCGGCGGCAGTGTTCCATCGTCGAGCAGCTGGCGCGCGGCGGCGTCGAAGCCGCGCCACGCTGCGGCGGCCAACGCGCCGCCCGTGCTGACGCGGCGCACGCCGATCGCGGCAAGATCGGCGACGCGCATCCGCGGATTCATCAGCAGCACGTTGACCGGGTTCGGCGCGACCGCGCGCACGATACGGGCGATCGCGGCGGGATCGGTCACGCCGGGCGCGTAGAGCACGTCGGCACCGGCGTCGGCATACGCGACCAAGCGCGCGATCGTGGCGTCGAGATCGGGTTGGCCGAGCAGGAAACCCTCGCAGCGCGCGACGAGCATCGCATCGGGGCCGGCCGCATCGATCGCCGCGCGCGAGCTGCGGATGCGCGCGGCGGCGAGCGGCAGCGAGTGCAGACCGTTGCCGTCGCGATCCTCGATCGACAGGCCGGCGACGCCGGCGTCGATCGCGAGCTTGACGTTGGCCGCGACTTCGTCGGGCGCGACGGCGAAACCGTCCTCGAAATCGGCATTCACCGGCAGGTCGGTCGCCGCGCACAGCGTGCGCAGATGATCGAGCACGACATCGCGCGGCAGCTCGTTGTCGGCGCGGCCGAGCGACCAGGCGATGCCGGCGCTGGTCGAGGCGAGCGCCTGGAAGCCGAGTTTTTCCAGGCGACGCATGCCGCCGATGTCCCACGGATTGGGCAGTACGAAGCAGCCCGACGCGTGCAGTGCGCGGAAGGCGGCGCGTTTTTCGGCGACGGTGAGCGGCATGGAATACTCCGGATGTCGTCGTGGAGTATGCGCGCTGCCTGCGCCTGCGATCAGGGCCAATCCGCGCAACGTCGCGGGCGCCACCGCCCGGGCGCGGATCGGCGGCGCGGCAGTTTCAGCCCGGCGCGAAGCGCACGGTGAATGCGGCGCCGCCGAGGTTTTCCGACTTCGACACGGTGAGACTGCCGCGATAGGCCTTGAGCAGGTCCTGCACGATGGCGAGGCCGATGCCGTGGCCCTGCACGCGCTCGTCGCCGCGCACGCCGCGCTGGAGCAGGTGCTCGACCTTGTCCTCGGGGACGCCCGGACCGTCGTCCTCGACCATGCAGATCAGGCCGTTGCGGCGCGCGCCCGGCGCACCCGGGACGACGCGCGCGGTCAGCAGCACGCGATGCCTGGCCCACTTGAACGCGTTTTCGAGCAGGTTGCCGAGCAACTCGAGCAGGTCGCCTTCCTCGCCGTAGAACTGCGCGCGCGGGTCGATGTCGAATTCGCAGAGTATATTTTTTTCGGAATATACTTTTTCCAGACCGCCGACGATCTCCTCGGCATGCGGCTCGATCAGGATCGGCGCGGCGAAGGTCGAATGCCCGCTCGTCGCTGCGCGCGACAGCTGATAGGCGACGATCTGGTCCATGCGCCCGACCTGCTCGAGCACGGTCCAGCGGAATTCCTTGCCGTCGGCACCCGACTCGAGCTGGCTGCGCACGACCGCGAGCGGCGTCTTCAGGCTGTGGGCGAGATCGGACAGCGTGTTGCGGTAGCGTTTGAGGCTGTTGCGCTCGCTGTCGATGAAGTCGTTGATGCTGCGCGCCAGACGCTTGAGCTCGAGCGGATAGTCGGTCGACAACTGCTCCTGCTCGCCGCGCTCGACGCGACCGAGTTCGAGGGCGACGCGCCGCGTCGGCTGCAGGATCCAGCGCACGAGGCCGAGCAGGAGCAGGAGCAGGCCGACGACGAGGCCGCCGAAGGTGAACACGAGGCTGCGCCGGAACACGTTGCGCTGCGCGTCCAGATTGACCGCATCCTCGGCGATGTGGATCGTCAGCAGCACCGGCCCGCGTTCCTTCTCCCACGAGAAGCCGTAGCTGTAAACGTATACTTTTCCACCGCCGCCGGCGACCGGTGCCGCGGTGAACTGTTCCGCACCCGGTTTCAGCGACTGGTCGAACTGCGGGATGTCGGTGATGGCGTAGGCCGACTGTGAGCGCCAGCTGGAAAAACGCGCGCCGTCGACCTCGACCGGACCGACGATGCTCGCGTAGAGGCCGCTTCCGGGACTGTCCAGGCGCGTATCCGGCGGCACTTCCGGCGGCGTCCAGCGCCCGGAACGGCCCACTTCGGAGGTGGCCAGATAGCCGTAGGCGTAGCTCTGCAGACGATCGTGCAGCGACTTGAGCAGGGCCTGATGGATCGCCTGGTCGAGCGCTATGCCGGTCAGGCCGAGGAACGCCACCAGCACCGCGCTGGCCGCGAGCAGCGAGCGCGCTTGCAGGGAGAGCGGTCGGCGCGCCATGCGATATGTGATGTTCGGTTACTTCGCCGCGGCTTCGTCCGCTGGCTCGTGGCCACCTTCGCTGCGCGGGATCGCGAAGCGGTAGCCCCGTCCGCGCACGGTTTCGATCGGCTTGAGCGCATTGTCCGGGTCGAGCTTGCGGCGCAGGCGGCCGATGAACACCTCGAGTACGTTCGAGTCGCGATCGAAATCCTGCTGGTAGATGTGCTCGGTCAGGTCGGCCTTGGAGACGAGCTCGCCCGCGTGCAGCATCAGGTATTCGAGGACCTTGTACTCATAGCTGGTCAGGTCGGCGGGGCTGCCGCCGACGTGGACGGTTTGCGCGGTGGTGTCGAGCACGATCGGGCCGCACTCCAGCGTCGGCTTGGTCCAGCCCGAGGCGCGGCGCACGAGCGCGTTGATGCGCGCGAGCAGCTCCTCGACATGGAAGGGTTTGACGAGATAATCGTCGGCACCGTGCTTGAGGCCTTGCACCTTGTCCTGCCAGCTCGAACGCGCGGTCAGGATCAGGATCGGATATTTCTGCCCGGCGTCGCGCAGGTCCTTGACCAGATCCATGCCCGATTTCTTCGGCAGGCCGAGGTCGATGATGGCGACATCGAACGGCACCTCGCGGCCGAGGAAGGTGCCTTCCTCGCCGTCGGCGGCGGTGTCGACGGCGAAGCCGTCGCGCTTGAGGCGTGCGGCGAGGGTTTCGCGCAGCGGGGCTTCGTCTTCGACCAACAATACACGCATGGCGTTTTGTCCTTTGATCCTGGTCGGTTAGTTCGCGGGCACTTCCACGATCTTCACCTGGCCGCCGCGCGTGAGCAGCTTGATCCGGTAGATCGTCTTCGTGCCCTGGGTCTTCGTTTCGGCGGATAGCACCTTGCCGCCCGTTTCGTGCTGCACCTTGGCGATCGCCTCCTGCATGGTCAGAGGCGCGCCAAAGGCATCATGCGACGAGAGCGCAAGGGCGGCAAGCAGGACGGTCATGGCGAAACGTAACTTCATCACGGGTAGCAGCGATGGATACGGCAGGGGTGGGCGATTCGTGGTCCGGGACAGCCACTATGGGAATTTCGATTGAATTGGGCCTGAACTGGCCGGCATGTCGTGCGGATTCGTTCCGCCCGCGCCCGGAAACCGCGCACCATCACGCTGCCCGCGCATGTTCGGCCATGCCGGCCAGCGCCAGCTCGACGACGCGGAAATCCGCACCAGGTCGGTGCATGCGCTCGCTCAGCGTGCGCCGGAACGCGCGCGCGCCGGGCAGGCCGAGATACAGGCCGAGGATGTGCCGTGCGACATGGCTCAGCGCGCCGCCGCGCGCGAGATGAGCCTCGACGTACGGCCGCAGCCGGCGCAGCACCTCGTCGCGCTCGGGCAGCGGCGCGCCGAATAGCGTCTGCTCGCAGCGCGCGAGCACGAACGGATCGTGATAGGCCGCCCGTCCGAGCATCACGCCGTCGACCGTCGCGCAATGCGCCTGCACTGCGTCCGCATCGACGATGCCGCCGTTGATGATGATCGCAAGGCGCGGGAATTCCTGCTTGAGCCGATACACGCGCTCGTAGTTGAGCGGCGGAATCTCGCGATTCTCCTTCGGCGACAGGCCGTGCAGCCACGCCTTGCGCGCGTGCACGATCAACGTTTCGAGTCCGGCGCCGACGAGTATCTCGGCGAAGCGGTGCAGGTCCTCGTAGTCGTCCTGTTCGTCGACGCCGATGCGGCACTTCACCGTAACCGGCAGCGACACCGCCGCGCGCATCGCCGCGACGCAGTCGGCAACCAGCATCGGCTCGCGCATCAGGCAGGCGCCGAAGCGGCCCGACTGCACGCGGTCGGACGGGCAGCCGACGTTGAGGTTGATCTCGTCGTAGCCGAAGTCCGCGCCGACGCGCGCGCAATGTGCCAGTTCCGCCGGCTCGTGCCCGCCGAGCTGCAACGCGAGCGGATGCTCGGCCGCGTCGAAATCGAGATGGCGCGCTAGATCGCCGTGCCGGATCGCGCCCGTGGTCACCATCTCGGTGTACAGGCGCGCATGCGGCGCGAGCAGGCGATGGAAGTAGCGGCAATGGCGGTCGGTCCAATCCATCATGGGGGCGACGCACAAAAGGTGCCCCGTGTCCGACCCACTGTTTTGCGCAAAATCAATCACTTGCGTATCCCTATCCTTCCCGCCTGATCCCGCAAAAACCCGAAAAATCCCACCGTTTTTGTACCATAGTTGTACCAAGTAGGGTGGTACGCGTGATCACGTACCAAAATCGCAGTGGAAATGTGCGCGCAATTGTGCGGCGCAAGGGCATCGGTTCCAAGTCGAAAACCTTCCCGACGAAGGGCCTGGCCAAAACTTGGGCGGAACGCATCGAGCGGGAATTCGCTGAGCGCGAAGCGCGCGGCGATACCTACCTCGACGACATGACACTCGCCGAGCTGATCGATTGGCATGACCTCGAATCACGCAGGGCGAAATCCACGATCACGCTAACCCAGCGCGGCAACCTGACCCGCCTGCGTGAAGGCCTGGGCCATATCGCCGTCAGCAAGCTGCGCCCCATGGACATCGTCGAGCACGTCAAACGGCGCGTCTACGGACAACACCAGCGCAGCGATCGAATTATCATACCGCCCTGCACTCCCGCCACCATGCGTGTCGAAATCGGCTACCTGGCCGACCTGCTTGCACTGGGCCAGGCGTCGGGCAAGGTCCGCATGAATTCCAATCCCGTGCCGGACGCCCGAATCGTTTTACGTAAACTCCACCTGCTTGGCGCATCGAAATTGCGTGAACGGCGCCCGACGCCCGAGGAACTAGACAAGCTGCGCAGGCGTTTCGACGAACAACGATGGCGGATGAAGATTCCGATGCGCGACATCATGGATTTTGCAATCCTCACGGCCCGCCGCGAGGGTGAAATCACCCGGCTTCGTTGGGCCGACCTCGACGAGCAAAGCCGGACGATTGTCTTGCATGACGTCAAGCATCCGCGGCGGAAGATCGGCAACCACAGGCGCTTTCCATTACTTGGCGAGGCGCTGGAAATCATTCAGCGCCAGCCGCGCGTGAGCGAATTCATTTTTCCGTACGTATCGGATTCGATCGGCAATGCCTTCAGGGAAGCCTGCAAGGCTCTGAACATTGCCGACCTGCACTTCCATGACCTGCGCCACGAGGCGACGAGCAGATTGTTTGAAGTAGGACTTAGTATCGAGCAAGTCGCCTTGGTCACACTGCACCGGAATTGGGCGGATTTGAAACGCTATGCGAATCTAAACCCGTGCTTGGTGCATGAAAGGTTGGCCGCTGCGAAGACCCAGACACCGTCCGTAACGCAGCAGTACGCCGCCCTTGGTCGCGTGGTGCACGCAAATGTTCAGGCAGCAAACGAAGAATTGGGCTGATGTTTGTCCGGACGCAATCCCAACCTGGGCCCCGTGAACCTACCCATAAAAATGGCGAGAAGACGGGGTAGATCGGCGATTTGGAGGTGTAACGTGCTCCGCATCGATTGGGCGGTGAGCCGGCGGAGTCCTCAGTGCAGACAATTTTCTTACTGTTGGCGAATTACGAGTCACACGCAATTCCCTTCGACAAATTTTGTAAGGACTTTTTGGGCATCTGCGCTAAGACCGGGCGCAATTTGCGTTCACTCCACAGATTCCCTGTCCCAGTAGATGAACACGGAATGATTGATCTTCGCGACGCGGCCGAGTATTGGGACAAAGCGCGCGCAGCTGCACGAAGCAGAAGAAACTAATTTGTTTGCGCACGATGTGCGCGTGGAAGCTCGCCTCAACGAGCACTACAGCGACAGCTATCGTTGGGTAGCTGCAGGCAAGAGACGGCTCGGCAACTGTATAGGTTGTCGAGATGCAACGAAGCAAATGCAGCGGGTTTTCAAATCGCCGCGAAGCGTATCGCAATTCCTGATATTGAATTTGCGAATTGCGCGGGTCGTCCGATTCAGAAATCGGGCGATCTGACGAGGGTGGATCAATGCGTTGGATTTTGCCCTCCGCAAAGAGACGGAAAAGAAAATGACACCCAAGTCATTGAAGTAACAGATTTTGGTGTCTCGCGATGTCCGGCGAAACCGGACGAAAACACCAATTGGTCGTCAACCGGCCGAACGGCAGTACGAACGCAATGATCAGGGTCGAGGCTCGCAACCTCGGAAGCACGACAACGTGCCGAAGCCGGAGCCAGCAAGCATCAAGACATGACTTGCGCGCTCGGGTAGGACCGACCCCATAGCTCCCCAATTTCATTGCCTAGAAATCCTGTGTGGTACTTCCAGATCGCGCGGAAGTACCTCGCAAAGCGCAGCCGCGGACGTTCAACCGCGACAAAAAACAACTTCGACCTACTAGCACCTGCCTTGCGAGAAGGTTTCTCGCGCCAGCACTTACCTACCGCGTTCGGTTACGGGTGCAGACAGGGTCGATTTCAGGGCGGCGGTTTGACCCGCGCGGTATACAAATATACCCGAGCCGCCGCCCACCTCATTTCAATGTATCTACAAATCGTGCGCCACACACCCCTATTCACTGGAAAAGATCATGGCAAAGAACAATTTCAATCTGGCATCACGGAACATGACAAAAGCGGTTGGTTTTGCGCTACGCCGATCGGCAAGCTGCGGAGCGATCTCCATTGCAAGCATGGCGACGCATCGTCGGCGCTGGGCTCGGTTCGGACAATTTTTGAAGGCGCGGAGTATCCGCTGGCTTGAAGACATCACGTCGCAACTCGTGCGCGAGTTTGGAGAGGAAGTCGCAGATCTGGAGCTTTCGCCAGCCTATGCACAAAACTTGATCTCGACGGTCAACACGGTGATGGACTTGGTGACGCATGGACGATGGGAGTCTGTCTCACCGATCGCATGCGGTGTGCCGAATCGCACCCATGTGCGCCATGTACCACCGTCCGGATTCGATCACGGCTGCATCGAAATTACGATCGCTGCCCTCTCGAAGCTTGGCTATGGGCGAGCAGCTTGTGTGGTGTGCCTCGCAAGGGAACTGGGCTTGCGCCTCAAGGAAGCGGCCCTGCTCGATGCACGTGCCGCACTTGCGCAGGCCCGTGTCGCGAGAACCGTCACCATCGACAAGGGCTCCAAAGGCGGCTTTGGCCGAGACGTTCCCATTCGCAATCACCGGCAATTGGAAGCTCTGGAGCGCGCCGCAATTCAGCAAGGCGAACACTTCTCGTTGACGCCAGCGCATATCACGTGGGCCCAGTTCCGCGACGGCGAATTGCGGGAAGCTCGGTCGATTCTCAAAGCCTGTGGGATCAGCAAGTACCACGACCTGCGATCGGCGTATGCCTGCGAGCGCTACAAGGAACTGACAAGTTTCGACGCCCCGGTGTTTGGTGCGCCGACTGAGGATCGCGACCTCGATCGCCGCGCACGCGAGACGATCGCAATCGAGCTCGGACACAAACGCGTGGACGTAACGAACTGTTACCTTGGAGGTCGCGGCAAATGAGATGCACCGACAAGACCCGCGCCCTGCTCCATGGTTATGCACGCAAAGGCAGCAAGTCTGCGCGGCGCAAACAAATCGCTCGCATCGAGTCACTCGCGGCCTGGTGCAAGAAGCCGCTCGAACAGATCGGCAAGAAGGATATCCACGAGTACTGGCGCACAAACGCCACACTTTCGGACGACACGAAGCGCGATCACTTCTACGCGTTCAAGACACTTTGGGAAATTTTGGGCCGGGATGGCGATCCGCCCAGTTGGCTGCCTCGCGTCGGCAGTGCCGAAACTACAGCGAGTGTTTGCTCACCAGGCCCTGCTTGTAGCGAAGATGTCGCGCCAACCCTCGCAGGCACATCAGAGCCTCGAAGTGCGCGTTGACACACTTTGCATGTCATCCAAAAACTCAGAGGCCGGGGCCACGCCGCTCACTATCAGATATTCCCGGGCGCGCGTGCAGGCCACGTAGAGCAAGTGGCGCTCGGTGGCATAGACCTCTTCAAGGTCGCTGTCGTCCGTCACCTGTTCGATGCGACTCTGAAGTGGAATCACCTCGTCATCGCAGGCCATGACGGCGACAGCGCGAAATTCGAGCCCTTTCGCCAGATGCATTGTGCCCACGACGGCTTTTCCGCTGACGGTTTGCACCTTGTCATCCAAAACCGTGTAGGGAACTGACGCCTTGGTGAGCGCCTGCTTTGCACGATCCAATTGCGCGTCGGAGCGAACGAAGACGCCGATCTCGTCCGGTTGCAAGCCTGCGGACGTTCGCGCCTTCAACCATTGTGCGACCGTGTCGATTTCGGACTCAATGGATTCACACTCGTGCAACTCAGGCATTGGCCCATTGAAAACCGAGACGGTTCCGCGACGGCTTTCTGAGTTTCCGTCGACATCACTCACTTCCGGGCCAAGCAAGCGATCCGCCTGCGCGCGGATCTGGTGTGAAGTGCGATAGTTGACCCGCAAGGTGCGCGAGCGCCCGCGCACGTCCACGCCGAGCGACTTCCACGAAAACGGCGTCTGGAAGATGCGTTGACCAAGATCGCCGGCAAAGAACAGCGCGTTGGCCCGGTCGCTCCCGATAGCGGCAAGCCACCTCAACTGTGCTACGGAAATATCCTGCGCTTCGTCCACCACGATGAACTCGTAAGGCGGATGCTTGCGCTTGCCCGCGTCGGCGGCGAGCAGCGTAAACACGCCTGCCATGGAGACCAGCCCGTCGGCAGTGAGTCCAGCACGAACCACGGCAAAGACTTTCCATACGCTCTCGCGCTGCGCATCGGATAGCCGGGTCTTGCGGCCGAGTCGTTTGACATCTCGGTATTCCTCCCACGTCCGCAGTTGCCACGCGTCGACCACCTGCTCCCACTCGTTCAGCAGAAACGGCACGCCAAATCGAAGCTCGGGTGTGCTCGCCAATTCCTTCGCCAACCGTGAACGCACCTCGTCGCGCGTAACGAGTTTCGCAGTTTCGAATTGTGCGTCGTAGAGTCGGATACCGGCGGCATCCATCGACAACACGTCGATCCGTTCGGCAAGCCGAGGTTCTGAGCTGATCAATCGCCGCAACTTGATGCGCAGCGCGTTGGCGAGGCTGTCCGAAAACGTCGTCAGCAGCACACGCGCATCCGGATTGGTTCGCGCCAGCCACGCGGCGCGATGCAAGGCAACGATGGTTTTGCCGGTGCCGGCCGAACCCGATACGCGTGCGGGGCCGGTGTAGTCGCGCTCTACCAACAGGCGCTGATCCGGATGCAGGAAGATCGTCCACTTCTCCCACGGATACGCGAACGCCCGCTCCAGATCCTCGACGTTCGCGACGATTCGAAAGCGCCGTTGCGCATCGGGATGATCGAACGCGCCAACGGACTTTTGCGCCGCGATCACTTTTGGCGAGCCACCTGTCGCCAATTCCAGCAATGCCTCAGCTGCTTCTGCGGGCAGGTGGTCGGCGAGATCGAGCACCGTGTCTTCGTCAGCCAGACGTACGTCTGCCATCCATTCAGGCGGGACGCCATAATCGAGCAGGAGTTGTTCCGATACGCCGGAGAAAAGCAGCGGTTTTGCGTGGCGCGCCTGCTCGATTTCGACGTACTTCGGCACACGGATTTCTTCGATTCGCTCGCGCAGCTCCACAAACTGCGCCGCGCCGGTGGACGGATGCACTTCGAGTTTGCGCCGTTCCGCCCATTGGTAGGCCTTGTCGTGGTGATCGACGTAGCACAGCAACAGGCTGTCCGCCGATTTGTGCACGATCAGGCGGATGTCGGCGCTGACGCGAACCGAGGCAAAGCGCGTGTCTTTCGCGCGATCGAGCTTGTGAAAACTGAGCCCCGGGTTGACGGGGTTCATCTGCAAGTCGAACGCCGTCGTCTTGACGGCCTTCTGTTCGTCGCCAGTGAGGCGAGCGAGGCTGTCGGTGAAGGTGTCGGCGATGCGAAATTCCATCAAACCAACATCGCTGCCAATTATGCCGCGCGGTACAAACTGCTGCGGTCAACTGCGAACTTCCGCAGCCTCTTTGCTAGCTTGCGGCATTCTTTTTCAGGGAGTGCGCCAAAATCGACGACTGCGTGCGCTGAATTGCCAGCCACCGGATTATTCTGATGCGCCAGCCCAACCGAAACAACCTCCCCACCAGTGACCGCCCAAACACCAGCCGATCCCAATCCGAGACTCACAGTGTAATGTCGATATGCGGCTTCTGCGGATATCTGATCGCCATCGTAAACGGATAGTTTTCCATTGTCCTTCGGGAATGGGAAAAAAGCTTGGCTGGAAACTTCACCATCGGGAAAGAAACTCGGATGCACTTGGCGCAACAGCAAAGTCCGGTCGTTCATGCTTCGCGCACCCTGATGTTGTCGCCCAAAAATGCAAACAGCGACTGCCAGCCGGCGGTATCGAGATTGAAATCGCGCTCCACATCTTCTCCATGCTCGCCAAAGGCATGGAAACTCGCTAGCGAACTGGTCAAATTGATGTCCAGCGAGGGATCACCTTCCGCCTTCCATTCCAACAGCAGATTCCCGTCTTGTTTGGGCGCAATCTGCGGCAATGGCAATTTGTCTGGGTAGTCGGCGATCAACTTCTCGGAGACAGCAGACATCTCGTCGGCATCTGGAGCCAGCCCGTCTCCCTCGAACCATCCACTTTCGAGTTGGGTAATTTCGTCGAACCGCGCCGAGATAGCATGGTTTTTGATGACTTCGAGCGCATCTACGGAAACCACCTTTTGCAGGCGATCCCAAGAGTCGTAAGTGCCTACACCGACCACGTTGATCTGATGGCGTGACCGTCCGCCGTAAGTACGTGCCGTGTTCTGAAACGAATCGGGCATCGGTACAGTGGATTGACCGCCATCTACCAATTTCAGGCGAAAAGTTGATCTTGCGAAATCTACTTCTTCAATATAGCCAATCAGGGAAATATCGCGCTCATAGACCTGATCCGCCGCCAGAACCAGCAGCTTGCGCTTAGTCTGCGTCAGTCGTGCTGCATTGTTCGCTCCGGGTAGCGGAAGCTCAAGCGCTTCGTCCTCGCGCAAGGAACGACCGAGCTGGTTGAAATGAACCAGCAGTTCTTTGGGGAATTCCGCAGGCAGCGCGTTTTCCGGAGCAGCAATGCAAACCGCTATCAGATCGCGGGCCTGCGCGAAATGATCCTGCTCACCGCCTGTCAGTGCCAAAGCGCCGGAGAGCACCAGTGCGAGCAGGAGTTTGGTACTGCCTTCGTCGATGCGCTCGATATCCAGACGGAAATTGGACGCAAACCCCTTTGGCACGCGTTGTCGGTCAGGATGGTTCTTCAGATACAGATGCTTGGCCAGTTCGACGATCAGAATTTCGTAGGCAGCAAGATCCCGCGCTACGTCGACCGGCAGAGTGTGGTCGTCGAATCGCGCTCCAGTGAACCTCGGCTGGGAGAACTCTGTCTTCATGTGTTACATGTCTGAGATGTGGGAGCTTATACCACTTTAAACACCTTCATCACCTCATCCCCCAGGTGATTGATCACTTTCACTGCTATGCGTCCCGACTTTGGTTTGTCGAATGGTCGCGAGGTGTCGCTGTGCAGCGACTCCCAAGCGTCGGGGTCGATTTCGGCCTTGAGCGTGGTCTTGAGCGCCTTGTACGGATCGTTGGCGCCGAGAAAATACGCCTGGCGGACGAAAAAGGATTCTTCGTTGTAGTCGGTGTCAATGAACCAGCAGGCGATGCCGTCGGTGCCGCTGGAGACGACTTTGTCTTCGTTCGGCTTGAACACGTCCACGCCGTTGACCTTGACCTTGACCTGATCCACGCCCGCGTCCAGCACCTCGATATCGGGTTCGCCGAAGATCACGAACAGGTTGCCCTTGCCGGTGTTCTTCAAGTCTTCGGCCATGTGCAGGTCGGCATTCATGCGCGCCTTGAGCACCGGGATGCGGCCGAGCTTGTCGAACTCGGACGAATGCGCGTCGTAGTTGAACGCGCAGGCGATCAGCACGTCGAAATCCGCATCGGCGGCTTCGCGCGCGGCAGCAACCAGGTCCGGTCGCGAGACGGTGCCGAACTCCGGGCCGATGAAAATGCCGGCGCGTTTTTCCGCGGTGCCCATGATGTAGCGGCCTTCGGCGCAGATCAGATCGCCCGGCCACGGTGCGAGCGCGGTGAACGTGATCTTGTCGGCCTTGTGCGCCTGCTGCACGCTGCTGGTTTTGAGCGTTTCCAGAATGATCTTGACGAAATCGCGCTCGTCGCCGTAACCGGCCTTGTCTTCGGCGACGCCGTCGATCAGTTCGTCGTTCTCGTCCACGCCGAGCACGCGATGCGGCGACAGGCTTTCCACCGTGAACGGGCCGGCGACGCGCACCTTCTTTTTGTCGTCATACGGTTTGTCGTAGAGAAATTCGAACTCGGCCTTGGCGGCGATGGAAGCGTCGATGTCTTTTTGCCGCGCAATGCGCAGGCTCCACCATTGCGCATGCAGTTCTTTCGCCTTGGCCAGCCACGTCGCGTCGGCCTCGCGTGGGATTTCCCATTCCTCGAATTTCTTGCCGATGGCCTTGTTCAATTCAGCGCGCAACGGTTCCAGTTGCTGCTGGAACTTGTCCCAGATGACGTCGATCTCGGCGTTGTTGGCGATGGACTTGAGCGTGATGTGGGGCACCCGCTCGTACACGAAACCGTGGGCGATGTTGCCGTACGTCGGCGCGGATTTCAGCACGCTGCGCGTGACTTCGGCTTCCTTGAGCTGGCCTTCCTTCGAGTCGGCCAGCAGGTAAAACGGATAGCGCGCGCCCATGATGCGCGCGCGGGCGAGCGCCAGCGCCACGCGCGAGGTGTCGAGCGTGATCCAGCGGCGGCCCCATTGTTCGGCGACATAGGCGGTGGTGCCGGAGCCGCAGGTCGGATCGAGCACCAGGTCGCCGGGGTCGGTGGACATGAGGATGCAGCGTTCGATTACCTTTGCGCCAGTTTGCACGACATAAATCTTGTCATCCGTAAATGACCCCGTCCCGGTATCGGTCCAAACGTTCGAGAACGGAATGACCGGAAAGTCGTCGATATAGCGAATGTACTGGATGGTGCTACCGACAGTGGGCCAAATGCGATCAGCAGCCGCCAGCCTTTGCAGGCCCGCGATATCCGACTTGAAGGTCCCTTTGCCGGGAGAAAAGTCCTTTCCCTCGAACAGAAACCGTCGAACATCGTTTTCGCCTGCGGGGCGGGAACTCGTAATGTTGTCCGGTCTGAACTGGCGCGCGCCATCGGGCAGCTCGTCCGTTCCCTTCTTTTGTGCAGCCGTCATCCGTTGAGTGGTGCCATCGTCAAACCTCAACAACGAATACACCTGTTCCGTCGATGATCCTGCCGCCTTGTCTTGAAACAAGCCACGGTATTTCACCTTTGCGCGACTTCGCGCGTACCAGAGCAGGTAATTCGAGGCTGCTGCAAGGGTGTCGCTTGCTCTACCGGTGGTCGTGCGAAACGCAATTTGCGACACGAGGTTCTCATCCCCAAACACCTCATCCATCACCGCGCGCACGCGGTGCACGTTCTCGTCGCCGATCTGCACGAAGATCGAGCCGGATTCCGTCAACAAATCCCGCGCCACGGTCAGCCGGTCGCGCAGATAGGTGAGGTAGGAATGGATGCCGTCGCGCCACGTGTCGCGAAACGCCTTGACCTGCTCGGGCTCGCGGGTGATGTGATCGGCGTTGCCGTCCTTCACGTCGCGGCTGGTGGCGGACCACTGAAAGTTGGAATTGAATTTGATGCCGTAGGGCGGATCGAAATAAATGCACTGCACCTTGCCGCGCAGGCCTTCGCGCTCGGCGAGGCTGGCCATCACCTGCAACGAATCGCCGAGAATCATGCGATTTGCCCAGTGCGCATCGTGCTGGTAGAACTCGGTGCGCGCGGCCTCAGACGGCAGGCCGTTGAAGTCGGCGAACAGATCGACCATGGCGCCGGTTTGCTGCTTCGCATCCGCCTCGCGCGCGCGCTCGGTATCGCGACGCAGATCGTCGATCAGCACCTTGGGGTGGACTTTCTCCTGAATGTAGAGCGGCGGCGCGTTGACGACGAGATCGCTCCAATCCTGCGCGTCCTTGCCGCGCCAGACGAGTTGCGGATCGAGATCGCGGTTGCGTCTTTCATACGCGATGCGAATCGGCGACTGCTCGGTCTTTTCCAGCACCGATTGGTATTCGGCGGTGGGGATGTTTTTGCGCGTGGCCTCGCCGTGCTTGATCGCTTCGACGCTGAGCGGGGTTTTGGGCTTCTTGGCCATGTCAGGCGTCCTTTGCCGGGGTAGTTGCGGCGTCGATCATCTGGCTGAATTTCTCGCTCACTTTCTCGGCGAAGTCGTCCTGCATGGCATATACGTCGGTGAACTCTGCGAAGGCCCAGCGGCCATGGCTGCCGAGGTGGTTGACGCCGGGAATCCAGTAGGTGTCCATGGTTGCCTTTTTCTCCTTGGCATCCTCGCGACGATAGCCCTTTATTTCCACGACCAGGTGCAGCGGGTCTTGCGCGCCTTTGCCGTCGTCAACCACAACAATGAAGTCCGGAAAATACCGGCGCGTGGTCGAACCGAAGCGATACGGCACTTCCAGCCCCAAGCCGTGGTTCTTGACGTAAGCCAACACCTTGGGATGCGTTTCGGCGACGCGGCAGAATTCGGCTTCCCAGTCGCTGTCGAGTATCACCCAATTGACGTGGCACTTGGGCGGCGGGCCTACGGTTTCCCAACGCAAACTGCGCGAGGTGGTGAAGTTGACGTGCAACGTCGAGCCGACGGGATTGTACGGATCGAGAATCGCCGTGACCGCCCGGCCCTTTTTCAGTTCCTGCGTGGTAATCGCGCGCGTGATGCGCTCGCAGGCCATGTCGGCCAGTTCCTGATACAGCAGTTGCGCCGGAAACGTGCCGCCCTTGCAGACCAGACAGGTGTCGAGCCATTGCTTGGTGATGCGCTTCAACTGGCCGAACAGGTGCAGCTTGGGCTGTTCGCCCTGATCGCGCCATTTGCTGTAGAGCAGGCGCTTGGTAAGGTTGAACAACAATTCAGACTGGCGGAATTCGCCGGTGTGGATGAGGTTCAGATCAACGGCCTCGCCGATGATGCCGGAATTGCGCGTGACGGAAGGCCCGACGATGTCCGGCGTCAATTCGAGGATGGCGTCGTCGTTGAATTCAGCGCTCAAGCGTTCTTCCGGCAGCTCGACGCGATAGCCTTGCACGCGCGGGAAACGGATTTCCAGCGCGTCGCGCTCGGGTCGCACGGCCTTGACGTGCACCGTTTCGCGCGGTGGCTGCGGCGGCGCGACGACGGGCTTGGCGGTGAAATCGAACGGAATGCCGAGCACATCGGCATACTCGACATTGAACAGCCCTTGTTCGTTGAGTTCATAGGATTGTCGCCGCAAGGCGCGGCCGATGACCTGCTCGCACAGCAACTGCGTGCCGAACGCGCGCACGCCGAGCACGTGGGTGACGGTGTTGGCATCCCAGCCTTCGGTGAGCATGGCGACCGAGACCACGCAACGGATGGATTCGCCGAGCCGGCCTTGCTTGCCGACCGTGTTCATCACTTCGCGCAGCAAATCCTGGTCGGTGATCTTGTCGGCCGCGCGCACATCGCCCGTGCGCTCGACGATCTCGCGCCGGAAGCGTTCGATTTCGTCTTCGGCCATGCCGCGGAAGTTGTCGTCCAGCGCCTCGCCCGATTCGAGCTGCTCGCTGTCGACCAGCAAGGTGCGTGGACGCGGGATCGGATTGCCATGCTCATCGAAATTGCGGAACAGCTCCAGCCGGCCGTTCTGCAGCGTGGTCGAACCATCTTCGTTGGGTTGATGAAACCCCGAGATGTAGTCGTACACCAGCTTGGACGTGGAGGTGTTGTTGCACACCACGATGAAGCACGGCGGCACCTTGATCCTGGCCTTCTCCCACAGCGCAAAGGTTTGCGCGTAGTGGCCGTAGAGCGCTTCGAGCGCGGTCTGCAGTTCGACTGGAATGCTCAGCGGGTCGAGTTGGTTGGCCTTGCCGCGGCCTTTCTTCGGCATCTTCGGACCGATGTGCTTCCACAGCTCGCGGAACTTCGGCATCTCGTTGCCGGGGATATTGTCGGCAACCGGCACGCGCGGCAGTTTGACGATGCCGCATTCGATCGCGTCCATCAGCGAGAAATCGCTCATCGTCCACGGGAACAGCGTGCCTTCGGCGTAACCGGAACCGCTGAGAAAAAACGGCGTGGCCGACAGATCGACAACGCGCGCGAGTCCGAGTTTGCGGTTGACGGCTTCCAGGCCCGAAATCCACAAGCGCGCGGCCTGATTGTTCTCCTCGGCTTGCTTCTTGTCTTCCCCCTTGAGTTCTTCCTCGTCTTCAGAAGGCGGCTTCTCGCGGTAGCAGTGATGCGCCTCATCGTTGATGACCAGGATATTCTTCATGCCCATCAGATCAGGCATGACCCGCTGCAACATCTGGCCTTCGGTTTCCAGTGTGTCGAGCTCCCCACCGCCACGGCCTTGCAGCAGCAGGCGTCCGCCTTTGGAAAGCTCGACGCGCTCGCGGCGTTTGAAGGCGTGATAATTGGTGATGACGATCTTGGCGCGCTCGATTTCGCCGAGCATGTCCGCCGGCACCAGCTCGCGGCTGGCGTAGTAACTGTCCGGATCGTTGGGCTGGAGGACACGCAGGCGATCGCGAATCGTCAGGCCCGGTGCCACGATCAGGAACCCGCGCGTGAACTTCCTGCTGTTCGGATGGCGCGCGGCATTGACGGTCTGCCAGGCGATCAGCATCGCCATCACGGTGGTCTTGCCCGCACCGGTGGCGAGCTTGAGTGCAAGGCGTGACAGGTCGGGGTTCGCGTCGGCATTCGCCTTGGCGAGGTGCTCCATGAATCGATCGCCGGCCTTGCCGACCTGCGGTGCGACTTCGGTCAGCCAGATCGCTGTTTCGACCGCTTCGACTTGGCAAAAGAATGGACGGACGCCAGCGAATGGGTGATTGCGCCAGTGTTCGAGCAGGCGCGCGGTTTCCGGCGTGACCTTCCACTGCGCTGGCGGAAGCTGGCGCCACAGATCGACTTCCTTGCGCACCGCGTTGATGATCGCGGTGTGGCTGTATTGCTGCGCGTCGCTGGACAGGCCCTTGCCTTCGTCGAACACTAGCGCCGCCTGATCCGCAGCACCCTTGCGCTTGCGTGGCTTCGGGATCGGCGTGATGAACTCGGCCGGGCGGCGGTTCGAAACGATGTTCTGCGTCGGCTGCCCGTAGCCGTCGAGCTCCCAATGGCGCGCGGGATACGCGTAGGGCGAATTCAAAATCGGCCGTTCGAAGAAAAGGTCGGTCATCCGTTGGTCCCTGACACATTCGTTCACTGGGAAAAACGAGGATAGCTGGTTCACCCTCAATTTCGCAGGTTACCCCCTGAACCTACCCATGAAAAGCCATAGAAGCCGGGGTAAGTCCGGGGTCGAAGGGTGCAAGGATGCAACCGCGGCGGATGTGGCTGCGCACACACGAGGAGCAGCAAGATGAATTTGAAATCAAACGGATCGCCAATCGGGGCACGACCGGCATCAAGACCGAGTGCGGAGAATATCCGCGTCCTGGACCTCGCATTTGCAGATTTTGCGAGGGGCCTCAACGACCGCGCATGCTCGCAGGTGAACGAGCAGGTAAATCTTCTGTTGGAAAAGGCAGAAAAAATTGCAGATATATACGTTTTGATTCAACGCGTGCGCCAATTTTACAGCAAGGTACCTGACCCGCTGTCCATCAGGGTGCGTCTATGTCATGGGTCATTGTCGATTGTTTGGATGCGAACTTGTATGCACCCAATTACCGGGGGCCGCTATGCCGTTCCCATCCAAAAGGGCAACGGAACTCGATACCAATACAAGGAACTCGAAAATTACGCATGCAGCTGGATGCGCGACGTTGTTCAGGACTGCGAAGATCGGTTCTCTGAGATCCGAGCGTTGAGCCTGAGACTTGTGCAACTGCGTCGTTCGGTTGGAACGAAAGTAGCTGAAATGATGCAGATATTGGAAGGAGCGCTTGGACCTGGGTTAAATGGGTGAAGCCGCGCCCTGCGCTCTGGTTCTATCTGAAATCCCTGCTCCGCTCACCGATCTATTCCAGCAACGGCGGCTAGTCCTGCATCGCCTTGGCGACAAGGTGTCGCGCGCCGGCCCGGCGCTCGATCACCCCGTCGATGGCGAGCAGGCGCGATTCGCGGCGCACACACCAGTAAGGTCGGCGGAAATATTTTGCTGATTCGCACCATCGGCGTATGCTGCTCCTGTGCCATTCACCGAGACCGCCCCATGAAGCCAGACAATAGTGCAAGCGAGCGCAGGGCGTTGACCGAAAAACTTGTCGAGCGGCTCTTTCTTGGTACTTCCGACGAGATACACGAGTTGTTCGTTCGACTCGGTGTTGAGCCCGTGTATCTTTCCCGATTCGCTCCGACGCCGAATGGGTCCGACGAATCGTCGCAGAATAGTTGATCACGCAGCTTTCGCTGTGCCCGGTGCGACGGCCGGGTCTTGTTGCTTGCAGTTGATCGGCGACTCGAACACGGTCCTTGATAACTTTGAGCCGCCGTATCCCGAACGCGCACTGGCGACGCATGCCGTGAGATTCATCGGCGAAGCCGCACGCCGCAATGTCCATTGCGACACCATCTGTCGCATCGCCCTGATACAAATGACGAATCGGAAATCTGGCGGGCACGCGTATCGGCGGCCTGCAAGATCTTCCGTGACCGTACCAGGGGCTTGTATCAGCATGAACCGTTCAATCGACATCCACGCCGCGTGTCCAACCTGTCTGGAAACGCGCTTCATCATTCACCCCCACACGCTTGCATTTGCGCTGCGCCAGACGCAGGCGAATACGCGCATCGGCATCACTGGCAGGCGCGCTGCGGTTTGTCCGAAGTGTGACGCCTACGCGTTGATGCAGGAATTCACCTGGGGTGTGCCGGTCTACTCGCCGGCCGACCGTGCCGTCATCACGATCCACGACTACTGCAAGGTCAACGACAAACTCTTGCTCGCATTCGGCAAATTGCCGTTTTCGATCCAGGCGATCGAAGGCGCGTTGCAAATGCGCAAGCTCGTTCGGCGCGGGCCGTTGATGTTCGCCGACGATGGCGTTGCCCCGCTTGAGCGCGATCTGCTGGGACCGACCGGCATTCCGGACGACGATGCCGCCGACGGCATTTGGCTGGGTGAACTTCGGCGCTTGTCTTGTGGGCTGATGGAAAAGCCTGCGCTGCCTTTGCTCGACGCGGCTATCCGAACGGTGATCGAGCAGGTACCCTCAGGTGTAGGGGCATCAACGCCCCGCGACAGAATGCATTCGCATCGAACGAGGCAAACGTGACATGGCCATCTTGACGAAATCCCGTTTTCAATCTGGCCGGCAATGCCTCAAGCGGCTTTGGCTGGAGAAGCACAGTCCTGCGTTGGCCGAAACGGATCCATCGCAGCAGGCCCGGCTCGACGCCGGCACCCATTTCGGCGAGGTAGCTCGCACCCTGCTTGGCGGCAGCACGGGTGTGCTTGTCGATGCCGCACCGCATGAAACCAACAAGGCGCTGGCGCAGACACGCGAGTTTCTTGCCCAGCCACAGTCGCGCCGACCGATGCTCTTCGAGGCCGCCTTCGAGCATGAGGACGTCTTGGTTCGCGTCGATGCCTTGCAGTGCAAGGCGCAAGCCGATCATCTGATCGAGGTGAAGTCATCCACATCGGTCAAGGAAGAACATCTGTGGGATTGCGCCATTCAGGCCTGGGTATTGCGCGGCGCGGGGCGTCCGG
This sequence comes from Rudaea sp., assembly GCF_057139185.1. Lineage (NCBI taxonomy): Bacteria > Pseudomonadati > Pseudomonadota > Gammaproteobacteria > Lysobacterales > Rhodanobacteraceae > Rudaea > Rudaea sp. The sequence continues at coordinate 74,890 of NZ_DBNHDN010000007.1, read as the reverse complement.
TGAAGGCGATCAGCGTTGCCCATATCGACAACACATTTGTATACAAGCGCGAGGGCGACTACCAGGGGCTGTTGCAGAAAGAAGCCTTGACCGAGCAGATCGAAGCGCTGCTCCCGGAGGTTCCCGAGATTGTCGCGGAGCTCAAGGCAGTGGTGGCGGGGCCGAAGCCAAGAATTGCCACCGGGCGGCACTGCTCGAAACCTTATCCTTGCCCATTCTTCAACCATTGCCATGGCGCTGAATCGCATCCGGAGTACCCGATCGAGGATATCGGAAGCGGAAAGAAACTACTCGAACGCCTGCGCGGTGCAAGAATCGACGACCTCAGGAAGGCGCCGCTCGAATGGATCGAGAAGCCACGAGCGCGGCGCATTGCGCAAGCATCGCGCACCGCGAAGCCGGTGGTTTCGATGGAATTCGCTTCGCAACTCGATGCCATACCGTTCCCGCGTTACTACCTCGACTTCGAAACCATCGCCTACGCCGTGCCGAGATGGCTTGGCACGAAGCCTTGGAAAAACATTCCATTCCAGTTTTCCTGCCACGTCGAGCAGTCGGATGGTTCGCTCGAACACCGCCAATTCCTCGACCTGTCCGGCCGCGATCCGCGTGTTGATTTTGTCGATGCACTGCTTGCCGCCGCGGGAAAGACTGGGCCGATCATCGTCTGGAACCAGAGTTTCGAAGCTGGTCGCGTGTGCGAATTGGCGGAGGCATTTCCCGAACAGGCGGCAGCATTGCTTGGATTGACCAAGCGCATGGTCGATTTGCTGCCGATCTACAAGGAAAACTACTACCATCGCGACATGCATGGCTCGTGGTCGATCAAGAGTGTGCTGCCGACGGTTGCTCCCGATTTGGACTATGCCACGCTGGAAATCTGCGACGGCGGCATGGCCCAGGACGCCTACGCCCGCGCCATCGCGGCCGATACGAACGATGCCGAGCGCGAGGCGATTCGCCGCAACCTTCTCGAATACTGTGAACGCGATACATGGGCGATGGTGCGGTTGGCGCGGTGGAGGCCGGAGAAGGCGAAGCGATAGGGCAATTGGCGCCCTCAGTTGCGCAGTCGGTCCTCGCCCACAAGATTTTCGAATCGTGTGAACTGGCCCAGGAAGGAAAGCCTGACCGTGTCAGTGGGGCCGTTGCGCTGTTTGCCGATGATGATCTCGGCGACACCGGGAGCCTCGGACTTTTCGCGGTTGTGGTAATCGTCGCGATAGATGAACAAGATCACGTCGGCATCCTGTTCGATCGCGCCCGATTCGCGCAGGTCGGCCATGACCGGGCGCTTGTCGGGGCGCTGCTCCAGGGATCGATTGAGCTGCGACAGCGCGATCACGGGGACATCCAGTTCCTTGGCCATCGCCTTGAGGTTGCGCGAGATCTCGGAGATTTCCGTTGCGCGGTTCTCGCGATTGCCGGGCACCTGCATCAGTTGCAGGTAGTCGACCACGACCAGGCCGATATCATGCTGGCGCTTGAGGCGCCGCGCCGCAGCGCGCAATTCGGAGGGTGACAGCGCCGGCGAGTCGTCGATGAAGATCCTGGCGCCTTTGAGCTGTGTCAGGGCGGCGGTCACGCGCGGCCAATCCTCCTCTTCGAGATCGCCATTGCGCAAGCGTCTCTGGTTGATTCGACCCACGGAAGAGATCAGGCGAAACGCCAACTGTTTCGCCGACATTTCCATCGAGAAGATCGCCACTGCACGGTTGGATGCCAGCGCGGCGTGTTCAGCGATATTCATTGCGAATGCGGTCTTGCCGACGGACGGACGGGCGGCAATGATGATCAATTCCGCCGGCTGCAATCCGGATGTCATGTCGTCGAGATCGCGGTATCCGGTGGAAAGTCCTGTGATCGCCTGCTTGCTTTCGAACATCTTCTGCAGCGATTCCCACGCCTGCAGCGCCGCCGCCTTCACCGTCACGAATCCCTTCTTGCCGCGCGCGCCGGCTTCGGCGATGGCGAATACCTTGCGCTCGGCCAGTTCAAGGACTTCCTGCGAGCTGCGCGATTCCGGGTCGAATGCCAGGCCGGAAATTTCGCCGCTGGCATCGATCAACTGCCGCAGGATGGACTTCTCGCGAACGATGCCTGCGTATGCCTCGATGTTCGCTGCGCTCGGTGTCGCGTTTGCAAGCTGCACCACATAACCGGCGCCACCGACCGTTTCCGCGAGCTTGCGTTGCTCGAACCATTCACCCAGGGTGACGGCGTCGTAAGGCTGGGACCGCTCTTTCAAGTCGCCAATGGCGCGGTAGATCGTGCGATGGTCCTCGCGATAGAAATCTTCCGCGGACAACACGCTGGCGATTCGGTCCCATGCCGTGTCGCTGAGCATCAAGCCGCCAAGCACCGCCTGTTCGGCCTCGATGGAATGCGGCGGGATTCGCAGTGCGCGGATGTTGGAAAGCCTGCTTTCGTGTCCCATGGATGCAGAAGCCACTCGTCGCCAGATGCCAACAAGCATGGCGCGGCGTTGCGACACGCGGCGTCGCATGGAGCAAATTCCGTGGAGATCCCTTTTGGTACGTGTCACTGCGGCCTGCAAAATCTGGCTGCTGGGCAGCTCACGCAATCCACAGCACTCATATTGACAACCCGAATCCTGCGACGCAGATTGTCGCCTGTTCATGCAATAAGGCGCACAACGAAACACAGCGCCCGCGCATGTCGCACTCACACAACCGGATAGCGGTCATGTCCAAGCATCAGGATGCCTTGCTGCGCCAATGGAGCATGTTGCGCCGCGTGCCGCGCTATCCGGCCAAGGTCACCGTGCAAGCGTTGCGGCGGAAACTGGCCGACGACGGTTTCGAGATCACGCAGCGATCGTTGCAACGTGACCTCAACGAATTGTCGAGTACATTCGCCATCGCCTGTGATGATCGCGAGAAGCCGTACGGCTGGAGCTGGCAGAAGGATGCGCCGAGCTTCGACCTGCCCGGTCTTACGCCCGCGCAGGCGCTTACGCTGGCGATGGCCGAGCAGCATCTGCAGAACCTGCTGCCATCGCCGATGCTCGACCAACTGCGCCCGTACTTCCTCGCCGCGCGCCAACGCCTCGACGCCGAACCCGCGCCGCGACGCAGCCGGCGGTGGCTCGACAAGGTGCGCTCGGTGCCGGCGACACAGGCGTTGATGGCGCCGTCCATCGACGCCGGCGTGCAGGACGCCGTGACCGAGGCCCTGCTGCACGAGCGCCAACTCGACATCCGCTACCGCCGCCGCGGCGAACGCACGGACGCGCAGGCGCGCGTGCACCCGCTCGCGCTCGTGCAACGCGGCCCGGTGCTCTACTTGTCCTGCCGCTTCTACGACTACGAGGATGCGCGCATGCTGCCGCTGCACCGCATCTCCTCCGCGCAGGTGCGCGAGGAAGCCGCACGCTATCCGAAAGACTTCTCGCTCGACAAACAGATCGAGGGCGGCGAATGGGCATTCGGCTCCGGCAAGAAGATCAAGCTGGAAGCGGTCTTCGAGGCCGCGCATGGCGGGCATCTCTACGAGACACCGCTGTCCAAGGATCAGAAAATCGACGTGTTGCCGGATGACCGACTGCACGTCACCGCGACGGTCGCCGATACGCCTCAGCTGGTGTGGTGGTTGTTGGGATTTGGAAGCGGTGTGGAGGTGATGTCGCCAACACGCTTAAGGGGGAAAGTACAAGCTGAAGCGTTGTCGATGAGGAGGACATACCTTCGATCACATTGAAAGTTTCCGCCGTTGCCCGTTGAGGATATAACAAGGTTGTGGCTTGTCGTGCTTGGTTCGATACTAGCCGAAGCTGATCCGTTTCGGTGAACATGACCTGGGGAAGACATCCGTTTTGGCGAACTGGTGTGTGTCTCTCGTTTGGACGCTTGAACCCAGGAGGTGACGCTGTGGCGAACAGCAAGTTTACGGATACGCAGGTAAAGCAGCGCGCTGTGCGGTGTACAGATCTGGCTCTAGACGTCTTGTCAGCGCGACAGGTGGAACTTTCGCTTGACGGGGAAGCTTACGAAACGCGCAAACGGTTCCTGGAAGAATAAAGGCTTATCGATGACGAATAGAACAGGTGGCATGACGCGACAGGCCTGGTTGGATCTGGCCCAGCAAAGCGATATTCGGGAACGAATCAAGAAGGACGCTGATCTCGATGACGTCCAGACCATCGTTCGCATTGCATCAGCTTTTTCGTCGTTGGGTTGGGACGAAGCGGTTGCTTGCTTGCACATGGTGTATGCATGGATGCCAACCATGTTGCGCGCCACCCCGACCCTTGATCAGACTGAACGCAAAGAGGTATTGGATGCGTTGAATGCTGCGCGACTCGGGCATGTTCTGAAACAGGACGAATTGAAACGTGTTGCATTTTTCGCCAATCGCTCAATTGTTGGAGCCTCCAAGCTACTGCACGTCCTGTCACCAGCACACTACGCCATCTGGGATTCCAGAGTTGCCAATGTATTTCTTTGGAATGGCGTGACTATCGGTACGTTTTCGACAGTTGAGCGCTATTGGGATTACATGGAAAAGCTGCGCAGCTGGGTCAAGGACACGGATGTACTTTTGCAGTGCAGGCAAATCCGCGATCTCAACGTTGCGCTTGCCAATGCGACAGACTTGCGGCTTGTCGAGCTCGTCCTGTTCAGGGCCGGAAAATGACAACGTGGACGTTTTGACCCTCCACGATTCCCGATGCCGTTCATGAAGCTTCGCGATGGGACAAAAGCCTGCATCCAACCGGACCGACTCTACGAGCAAACGGCAGTTCGGGAAAATCACTCCTTGCCAAGTTTGCGTTGCTTGGCCGTGCAAATGGCCACCATGCCCATTCCGATCGAACCCAACGGGGAGAAGATCGAGGAATACTGCCCATGGGAAACGGCATCGCCGAGCATGAGCACACCGGCCACGCCAAAGAAGTGTCCCCAAAAACTCAGTGGTTGCCGGGCAAAAACCCGTGAACCCTGTCATAAAAAGGTATAGAAGACCGGGTGGACACAGGCTCATTTGCCACTATCCTCGATCTGCATTCACAACATATAAAGGTGAAGCATGAATTGGATCAAAATTCAAGAAATTGACGCTGCCGCGTTTGAGGCCATGCATGGCTTTGCGGCCACTTGGAACCATCGGATGACTTCCGGCTTCAAAGAGTTGGATCAGCGCGGCGAAATTCATTACTCAGGAGATTTTGAATTCAGGTTCTCCTCAAATGATGTCGGCGAGCTGATTGGCGACATCACTTTTCCCCGGTGGGCCGCGGCGCATTTAAAGGGTTCAGTACCTGAGCTGAAAAAACTTTTGAGGCAGTGCACAACTGGTAATGCCGTTCTCAATGATCGTCGATGGAATTTTTTCTACTGAGCTTCGCTTACCTGAAATCCCTGTTCCTCGCATTCAGCTGTTCCAATATCGGCGTCCGCGAGATCTTCCGTGAATTGGCCATCAGCGCGACCTGTAGCTGGCCTGAGAATCGCCGCGCAGGTCGCCCGACCTCAGCTCGTGTGAGTCAGTGTGTTTTCGAGGTAGCCCGGAAGATGCCCTACCAGCACGCGCTGGTTATCTGCGTCATAGGTGAAGTAGCACCTGAACACGGTTGTTGGATCGAAGCCACCACCGCGACTGACGTGCATGTCCATGGTAAGCACCTTGTCGCCAAACTTGCGCCGATACCGATTCGCATACCGCTGGTTCTCCACCGCAGTTCCCACGGGTGATATGTCGACCCCGAGCTGCTTGCAGCGCTCCTCGCAGCGAAGGCGCGGTGCCTCATCGTTGGGCGCCCTGGTCTTCATGGGAATGTAGGCATTCACCAACAGGTGCAGCACCTTGTAAGCAAACGCGATGTCACGAAATGGTGAGTTGCTGGCTGTCTTCACAGCCATGGGGTGGAGCACCAAACGGTTTTGCCCATACAGTTCAATCCAGCTTTGCAGATCATCCCACCGCTCCGGCCATTCTGGTTCCACAGAGTCCACCACGTCTTCGTGTGGTGTTACCTTCCATTGGTATGCGCTCTTGTACCGTTCTCGGCGAAGCTCGTCGATCGCCTCATCGCGTTCACGGGTGAGCATCGCAATTTCCAAGCGCAGGTCGGTTACCTCCCGCGTGCGTTCGCGTACCTGCGCTTCGTTTGTCTCGAGGCTTGCGTTTTGCTCTGCAACCAGTTGTTGCAGCCGCTCGATGCTTTCCTGCGCTGTGCGCGCCGAGCGTTGTGTCGCATCGAGCGCGCTACTGACGCGCCTGGCAATGATGCTGCGCCGCGCATCGGGGAATGTCGGTACTGCTACGTCCAGATTGGATGGCTCAATGGCCCATGCACATGCTTCCTGGGTAATTCGATCGACCAATTGCTTGTCGCTTGTGCTGTCGCGCCCAACTGAGATCACTGGATGCGTAAACGGGTTGTCTGTGCGCGCCAACCCAGGCTGGTAGAGCCGCACCGCGTTTCCGTAGACAGCAAAGGATGCCCCAATTTGCATCTTGAACTGGGCGACCGTTTCGTGGTCCAGCCAAGCAACGGTGGCAACACCCGCGAGGCGTTTTGCCAGTACCCCTGCGATCTGACGCATGCGCTCTGCTTCATTACTGTAACTGGCCACCAACACAGGATGCGCGCGCAAAGGATCCATCAGCTCTTTCACACATCTATCGATGTCGCCCGCGGAGATAATTTCCCACGGTTTGGCGCGAAGTAATCTGCCGCCATCGTGCAATCCCACTTTGTCTGCCAAATCAATGACGAAGGCCGGCACCGCCGGCTGCGGCGGAGGCGCGCTGGCATTCAATCGAATTTGCTCGATGCGCAAGGCCATTTGCGCCTGCGGTTGTGCAGCCAGGATCATCTCGACGCGCCAGAACGCGCCCTCGGTCATTCCGCGCCTGTCATCCAAGCGCATTGCCCACAGCCTTGCTCCATCTGCTTCGATCGTGACTTCCTCGCTTACGTCATTAGCGGAGAATGTCGCCGCGTTTTCATCAACGCGAATCTTCTTGCGATCGGCGAGCCATGCGCAGACGATCTTCACCGCTTGCTGGACTATGTGTTCCGGATCTGCCCTAGGTTGGCCAATCTGTGCGTTGACGGCCAGAACTGGCCACGTTCCCTTGCCTCGCACCGCGCGCGCCATTTCAGGCCGCGGCATTTGGTATTCCTTGAGCGGCTGTATCTCCTCGCCCAGTTTGTCCTGACGCACAGATACATGCGGTTGTTCGGCGTCTTCTCGTGCCGAGGGCACCTCGGGAGGACACTCATCCATCGCCGCCTGCAACCAACTCATGCGTCGCACGCGCAGGCCGCTCGGATCCCCCGTGTCTTCTTCCGGGAACAGTGCCAGCGCGGTGGCTGGTAACTTGCCGTCTCTTACCACCCACTCCCCATCTATGTCGCGATCGCAGTACTCACCGCTTTCCAGATCGACCAGGTGGAATGGCGAGGCCATCAATGCGCGTATCGGGCGTCCTTTGATGGTCTGCTCGCACACCGTACCAATCACATCCGCCACCGCGCATCGATGATCCTGGGGAACCGCCGCTTGCATGGCTGTCCACAGTTTCATGATGCGCTGTATGTCCGCATCGGCCTTGGCGCACGCGATCGGCGTCACGGCTGTTGCGCGCGACAGCACTCGTACCCAATAGATCAACCCGCTGGGCATTCGTGGTGCATTCGCGCCTTCGAATGGCCCCCGAACGATCGGGTCAGTGTCGTAGCCTCGTGCGACAAGCCAGCGGATGACGCTTCCGATTCCCACTTCCGAGTCGGCGCCCCACAAGACGTACTTACCGTCTTGCGTATATCGATCGAATGCAGGCCACTCGACGATTTCGCGTGCGTGGTCCAATCCGTAGGTTGAGTGGACCATCAGCACGTCGGCCGTGTCAGCGATCTTGTCGAGGGCCGCCCGTGTCTCCTGCCGGAGAATTGTTGGCCTCTTGACCAGATTCAATGCGTTGAATTGGGCTCGTCTTGGCTTCGGCGCCGCCGGTGCGTTGATTGTCCATGACGCCGCCGATCGGCACACTCGGGTGAAGACGGGCAGCAATGCTCCGTCGAATGCCGCCATAATTGGCTGGGTGACTCCGACGACAGCCACGCGCGGGTTGGTGAGTTCGTTGTCGACGAAGTAATCAACAGCCCAAGCCGCCGGATACACGATGCGCGTGATCCGCTCCTGATCATGGCTCGTGAAGTCCGCCAGCCGTGTGAACGGCGCTCGCGACGTCTTGGCGAAAACCGCCTGCCATGTCAGGCGGCCGTTCGCTTCCGTTGCCTCAGAATTCATGGCGTCTGCTCCATCGGTTTTGCTTCGTCGTCGGCTTTCGTCCACTGGTCGCGGGTCTGGTCGGGTGCGCGGAGTGGCTTCTCAACCCCCAATAGTCCGGCGATTTTCTGTGTCGTCCCACTGAGCTTGATCTCGTTGAACTTGTGCGCACGCGGCATGACGCTTCGTTCGATGGATCCGACCATGGCGTTGTAGCCTTGCTCGGCCGTTTTCAGCCCATCGCCGCAGCCCTTGATGTGTGACGCCATCGTCCCGATGCGTTTGTAGAGATCCGTCCCCATCGCGTGCAGCCTGCGCGCGTCATCTGCGATGCGCTCCTGCCTCCATCCCATCGCAATCGCGCGTGCCAGCCAGCTGATCGCACGATGGATGCGCACGCGCGTGACTTCGGCGTGACGTTCGCCATCACGGTGCAGCAGACCCTTCAGCGCAGCGGCCTTGCCGGCTGGTCGCATTTCATTCTTCTGGTTCTTGGCCATGCGTGGATTGTACGCATCAAGTTGCCGAGGTTCCGAAGGACTGCGCAAACAGGTTTCGCTGCGCGCTCGCGCCAACGCAATCTGCGATCGGCTCTCCAGGCCGGTTGTGCCATCCGGAAGCCGTATGCCGGTCCGTGTCTCACGCCGTGAGATTCCGCCAATTCGGCCGCCGCAAGAAATTTCGTGCAAACGGGTCGGTTGGAGTACAAAAGAAGAGAGGGTCATTTTTTCCTCGTCTTCCAGCCACTGCCCACAGGAGCCCATGAAACCACGCCCGATACCGATTCGTCTCGCAACCGCGCATCGCGGCCACGATCACCGCGCCATGGCGCAGTTCCCCGGCGTCGACCAGCCCCTGCGCAGCGGCCGCGGCCCGGATCGCGAGTCCGCCATCGCCGCTGCCCTGCATCGCACGTGCATCTTCTACGCCGATCCTGATCTGGAGCGCGAAGTCATCCTCGCCGAGATCCGCGGCGCCGATCTCGTGCTGCTGCTCGATGACATCACCCTGCGCCCGGTCGCCGCATGAAATTTCATTGAAACCGGTGGTTTCGCGTATTTTGGAATTGCACTCCTGCGCCTTCGGAGGTTCACATGACACAGCTCAACCGGCTTTCCGATATTCCAAGCTGCGATGGCAATTTCTGCGGCAGCCACCGGATTTGATGCGATGGGCAAGCACGGCCTCAAGGTTCTTCGTGAAAGGCACGGGCTGTCCTTGCTCAAGGGCTGCCGCGAAGCATTGGAACAGGAACTGCTGCGTGCGTGCATCGGGCCCAGCAATGAAGAACTGCATCGCGTCATCGAGCGTCTTTTGCCACGCGGCAAGTTGACCCTGGCCATCCGCAACGATGCGCCGGCCACCGATGCGCTGCCGCCAGACGCGGCGCAGTAATCGCTATCGAGAGTCCAAAGGAGACATCACATGACTGATCCGATCACCCGTCCCACGGCCGGAATGAACTTCCAGTACCACGATGCCGCGAAGGTACAAACGCGCCTAGCCAACCTGGGCCTCACGGCCAGCCTGATCGAGGCCGAAGGCGTGCGCACGTTCCACACACCCGATGCCGTCATCGTGGCGCTGAACGAAGCCGATGTGCAGCCACGATCCTTGCAGTTCCTTTCGCGTGTGCTGGCGATGGTCAAACGCGACCATGCCTGTCGGCTGATCTCCGGCATGCCGCTGCCGGAGCTGCCCCGCCCGCGCTTCAGCCGCCGTCGACGGGCGCAGCGTCCGGAACATGCGGCTGCGCGCCCTGCTGCGCCGACCCAGCAAGCCATTCGCTGAATTCATTTTCCACGACGTTGCGGAGCAGACATGTACGAATTTGAAATGGCAGCTCGATTTTCGAGCATCGATTCGGTGTTCGAAGCCGCGCGCGAAATCGTGCCGGACCTGACCCTGGTCGAGCTCGCCCGAATCGGAAGCCAGGACGCGACATGCGAGGAATTCATCCGGGCACTGTACGAAGCCGATCGACAGCTGCCGCCACAAGAAACCGTGCGGCAGATCTGTCTGGCCGCAAGGCGGCAATTGCGTGTGGAGTCGGCGTTCCTCGCCCGACACGCAAGGTACAGGCCGGTTCACCCACGCAACGACATGGTCCAGCACGGCAATGCGTCCGGACCGTGCCCGCAATTGAGAAAACCCGGACCAGTGATCGTGCCGCCTTGAAGGCGATGTCGACATCGGTTTGTCCAATTGCGCAAAATACTTGAGGACACCAAACTGTACGGCACCGGCTCGCGCAGTCGTGGTATATCTTGTTCGCATCAGGTACTGAGATTTTTCATCTGGGGAGCCTCATGAAACAGATTCTGGCAATCGTGGCCACATTGGCCTTATACGTTGGCGTGAGCGCGGTGGCATACGGGCAGGCCGCCCCATACCCGCCCAATCCAGCGTACATCAACGCCAGCCTCGCGCCCATCTTTCCCTATCGCGGCACGTACTACGATCCGAAGCAGCCGGGTACCGGGCTTCAGGTGGACGTGGGCGCCACGGGCAATGCGTTCGTGACGTACTACTCGTACGACGCGAACGGCAACACGGCGTGGTACATCGTGCAGGCGCCGTATCAGCCCAGTGACGAGGCCACGCGCTGGACGACGGGTGTGATCGGCACCCTCACCGGACCGTTCTACCAGGCCAAGCACGGCCAGTGCCTGGGTTGTCCCTACACGCCGACGGGCGGCGCCGAGGTGTCGCCGTTCACGGCGAACCTGGTGTGGGTGAACTCGCGCGAGGTCAAGATGACGGTGGGTCCGCAGCAGTGGGACTTCATCGCGCCCAACCTCGATGGCCTGACGGATGGGGATTATCTTACCGGATCCTGGGTGGTTGCAGCGACCTCCAACTACACCGGTTACCCGAAAACCGCCACGTCCACCAGCAGTGGAGCGATCAACCTCGTTCCCAATACCACGCCGGTGGTGCTTGGCGAAGGCGCAGACCCTGCGGTGGCGATCCCGGCGAGCGCCAAGACCTACGTCGCCGTCTGCGGGATTCCCGTGCCGAGCACTGTCGGGCTGCCAACGGTCGTGCCACGCAACTTCAACCTGTTTTGCGATGAAACCATTGCCGGAATCGTCGGGGAAGTTGACATCGGTTCGAGTGACATTTCGATGGTTGGCGTGGTGCCGCTATTCTGGTACGACAAGGCCACGAACCGAATGGGCCTCGAGGCGGCGCTACGGCAGATCGTCGATGGCAGGAGTGTGCTGGCCATTGGCCCGCGCAACCTGCATTACGATCTGTACCTGGAAGGACCGGACTCCATCTTGGGTCGCGGCATCGTGGAAAACCCGTTCTACCCCAACCCATACAACGTCGACGGCATGCTGAATGCCGGCATTGTCATGACCAAGGTGCCGGGCCCTGTCGCCGAGATGTGAGGATTGCGCTGGCCCCATAAGCCGGGTGATTGAGGCAAAACGCGACCCCGCGAACCTACCCATTGGCGCGTATTGAAAGTTGACCAGGGACGAAATCCGAAGGAATGCGAAATGGCTCAAGCCTGAGCAAGAATCTCGCACAGCTCGATGAGGGAAACGGCTTCGACGTCCTTGGCGAGCGGAAAGCGCTCGACGCCGCCGTACACCGCCCAACTCCGATTCGGTCGCACGGATTCGCAGGCCAGATGGAACCCCCGATCGAGTTTCGGCGCGAGCCCGCGCTTGATCTCGATGGCCCAAGGTTTGCGCTGGCCGGGTATCTGCAGCAACAGGTCGATCTCCGCGCCGGCGGCGGTGCGATAGAAGTACGCGTCGGTGCCGGCGGGCGCGGCGGCGATCAACGACTCGATGGCGAGGCCTTCCCAACTGCCGCCGACCACCGGATGCGCGAGCAGGGCTTCGGAGTCGGCGATGCCGAGCAAGGCGTGCACCAGTCCGCTGTCGCGTACATACACTTTGGGCGACTTGACCAGACGTTTGCCGACGTTGCCGTGCCACGGCGCGAGGCGGCGCACGAGCAACAGATCCACCAGCAGGTCCAGATAGGATGCGACCGTCTTGCCATCGACCGCCAGCGCACGCGCAAGTGTTGCGGCATTGAGCAGGCCACCTTGCTGATGCGCGAGCATGGTCCACAGTCGCCGCAGCGTTTCCGCGGGGATGCGCGGTCCGAGCTGCGGGATGTCGCGTTCGAGGTAGGTGCGGATGAAGTCCGCGCGCCAGCGCAGGCTGGCCGCGTCGGAACCGGCCAACAGGCTTTCCGGGAAACCGCCGCGCAGCCATAGCGCGGCGAGGCGCTTGCGGCCGACTTCGCTGGCGTCGAGCGAGCCGAGTTCCAGGTAGCGGATGCGGCCTGCGAGCGATTCGCTCGACTGCCGCAGCAGGTCGATCGACGCCGAACCGAGCACCAGGAAGCGACCCTTGCCGCGCCCGCGCCGACGGCCGGCATCGATGAGTCCGCGCAGGGTCTGGAAGAGCTGCGGCACGCGCTGGATCTCGTCGAGGATGACCAGCTTGTCCTCGTGCTGCGCTAGGTACAGTTCCGGCTCGGACAGCTTCGCGCGGTCGCCATCGGATTCCAGATCCAGATAGAGCGAGGGCCGTGCCTTGGCCACCTCGAGCGCGAGCGTGGTCTTGCCGACCTGGCGCGGCCCGAGCAGCGCCACGGCCGGACTTTCGGTCAAGGCGGCGTCAAGCTGGGGCAGCAGGTGGCGACGAATCATTCGTGCAATTATGGACCGATTATCCAGAAATGCAAGGATGACGGACTCGACACTGCTCTGTACGACGTAACGGTCGAGTAACACCGCCTAATTACTTCAGCGTGATGCGCGCTGTCGCCAAACGCGAATACGGCAAACTTTCATCTGGCGACACATTTTCCCAAAGATACTGCGTGTAGCCGCTCGTTCGCCTTCGCACAGTTTGGGGTATCAGGCTGGAAGTGCCCGGTCGTTTCAGACCTGCTTCGTTGTTGCCAGCTCGCGCTCCTGCAGCATGCGCCACGCCACCTTGCCGGTTGCGCCACGCGGCAGCGCGTCGACGAACTCGACGACGTGCGGCGCCTTGTAAGCCGACATGTGTTGACGCGACCACGCGATCAATTCGTCGCCCGTCAGGGACTGGTTCTTGCGCAGAACCACCAGGGCCTTGACGCTCTCGCCGCGATGCGGATCGCGGCAGGCGATCACGCATGCCTCCTGCACCGCGGGATGCCCATGCAGGATGTTCTCGACTTCGGCGGGCCAGACCTTGTATCCAGAAGCGTTGATCATGCGCTTGAGGCGATCGACGAAAAAAAAATAGCCCTCATCATCGACATAGCCCAGGTCGCCGGTGCGGAAATAGCGCATGCCGTCGACGTCGACGAACACGGCTGCCGTATCGTCCGGCTTTCCCCAGTAGCCCTGGAACACCTGCGGGCCATTGACCAGAATTTCCCCAACCTCGCCGACCGGCATGGGCGCGAGCGTCGTCGGATCGACCACGATCGAGGTAGTGTCGTTCATGGGAATGCCCAGGCATTGCGCTTTTGGATGCTGCCGGGGGTTGGTGTGCGTGGGCGCCATCGTCTCCGACAGTCCGTACCCTTCGATATAGGTCAGGCCCCACAACTTGCGGATGTGTTCGGCCACCGCCTTGGGCATGGCCGCGCCGCCACCGCTGAGTAGGCTCACCGACGCAAGATCGAAGCGATCCAGCCCGGGCTGGGCCAGGAAGTCGATCAACATGGCCGGCGTTGCCGTCCAGTTTGTGACGCGATGACGCTCGATCAGCATTGCCGCGCAGCGCCGATCCCAACGCGTCATCACCACGATGGTGGCGCCAGCATAGATCGCGGCGTTGAGGCTCATCTGCAAGCCGGTGACATGGAACATCGGCAGCGCGGCCAATACGACCTGGTCCTTGGCCACGCGACTGAACTCGATGCTGGATATGGTGGTGTGCATCACGCTGCGATGCGTGTGCATGCAGCCCTTGCGCACTCCCGTGGTGCCGGAGGTGTACGGTATCGCCGCAAGGTCATCCGGGCCGTTTTGCATTGGCGTCGCAATCGGCGCGTGGTGCAGCGCGTGACGCCATTCGATCGCACGCGGTATCGCGATGCGCTCGGCGACGACCACTTCCGGTAGCGGCAAGTCGGTGCCCGCATCGGCATACTCCGAATAGCAGGCGCTGATCGCATGCTCGAGTTGGTCGTCCAGCCGCGGCAGGATGTTGGCGGCCAGTTCCTGACCGAAGATCGCCACCTTGCTACCGCTGTCGCCCAGGACATCGCGTACTTCGTCCACGAGGTTCATGGTGTTGATCAGGACGGCGCTCGCATCCGCACGCAGGATCGCATAGAAGGCAATGGCGAATTGCGCGCTGTTCTGCAGATACAGGGCCACGCGGTCGCCACGCTTCACGCCGCATTGTTGCTGGAGGTAACCTGCAAGCGCATCGACCTGGCGTTTCAACTGTGAATAGCAAATCGTGTTGCCGTAATAGGCGATGGCCGTGCGCGCGGGATAGCGCGTCGCCGCGACTTCGAGGTTGTAATACAACGAGGTCTGCGGCAATTCCAGGTGCCAGGGTACTCCGGGCGGCCAATGACTGAGGTTCATGGCATGCGGCTCGCAGCATTCGGACCAAAGAAGCGGTCGATCGCGTCGAGGATCTGGGCGCGCAGATGCGCCGTCTGCCCGCTGCGCTCATTGCCGATATCCATGGTGTTGTCACCGGCCGGGTCGTAGCGCTGCCATGTGCCCAGCGCACACGCGGGCGTGCCGCGGCGCACGAAGGCCGCCCAGCAATCGGCGACGGTGGCAGCCATGGTGAGGTCACGTTTGTTCAACGCCCCGCTGCCACCGGTTTCGGACTTGTCGAGGGTGTCGAAGACGTAGGGAATTTCGCCACCATGCGGCGCACCTGGCATCGCATCGCGGCGTGCGGCGCGAACATACCCGAACCGGTACAACCAGGTCGGAGCCAGTCGCGATTGCTCGCGCGCAACCCAACGCGCCGGCGCTGCCATCACCACATCGCCGAACAGATGTTGCAGGACGGCTTTCTCACCGTCCGCCTCGCCCTGGTACAGGTGCTTGACGGCTGGACTGTCGGCCAACTGCCGCATCCGCGGCCTGGGCGGCACGGCGTTCATCAAACTGGCTTCCCAGGTGTTGCTGCCGATCAGCAAGGGCACGGCCGCCTGCTTGCCGGCGAGAAAGACCGCAGACGGGTCTTGCGAGACTGTCGCGCCATCGAGGAATGGTCCGAATCCGAGCTGGTGGTCGGCCATCTCGGCCTTGATCAATTGCGCTACCGGAATCTTGCGCAGGGCATCCGCATCGACGTTGGCGTCGAGCCCCGCGGCGGTGAACCCCGCCTGGATCTTGCTCGTCATGTCTTCTCGCGTGGGGGTCTTGCGCCACCCGCCGCCCGATTCGACGATGGCCTGCGCGAACAAGCCGCGTGCGGCATCCACCGTCATCAGTTGCAGCACCGCCTCGCCACCGGCACTCTCACCGGCAACCGTCACGCGCCGCGGATCGCCGCCGAAGACCGCAATGTTCTTCTGCACCCAGCGTAATGCGGCGATCTGATCCAGCAACGCAAAGTTGCCTGGCCCGTGTTCGCGGTTCAATGCGGGCGCGGCGAAGTACCCGAGGTAGCCCAACCGGTAATTGATGCTGACCACGACGATGCCACGCTGCGCCAGCTTCGTGCCGTCGTAGTACGGCGACGAGGCATCGCCGAGCATGTTGGCGCCGCCATGAATCCACACCAGCACCGGCAGCGGATGCGCAGCGACGGTTTTTGCAGGTGCCCACACATTGAGATTGAGGCAATCCTCGCTTTGCGCGAGCGGGACATGCGCTGAAAGCGTGCCAGATGGTTTGGCCGGTTGCGGGCACGCCGGTCCCGCGCGGGTTGCATCACGCGTGTCCTTCCACGCCACCGCGGGAACCGGTGCGCGCCAACGTCGATCGCCGGTGGGTGGCGCCGCGAACGGGATGCCCATGAATACGCGAACTCCATCGCGGCTGGTCCCTGCGACGCTGCCATCGCTCATTTGCACGCGCGGTGCTGTCGTTGCATCGCGCGCTGCAATGCTGCTGCACGGCAACAAGATCGTTGCCAGGATCGCGGCGAATGCAATCGACGCTGGAGTTCGCATGGATGCCGATTCCTTGTTGAAACAAACTGATTTCATGCCCTTGTCACGCAAGCGCAAGCAAGAATGACGCGTCACGATCTGGGTTGCGCCTGGCAGGACATTCTGCGGATGTCAGGAAGATTCGGAACCGTGCCTTCGAGCACCGCCCGTTCGGGTTGATAAAGGCGCATGGTAAGACTGAAGTCGCCGCTATTGCGTGTTGATAACCAGTTCGCTGCGCCGTCGCGTGTCGCCGCAACACGCACCGACCAAGAACCATCCGGTACGGCGGCAACCGCGTCACTGCCGACGTCATTGGCGTGATCATCGTTGCGCGGCAGGAACAGATCGCTGGCGTATAGCGTCAAGGCCCACCATTGCCCCGGCATGGCCTTGCCGGTGACTTCATAACTGCACGCGTCGGTCAACGCCCGACCATCGTGGTCGCGCGTCGCGATGTAGTAGGCGGCCTCGTCACGGCTCAGCGCCAGCAGGCCCGTGCGAGCAATGCGCGCACGCGTGTAGGCGTCGGCGTGGGTCGAACCCGAAAACGTGTCCCCGCGCCACTCCGGGTGACCAGGTATGGGTCGAATCGAGGTTTCCCCGGTAGCCCACCAGGCGGTGCCGAGTCCGACCACGGTGCCGAGCAAGATCGGCAACAGCCAGCGCAACAAGACGGATGAAGGCGTCACGAGCATTGCCTCCGGCCACGTACTGGATCGGTCGCGTTGGCGAGCACGGCCTGTCGCGCACTCATTGCACGGCCTCGCATCGATCTTCACTTTGCGCTGCCTTGATCTGTGGCCATTGCGATTCGCTCGTTGCGCGGCGACGAATCAACGCGATGCCGCGCTCCGAGGGCGAGCGCACGAGGGTGACGCCGGCGGGTGGTTGCCGGCCGGCCGCGCGATCTGCCACCAGCCAGATGTCGACGCCCGACGGTGCGGTGCGATTGTCCCAGACATGAAAATTGTCGGTATTGGCGGCAAACAATGACAGCGACCAGTAGTCGTTCATCGGTTGCACGCGCATGCGTACCGGCCCGTTGCGCAGATCGAAAACGCATGCGGAGTAGGCCAGTTCAGGCGAAGGCCTGACTACCGTGCGGGAGGCGGCAGTTACGCGTTTGGCAGCGACCCACTTGTTGGTGCTGACGTGCTTCTCGATGCGGTCCATGGCGCCTTGCATCAGCACGTGGGGAATCGCATGGACGACGATGACGTGGGTGGCGACCGCGGCCACGACCAAGAGCACAATTGGCACGAGATATCGCTTCACGTGTCCTGCGCCGGTCGACGGGAACCACGGCGGTTGGCGCGCGAATCCTGCCACGCTCCATCAAACACGCCGTGACCCGACCCAAGGTATCCGCCGTTGCGCAGGGACAACCCGGGCATGATCAAGGAACGACTTCGCATCGATCTGCCCGCCGCGCCTGTTCGATTCGACCCCACGATGCATCGCCCTCCACATGCCGGCGAATCAGGGCCAGGCCGCGGTTGGATGGCGATTCCACCACGGTCACACCGGCAGGCGGTTGGCGGCCGGCATCGTGGCTTCCCAGCAACCAGATGTTTGTGCCCTGCGGACTCGATCGATAGTTCCACGCGCGGAAATTTTCCGCGTTGGCCGCATACAGCGACAGCGACCAGTAGTCGTCCATCGGCTGCACCCAGAGGTGCACCGGCCCGTTGCGCAGATCGTAGACGCAGGCCGAGTAGGCGAGCTCCGGCGACGGATGCACCACGGTGCGTGATGCCGAGGTGACGCGCGGGGCTTCATACCAGGCGTTGATGCCGCCGCGGGCGATGTTTCGGTTTATCGCACCGCGCATGAAATAGTACGGTTCGATCTGCACGACAGCGATATGTGCAATGACGGCCAGGATGACCGCCAGCAACACCGGGCCCAGAAAGCGCTTCATGAGCCGTGCTCCGCTTCGCAAGACATGCGCTGGATCGCGGGCAGGTCCGGTACTTGGCCATCGACAACCGCCTGGGTCGGCAGATACATCCGAAGCGTCAGCACGAATTGGGTGCCGGCATTGCGGGTTGACAGCCAGTTCGAGGCGCCATCACGGGTCTTGCCAATGCGGATGGACCACTTGCCATCCGCTCCAGCGACGACATTGGTGGTACCGATGTGATTGGCGTGGTCGTCATTGCGCGCCAGGAACCCGTCGGTCGCGTACAAGGTCAACGACCACCACTGGGCCGGCAAGCCCTGGCCGGTGATCTCGTAATCGCATGCCGTGCTCAAAGGACGGCCTTGCCGATCGGCAATGGTGTGGCAGTACTTGGCTTCCGAGGTGCTCAGCCCGAGCAAACCGTAACGTGCGGCAAACGCACGCACGTACATGTTCGGATGCTGTGCCGCCGTTGCGTGCTTCGTGCGCCATTCCGGATGCCCGGGCACGGTTTGCATAGGGTCCGCCATTACGCTGGTGGCCAGCAAGGCGGTAACCACGCCAACAGCGATACCCAGCAGCCCCGCCAAGACCCATGTGAAAACGCGCACACGCGACGTGTCGGAGGCCATCGCGATCAGAACTCCTTGCGCAATTCGATGCCGAACGTGCGCGGCTCACCGGGGAAGCCGCTGTAGTTCCCCGCCTGTGCCGTCGTGGCGATGATCACGTTGTAGTAGTGTCGATCCGTGAGATTTCGGGCCCACAGCGATGCCGAGAACCCATTCTGCCAGCTCATTCCCACCCGGGCGTTGAGCAAGGCATAGCCACCTTGCAAGAAATGCGGATCCTGTCCCGAACCGGTGTTGACCTGACTTTGGTAACGCGCACTGGCCGAAGCGAACAGCACCTTGGCCCCGATAGGCTGGCGCACGTTGAAGCTCAAGCTCGCGGCATTGCGCGGCGCATTGGTGAGCGGCTTGCCGCGGAACGTGGGATCCACGGCATCCTGTCCGTAGGTGGCATCGTCGTACGTGTAACTCCCCTTGAGTGAATAGCCGGGCGCCAGGTACCACACGCCTTCGAGTTCGACGCCCTTGGTCGTGGCCGATGCGGCGTTGGAAATGACCAGGTACGAGCCATTGAAGGTGTTGAGCTGCAAGTCCGTGTAGTTGGCCACGAACGCGGTGGCACGCAGGTCGAAATTGTGGACGAGCCCTGGCAACTTCAGGCCGGCCTCGTAGTTCTTGACCGACTCCGGGCCGAACGTGGTGCCGGTGTCGATGCCCTTGCTGGGATTGAGATTGATTCCGCCAGCCTTGAAGCCATTGGAAAAGCTGACGTAGAAAACGCCGCCGTTGCCCACGCTCTTGCTCAAGCTGGCGGTTCCCAACGTGCGGCTGTCGTCGTAGCTGGCATCGTAACGCGGCACCGCGCAAAGCAACTGGGCGGCGGCGGGAACCTTGGGGTCTGTACAGGAAGGCACGTTGGTCGTCGCATAACCCCAACCGTCCTTGTTCCCTTGAAGATAGCGCAGACCCAAAGTCAGGTCGATGCCATGATCGAAATGCACGATGTTGTGCGTGTAGATGGATTCCGAATGACCGGATTGCTGGCTGTAGGCGGTGCTGCCGGTGTCCGCCGGATAGCGCTGCGGCGGTACCTTGGGCGGCACCGAGTTTGTAATGTACGCATTGGTGTCGGGACCAAAAAGCTGCTCGTTGAAGAACGAGATGTCCTGGTTGTCGTAGTACATGCCAGCCAGCCAGTCCACACGTCCCGCGTTGCCTTGCAACGAGAAATCGGCAGTGCGCGATTTGGTATCCGTGGACTGCCCGGGATTGTGCAGGATCGACAGATCGGTTCTATCGCCATCCGCCGCCTGCAAGGTTTCCGAGTTGTAGTCGCTGATCAGTAACTTGGCGATGCCCCAGTCGCGGTTCCATTTCAGCTCGGCGCTACCACCGGACATCGTGAGGTTGGCAATCGTCGGGTCGCTCAGGGCGACCTGGTCGTAGCTCGGCGCTGGCACCAGGTGCGCACCCAATGCGGTCAACAATTCGGCCTTGGGACCATAAAGTACGAACGGCGCGGCGCAACACGTCTCGCGCTTGCGCACGTGATCGGCGATCAGGCGCATGGAAAATCCATCGCTGGGTTGCCAAAGTGCCTGCGCGCGTGCCGACCAGCGATTGCGGTCGTTATAGGTGTCGCCGTTGACGATGTCGTCGATGAAGCCGTCGCGTTCGTTGTAACGGGCGGACACGCGTACCGCCAGCGTCTTGCTCAGCGGCCCACTGACCACGCCGGTAAACGTCCGGCTGTCGTAATTGCCAACTTGCACGTCCGCCATCGCTTCCGGATCGAACGTGGGCGCATTGGTGCGGATGTTGATCACGCCGGCAGAGGTGTTCTTGCCATACAACGTGCTTTGCGGGCCGCGCACGACCTCGATCTGGTTGATGTCGTAAAGATCCTGCAGGGCAAGGCCGGCATTGGCCTGGTACACGCCGTCGACGAACACGCCGACAGCGCCCTCGAGACCGGCATTGTTGCCGGTTGTACCAACACCGCGAAGACGCAACACACCGCCCTGTTCCTCGCTGGTGGATGTACTGATGGCAAGCGATGGCACCAGCATCGGCAACGATTGGGTGTCGGGGATATTGCCCGCCCTTAGCGCTTCGCCCGAGATGGCCGTCACCGCCACAGGCACAGTGTCGATCGCTTCGTTGCGCCGCGTCGCCTGCACGGTGATGGGGGCAAGCGTCACGTCTTCCGCGGATTCCTTCTTTTTCCCTTCGCTGTTCTTCGGCGCCGTGTCGTTCGACGTAGAGGCTTGCGTACCCGATGCCGTCGAAGTTTGTGCAACAGCCGAATTCGCCGATGCGGAATCGTCGGCGCGCGCGGCAACGGGCATCGCCATCAGGATTGCGCCGGCAAGTGCGCAGGCGACACCGCCGAAAAACATACTCTTGTGCATGACGTCCCCTCCCGATGAGACATTGGTTTAAATGCGCGGATGTGAGCAGCGGTTCCCTTGCGAAATCGATTCGCCGCCGTCACCACCGTCGTTCAGCGTGACGGGGCGATGGCGCGAACTTTCTGGCACCCGGCGTGAGCCGTGAGCATTCTTACGCTCTGTCGACGGAATAGTCAACATTCTGTCGACACTTTACGGTATGCTCGGTTTGGTGCCAATATCGTCGAGCGCCGCGAACAGCGCACGGCAAACGACCTTGTCGCAACCTGCACTGGCAGAAAATTCACGTGATGAACCCACCGGCAACCCGTTCACCCCAGTTCCCGTCGCATGAGCCCACCGATCCGGGTTCGCGCACCGCACGGCAGGCCTGGATCATCGTCGCGCTGTTGCTCGGCGCGTACGTGATCTCGTTCCTGGACCGGCAGATCCTCGCCTTGATGGTCAAGCCGATTCGCGCGGATCTGGGCATCAGCGACACGCAGATGAGCTTGCTGATGGGCATCGCGTTTTCGCTGTTCTACAGCCTGTTCGGCATTCCGATCGCGCGCCTGGCAGATCGCTTCAGCCGGCGCGGCGTGATCGTTTCGGGCATGGCGTTATGGTGCCTGGCCACGGCGATGTGCGGCTTGGCGCAGCGTTACCTGAGTCTGTTCCTCGCGCGCGTGGGCGTAGGCGTGGGCGAGGCCGCACTGTCGCCGGCGGCGTATTCGCTGATCTGCGATTACTTCCCGGCGGAAAAGCGCGCTTCGGCGATCAGCTTGTACTCGACCGGCACCAGCGTCGGCGCGGGCCTGGCGCTTTTGGCCGGCGGCGCGCTGATCCATTTCGCACCCGCCCTCGATCTGCCACTGATCGGCGCGATCAAGCCATGGCAAACGGTATTTCTTGTCCTGGGCGCGATCGGGCTGCTGTACTGCCCGCTGCTGCTGTTGATACGCGAACCCGCGCGCCGCCAGGACGACATCGCGAAAGCCACCGAAAAACTACAACTGCGCGCCGTGCTCAGCTCCAACAAGCGCACGCTCACCTTGCACCATTTGGGCTTTGCCGTATTCATGCTGGCCGCTTATGGCAGCGCCGCATGGGTGCCGGTGTACTTCATGCGCGTGCAGGGCTGGACGCCGGCGCACGTCGGTCTGGTGTACGGAATCGTCATCGCCGTGTTCGGCACGCTCGGCATGATCGTCGGCGGATCGATCGCCGACCGATTGTTTCGACGCGGCCGCATCGCCGCCTGCTTGCAGGTGAGCTCGATCGCCGCGTTGGTATCGATTCCGTTCGCGGTGGGCGTCGTGTTCGCCGGCGACATCCGCGTGCAGGTGATATGCCTGGCAATTGCGACCTTCACCTTCAACGTGCCGATCGGCCTAGGACCTGCGGCGATCCAGGAAATCGTTCCGACGCGGGCACGGGCGCAGACGTCGGCTATCTTCCTGCTGGTAGTCAACCTGGTCGGGCAGGGACTGGGGCCTACCGCAGTGGCGCTTTTCACCGATCACGTCTTCGGTCGTGATGCCGCGGTCGGCTTGTCGCTGATCGCGGTCAACGTCGGCGCGCTGTTGCTCGCCGCACTGCTGCTGGCGCTCGCCTGCGGCCCTTACCGCGAGAGTTATCGCCGTCTTCGTGCTTCTTCTTCGGGAATCTGAAATGGCTGTCGACTATGCCCTGCGCGATGGCGTTGCCATCCTCACGTTGCACAACCCGCCGGTCAACGGCTTGAACCTGGCCTCGCGGCGCGCACTGGTGGAGCTGCTGGATCGCGTCAACGAGGACGCACACGTCAAAGCCATCGTGGTCACCGGCGATGCCCGGGCGTTTTCCGGCGGCGCCGACATCCGCGAGTTCAACACACCACTGGCAAGCCGGGAGCCGACCCTGCCGAGCGTGATTGCCGCATTCGAGAAAAGCAGCAAGCCCACCGTCGCCGCCATCGAAGGACTGGCGCTGGGCGGTGGGCTGGAACTCGCGCTCGGCATGAACTTTCGCGTCGCCGCCGCAAACGCGCAAATCGGCCTGCCCGAGGTCAAGCTCGGCATCCTGCCTGGCGCCGGCGGCACCCAGCGCCTGCCACGCGCGGCGGGATTGGAGTTCGCTTTGAACATGATCGTCTCCGGCGCGCCGATGCGCGCAACGGATCTGGCCGGCACGCGCCTGTTCGATCGCGTCGTCGACAGTGACGTCGTGCGGGCGGCCACGGTGCTTGCCGTTGAGAAAGCGCGCAGTGGCGAGTTGCCACGCGTGCGCGACTGGCAGATCGAACATCCGAACGCGGAAGGATTCCTTGGCTTCGCCCGCACGCAGGCGCAGGCGCTGTCGGCGCGCTATCCGGCGCCGCTGAAGTGCGTGGAGGCGCTCGTCGCGGCGGTGAAGCTGCCGTTCAATCAAGGCATCGCGGTGGAGCGCGAATCCTTTGGACTGCTGGTGACTTCGCCGCAATCCAAGGCACTTCGCCATGGATTTTTCAGCCAACGCGCTGCGGCCAAGGTCGCTGACATCGGCGCCGACGTCGCGTTGCGCGAGATCAAGCGCGTCGGCGTGATCGGCGCGGGCACCATGGGCGGCGGCATCACGATGAATTTTCTCAACGTTGGCATGCCGGTGACTTTGCTGGAGGCGAAGCAGGAAGCGCTCGATCGCGGCCTGGCAACGATCCGCAAGAATTACGAGAACAGTGCGAAGAAGGGCAAGCTCACCGCGCAGCAAGTCGAGCAACGCATGGCGCTGATCACGCCGGTGCTCGGCTACGACGCGCTGAAAGACGCTGATTTGATCATCGAGGCGGTGTACGAGGATTTCGCCGCGAAGCAGGCGGTGTTCGAGCAGCTCGACAAAGTCGCCAAGTGCGGCGCGATTCTCGCCAGCAACACCTCCACGCTGGACGTGAATCGCATTGCCGCCACGACCGCGCGCCCGCAAGACGTGCTCGGCATGCACTTCTTCAGCCCGGCGAATGTGATGACCCTGCTCGAGGTGGTGCGCGGCAGCGCGACGGCCAAGGACGTGCTGGCCACGACGATGGCGCTGGCGAAGAAGATCGGCAAGACCGCGGTCGTCTCCGGCGTGTGCGATGGCTTCATCGGCAATCGCATGATCGAGCAGTACGGTCGCCAGGCCGGTTTCCTGCTCGACGAAGGCGCGCTGCCGGCACAGGTCGACCGCGCCGCCGAAGCATTCGGCTTCGCGATGGGCCCGTTCCGCATGAGCGACCTGGCCGGCAACGACATTGGCTGGGCGGTACGCAAGCGGCGTGCCGTCGAGCATCCGGAAATCACCTACAGCAAGACCGCCGACAAACTCTGCGAGCTTGGCCGCTTCGGCCAGAAGGTCGGCAAGGGCTGGTACGACTATCGTCCCGGCGACCGCACGGCGCGCCCCGCGCCCGAGGTCGATGCCATGATCGAGCGCAATTCGGCGGAACTTGGCATCGCGCGCCGCAAGATCAGCGATGAGGAAATCGTCGAGCGTCTGGTCTACGCCCTGGTCAACGAAGGCGCGCAAATCCTCGAAGACGGTATCGCCGCCAAGGCCTCGGATATCGATGTGGTCTATCTCACCGGCTACGGGTTCCCGGCATGGCATGGCGGGCCGATGTTCTACGCCGACAGCGTCGGGCTCTACAACGTGCTCGCCGCCATGCGCCGCTACGCCCATGGCTATCAGGGTGCGGCATGGCAACCCGCGCCGCTGCTGGCGCGATTGGCCGAATCCGGCGAATCGTTCAACCCCTGACTACGCGCATCGGAACCCTGCCCATGAAAGAAGCCGTCATCGTTTCCACCGCGCGCACGGGCCTGGCCAAAAGCTGGAAGGGTGCGTTCAACATGACCCACGGCGCCACACTCGGCGGACATGTGGTGCAGCACGCGGTTGCGCGCGCCGGCATCGATCCGGTCGAGGTCGAGGACGTGCTGATCGGCTGCGCCAACCCCGAAGGCGCCACCGGCGCCAACATCGCGCGCCAGATCGCGCTGCGCGCCGGATTGCCGGTCAGCGTGCCGGGGGCGACCGTGAACCGGTTTTGTTCCTCCGGTTTGCAGACCATCGCCATCGCCGCGCAACGCATCCTCGCCGGCGAAGGCCAGGTGTTCGTCGCCGGCGGCGTGGAAAGCATCTCCTGCGTGCAGAACGAAATGAATCTGCACATGCTCACCGAAGGCTGGCTGGCGGCGCACATCCCCGCGATCTACTGGCCGATGCTGCGCACGGCGGAAGTCGTGGCAGAGCGCTATGGCATTGCGCGGCAAGCCCAGGACGAGTACGGCGTGCTCAGCCAGCAACGCGCGGCCGCGGCGCGTGCGGCGGGCCGCTTCGATGCGGAGATCGTGCCGATCACCACCCTGGCCGGCTTCGTCGATGCCGCCTCCGGGCGCGTGGGCACGCGCGAGGTGACGTTGGGCGAAGACGAAGGCATTCGCCCGGATACCACTTACGAGGGCGTGGCAAAAATCCGCGCCGCTCTGCCCGGAGGCGTGATCGCTGCAGGCAATGCGAGCCAGTTTTCCGATGGCGCCGCCGCGGTCGTGATCATGGACAGCACACTTGCGCAGCAACGCGGATTGCAGCCGCTGGGGGCTTTCCGTGGTTTCGCGGTCGCCGGTTGCGAACCGGACGAAATGGGCATCGGCCCGGTATTCGCAGTACCCAAGCTGCTCAAGCGCGCGGGGCTGAAGGTGGACGACATCGATTTGTGGGAACTCAACGAAGCCTTTGCGGTGCAGGTGCTGTACTGCATCGACAAGCTTGGCATTCCGCTTGAGCGACTCAACGTCGACGGCGGCGCCATTGCGGTCGGGCATCCCTACGGCGTCAGCGGCACGCGCCTGGTCGGACACGCGCTGATCGAGGGCAAGCGTCGCCGCGCCCGGTACGCGGTGGTGACGATGTGCGTGGGCGGCGGCCAGGGAGCGGCCGGTTTGTTCGAGATCGCATGATCGTTGTGCAAGCCAGCGGACATTTCACGGCAATGAATCGGGCATCGACACCCTACACATGGAACTTTCAATGCACTCCGACCCGGCAACCGCGGTGAGCGCCGCCATGCCCGCCATCGCAAGCCGCGATGACCTGCCCGCCTGGATCGGCAAGCAGGTCGCGTGCAGCGACTGGCTGGAAATCTCGCAGCGCTGCATCGACGCCTTCGCCGAAGCAACCGGCGACAAGCAGTGGATCCACGTGGACGCGGCACGTGCGGCGCGCGAGTCGCCGTACGGAGCGACGGTGGCGCACGGCTATCTCACGCTGGCATTGCTACCGCGTTTGTTCGAATCGAGCTTGCGCATCGAAAACGTCGGCCTCGTCATCAACTACGGGCTCGACAAGGTGCGCTTCCCCGCGCCGGTACTCGCCGGGCAACGCGTGCGCGGACGGCTCGTACTCGAGGATGTCGTCGCACATGACGCCATCATGCAGGTGCGCTGGCTCGCCACGGTGGAGATCGAAAACGGCGCGAAGCCGGCTTGCGTTGCGCAGTTGTTGACTCGCTACTACCCCGCCCCGCCCGACGCTGTGCCGGGCAGCGACCGCCGTGGGAAGATTCCATGAACCTCGACTTTGATCCGCTGCAACTGGCCTTCCGCGACGAACTGCGCGCATTCCTGCGCGACAATCTGCCGGATGATATCCGCGAACGCGTCGCGAACCGCGACCATCGAAACGTGCGCGAGGACATCATCCGCTGGCAGAAGATCCTGCATCAACGCGGCTGGGGTGCGCCGGCGTGGCCCGTGGAGTTCGGTGGGCCGGGCTGGAGCAAGCCGCAGCAGTACATTTTCGATATCGAGTGCGCATTGGCCGATGCGCCTGAACAGCTTGCGTTCGGACTGAAGATGGTGGCGCCCGTGCTCATGCGCTACGGCAATGCCGAGCAGCAACGCCGGTTCCTGCCGCGCATCGTCGCCGCCGACGACTGGTGGTGCCAGGGCTACTCCGAACCCGGCGCCGGGTCCGACCTGGCCTCGCTGCGCACGCGCGCCGAGCGCTCGGGCAACGCCTACGTCGTGAATGGACAAAAGGTCTGGAACACCATGGGCCAGTTTGCCGATTGGATATTCTGCCTGGTGCGCACCGATGCCCGCGGCAAACCGCAGCAGGGCATTTCATTCCTGCTGATCGACATGCGCACGCCCGGCATCCGGGTGCAGCCGACACGCCTGCTCGACGGCAGCCACGAAGTCAACGAAATCTGGTTCGACAACGTGCACGTCCCGGTGGAAAATCTTGTCGGCGAGGAAAACCGCGGCTGGACCTACGCCAAATACCTGCTCGGTCACGAACGCAGCAACGTCGCCGGCATCGGCGCCATCAAGCGCGAACTGCTGCGCCTGAAACAGATCGCGGCGGCGCAAAACGGCGCGGCAGCACCATTGCTGCAAGACGCGGTGTTCGCCACCCGCATCGCACAAGTCGAAATCGAACTGCGCGCGCTGGAAATCACCAGTTTGCGGACGATGTTCGAGGCCGAGAGGAATTCCGCGCCGGGACCGGAAGCTTCGATTCTGAAAACGCGGGGTACTGAGATCCGCCAGCGCATTTCCGAATTGCAGATCGATGTGCTCGGCGCGGCGGCCCTGGTGCTCGATCCGAAAATCGACGGCGATGTTCCGCGCGCGACATTGGACTATCTCAACTTGCGCAAACTGTCGATTTTCGGCGGATCGAACGAGATCCAACGCAACATCATCGCGCAACGGATCCTCGGATTGTAGGAGCGGATCATGGACTTCTCCTTTAGCCAAGAGCAGCAGTTGTTGCTGGACGCGACACGGCGCTTCGTCAGCGAGCGCTATCCGTTCGAATATCGCCAGAGCGTACGCGCCAGCACCGAAGGCTGGTCGCGGCAGACCTGGGAGCAACTGGCGGATCTGGGCCTGCTCGCGCTGGCCATACCCGAGGGCGACGGCGGCATGGGCGGCGGCCCCGTCGAAACCATGCTGGTGTGCAACGCGACAGGGGCGGGCCTTTTGCTCGAACCATTCATGGACAGCGCGATCGTGGCAACCCGCGCGATCGTCGAACTGGCTTCGCCTGAACAGCGGCAGCGCTGGTTGCCGTCGATGGCGGCAGGCAAGACGATCGCGGTGCTCGCGCACGATGAACCTGCAAACGACGCTGACGCGCTCGACGTGCAAACGCGCGCGCGGCGACACGCCAACGGCTGGCGGCTGGAAGGAAGCAAGCCACTCGTCTATCACGCGCCGGCGGCGGATTTGTTGCTGGTCTCGGCACGCGGCGAAGACGAAATCGTCGGATTGTTTGCCGTGCCGGCGGGATCGCCGGGATTGCGTTGCCTGCCGCGCAAGACCGTGGACGACCAGTGTGCCGCCGAGGTGAGGCTCGACGGCGTTGATGTGGATGCCGGCGCACGACTGGGAGGCGACGCGCGCGGCGGACTGCGCAACGCACTCGACGCCGGCCTCGCCGCGCTGTGCGCGGAGGCCTTTGGCGCCATGGACAAGGTTTTCGCCACGACGGTCGAGTACTGCCGTTCGCGCACGCAGTTCGCGGCGCCGATCGGCAGTTTCCAGGCGTTGCAGCACCGCATGGCGGACATGTTGATGCGCCTGGAAGAGGCGCGTTCGATGTCGTACCTGGCGGCATCGGCGTGTGTCGATCCAAACCCGGCCTCGCGGCGCGCGGCGCTGAGCGCGGCCAAGGCGCTGATGGGCCAGTGCGCCCGCTACATCGGCCAGCAGGCCGTGCAGCTGCACGGCGGCATGGGCATGACCGATGAACTCGACGTCAGCCACTGCTTCAAGCGCCTGCTGGCGTTTGAGCTGCGCGGCGGCACCACCGATCGCCATTTGCGCGACTACCGGGTGCAGATGCAGGCGGCCTAGCCGGAGGGCCAATTCCGGAATGCTGTATTGTGTCGACTTGTTTTTGCATTATTGTCGACAATATTGAATGCCTGGTCGATTCATGCGAGTATGCATCGGCACGAATCGAACTGTCCTTTGGAGGCATGCATGAACATCCACTCGAATCATTGCCTGTGCGCCTGTGCCGCTGCTCTATTGATCGCCTCGGCGTCGTTGCGTGCGCAAGACAAACCGGAAGCGCCGGCTCCAGCGACATCGGCGAACGCGCCATCACATGCGGCAAAAGCGTCGGCCATGACGCTCGATCAGGCGCGCGAAGAATATGCCTATGCCATCGGCATCGAGGCCTATATTTACAGCTATCCACTGGTCCAAATGTACCGAGTTCGCTATCAGCGGCTGTTCGATCCAAACGAGGGAAAGGCATCACGCTTGAACGAGTTCTATAACGTACGTCACTTGCTGGACTACAAGTTCACCGGTGTCGTTGCCCCCAATAACGACACCTTGTATTCGACCGCGTGGCTGGACCTTGCGAAGGAACCGATGGTGCTTGAGGTGCCCGCAAGTCCCGGGCGCTACTACGTCATGCAGTTCATGGACTTCTACACCAACAACTTCGCCCTGGTGGGCACGCGCACCACCGGCTCCAAGGCCGGCACCTACGTCATCGTCGGGCCCGACTGGAAGGGCGAACTGCCCCAGGGAGTGAAGCGCATCGACTCGCCCACCAATGCGGTGTGGCTGCTCGGTCGTACCCTGGTGGACGGGCCGGAGGACCTGGCCGCCGTACATGCGCAACAGGATCTTTACAAGCTGATTCCGTTGAGCAACTGGCGCGACAAGACCGCGCCGAAAGCGCACGCAGTGCCGGAAATGAGACCGTACAAGTTGGACAAGCCGTTGCAGTTCTTCGAGTTCGCGGATTTGGCATTGCACGAGAACCCGCCACCGGCACGCGAAGCGGCGCTGATGAGCGTGTTCGGCGAAGTCGGCGTCGGACCAGACAAGACATTCACGACTGCCGGCATGTTTCCCGCCACCGTGCGCGGCCTGACCCGTGCCGTCGAGGATGGCGAAAAAATCATTGCCGCCAATCGCAGGCACAGTGCGCCGGTCAATGGTTGGCGACCGCCGTCGCCGAATTCTGGCAGATATGGCGACGACTACCTGCTGCGGGCGGTAACCGCCAAGTACGCACTGGCCGCGCTCAATCCGGACGAAGACTACACTTTCGCGCTGGGCATGGGTGGCAATAACGCAATGAACGGTGACCACGACTACGTGCTGCGCTTCGAGAAAGGTCAATTGCCGCCGGTGAATGCATTCTGGTCGTTGACGATGTACCACGCACCGAACCTGTTTCTGGTCGACAATCCCATTCATCGCTATTCGATCGGCGATCGTACTCGCGGATTGAAGTACGGCAAGGATGGATCATTGACGATCTACATCCAGCACGATTCGCCGGGACCGGACAAGGAATCGAATTGGCTTCCCGCGCCCGCGGGGCCGTTTGCGATCGGCTTGCGCTGCTACAGCCCCAGCCAGGCGATCACCTCGGGCGCCTGGAAGCCGCCCGCGATCGATACCGTGGAGGCACCGCACTGAGCGCAATCGTGCAGGCGTGCGCTGCCCGGCAACGCACGCCTGCACGCTATTGTCGACAATCATTCCTGTAGACTACATGCGTTTCACGGCGTCGCGAAATTGGCATCCGTCGTCCACGCGCCATCGCGCGGCAGCGGAACGAACATCGATGCGTGCTGCTGCATTTCGCGATTGTGAAATTGCTTTCGAAAATCTCGCATACGCAGGATCGTCGTCATCGCCATGAACCAGCAATCCAAGCGCAAAGGACAATCGGTGCGGAAAGCACAGCCCAAGAGCACGGGCACAAATGCCAAGGCGCGATTGGTGGAAAAGGTCATGTGGCAGCTTTCGCGCGACATCCTGCAGGGTGTGTACGCCCCTGGCGACAGCATCCGCGAACCCGAAGTCTCCAAGCGCCTGGGTATCAGCCGTGCGCCGGTTCGCGATGCGCTGCGGACGTTGGAGCACGAAGGCATGGTCGAGAGCATTCCCTGGCGCGGCGCACGCGTCATCAACCCGTCGCTGGAAGAAATCGCCGATTTGTTCGATCTGCTGGCCGCCGTCGACGGCGTGGTCGTGCGGCTGGCGGCGCGCTGCGCGGATGAGGGCGATCTGCGCCGCTACAGCCAGGGCGTGGACGAGTTCAGGCGCGAAGTGGAAAGCCCGAATCCGGACTTCTTCGAGCTCATTCGCCTGAGCTACCAGGCCGCTGAAATCCTGGTTTCCAGTTGCGGCAGTTCGATGGTTGCGAATTTTGCGCGCCGTATCGGCCGTCCCGCGTATTGGCTACACCGCTTCCTGATTCCGGCGCCCACGCGCTGGATCCAGCAGGCGCTGGCAAACCACAAGGCGCTGGCGAGCGCCCTGCTCAGTCGCGACGAAGCCCGCTCGGAGCGCTGCGCGCGCATGCTGGTGATGCACACCAAGCGCCTCATCCTCGCCCGTGCCCGCGACATCGAACTGGCGCAAGGCATCCTTCGCCGCACCCAGTTTGCGGCGCCCAACCAGCGCACCGCGCGGTCCGGTGGCGAACCGCGGCGCACCGATGCCGTGCGGTCGCCGAAGGCGCTGCGTTTGTCCGCTCCAGCGGACGGTCTTCGCCTTCGCTCGTTCTCCCGCGAGCAGGCTTCGCGCAAGCCGGCGCGCACCGCGCGTGCCTTGCGCGCCGGCTCTCGAAAGGGCTGATCTGGATGCGGTGCCGGCCGGCGCAAGCGGCACCGTCGACCCGTTCGGCCGCGAACGCGGCATGCGCATTGCCGAGTGATGCTTGCGCACAATCCCATGCGCAGGTGCAAGAAGGCCACGCATGAGCCCTTCGCCATCGCCCACGTTCGGACCGCTCGCCGGGTGCCGGGTCCTGGAGCTGTGCACGACCATCGCCGGACCGGTGTGCACGCGCCTGCTGGCGGACTTCGGCGCCGAGGTGATCAAGGTCGAACCGCCATCGGGCGATCCGGCCCGAGCGCTGGGTTTCAGCGATGACGGCGTGTCGCTGACGGGCGTGACGCTGATGCGCAACAAGCGCGCGGTAATCATCGATCTCAAGGCGCCCGGCGGACGTGATCTGGTCCTCGACCTGGCGGCGAAATGCGACATCGTGGTCGAAAACTTCCGCCCCGGTACGCTGGAGCGCTTGGGATTGGGTTACGAGGACATGCGCCAGAAGAACCCGGGCCTGATCCTGACCCGCATATCCGGCTATGGACAAACCGGACCGGACCGGCACAAGGCCGGATACGGTGCCATTTGCGAGGCCTTCGGCGGCATCCGCCACCTGACCGGGGATCCGGATCGCCCACCCGCGCGCGTGGCGGTGCCGATCACCGACTATGTCAGCGCGTTGTATGCGGCATTCGGCACGATGCTGGCCCTGCTCGAAAAACAGCGCAGCGGTCGCGGCCAGGTGGTCGACACGGCGCTTTACGAGGCCGCGTTCAGCATGATGGAGACCTCCGTCCCTGCCTACGACCGCCTTGCGCTCGTCCCCAATCGGCTCGGTACCCGCCTGCCGGCGATGGCGCCGAACAATCTGTACCTGGCGCACGACGGGACATTCGTATTGATCGCTGCCAACAGCCAGAACGTCTACCAGCGGTTGTGCCGAGCGATGGATCGCCCCGACCTGATCGACGATCCGCGTTTTGCGACCATCCGTTCACGCTGGGAACACGTCGATGCGCTGGATGCCATCATCGGCGAATGGGTCGGCAGCCGCGCGGCCGCCGATGTCGAGACGACGCTCGAGGCAGCCAACGTACCCACGTCGCGCGTGCTCACGCTGCCGGATATTTTCGACAACGCCCACTACCGGGCGCGCGAGATGCTGCTATCCGTGCCGCACGCGCGGCTGGGTTCGGTGGCGCTCGCCGGGATAGTGCCCAAATTGTCGACGACACCCGGCGAAGTGCGCTGGGCCGGGCCGGAGGCCGGCAGCGACACGCGCCGCGTGTTGCATGATCTTCTCGGACTGGATTCGGCCACGCTGGATCGGCTTCAGGCCGATGGGGTGATCGTGAACCATGCGCCATCCGATGACGCCCCGCGCATGAACGAACACCCGTCGCCAATGGAATGACCGTTGCTTGCGACGGAGCAACCAGGCTTGGCGCCATTCATTGCGACCCGCATCGGCTCATCGAGGCCGAGAATCGTCGGCCCCGTCACGTCCACTGAAGAAGTACAAGGACACCGGAACACGAGTGAAGCCTGTCCAATCTGGTGAAGCGACGGGATGCGTGGACGATTCGGGTTGACAAATTTCGAAGATCCAACACTAAAGCATCATATCATTGACGTTACATATCATTACGTATACGATATGTGACATCATGCCAAGAACCTCCCCAGCCCTTCTGCCCCGCCTCAACCGCCTGCTGCGCGGGCTGGGAGCCAATCTTCGCCGCGCGCGCCTGCGCCGCGCGTATACGGCGCAAGTCGTGGCTACCCGCGCGGGCATCACTCGCGCAACGCTGCTGCGCGCCGAGCGTGGCGAGTCCGCCGTCGCATTGGGCATTTACGCGCGTGTGCTGCAAGCGCTCGGCCTTGAAGCCGATCTCGAATTGATTGCCGCCGACGACAAACTGGGATTGAAGTTGCAGGATGCCACCCTCGGCGAACGCGTGCGCGCGCCGCGGCGCAAGCGACATCCGATTCCGCCATGAGCCGCGGAATCGACACGGTTGAAGTCCATGCCGATCTCGACTGGCTGGCAACACCTCGACGAATGGGCTGGCTGCATCACCGTAGCGGCGGCAAGACTGCGGTGTTTTCGTTCGAATACGATTCGGCCTGGCTGGCGAATCCCGATGCTTTCGCCTTTGATCCTGACCTAGCGCTTGTCTCCGGTACTCAATACCCACCCGTCGACCGCGCCAACTTCGGCATATTTCTGGATTCCGCACCGGACCGCTGGGGCCGCGTGCTGATGCAACGCCGCGAAAATGGACAAGCGCTCGCCGACAAGCGCCGTCCGCACGTGCTTGGAGAATGGGATTTCCTGCTTGGCGTGCATGATGAAACCCGAATGGGCGCCTTGCGATTTCGCATCGGCGATGGTCCTTTCCTCGACGCCAATTCGATGCAGGCGGCGCCTCCACTGACCTCATTGCGCGAATTGGAGACAGCGAGCCTTCGATTCGAGGCGCGCGACGATGCTCACGACAAACCGGCAGACCTGCGCTGGTTGTCGCAACTGATCGCGCCCGGCAGTTCGCTGGGTGGTGCGCGGCCCAAGGCCTCCGTACGCGACGAAGACGGCAGGCTGTGCATCGCCAAATTTCCGAGTCGACAGGACACACGCGATGTCGGCGCATGGGAACTCGTGGCGCATCGTCTGGCTGCCAAGGCCGGCATTCAAGTGCCCGCGACGCGGGCGTTACACTTGGGCACTGTTGGCACAACGTTTCTCGCCGAGCGCTTTGACCGCACACTGCAAGGCAGACGGCGCGCGTTCGTGTCGGCGATGACGTTGACCCAGCGCAAGGATGGCGAGCCGGGCGCGAGTTACCTGGAATTGGTGGACCTATTGCAATCTCGCGGAGCGGACACCCGCGTGGACTGCGAAGAGCTTTTCCGGCGCGTGCTGTTCGGCATCTCGATCCACAACGTGGACGACCATCTGCGCAACCATGGCTTCATCCTGACGCCAACGGGATTGCGGCTATCGCCCGCCTACGACATCAATCCCGTACCGGATCGCGACGAGCTGACGCTTGCAATCAACGAGACGGACACGCACTGCGACGTCGATATTGCGATGCGTGCTGCGCGTGATTACGGACTGACGGCCAAGCGTGCCGATGCCATTCTCGTGCAAGTGCGCGAAGCGGTATCGGGATGGCGACGCGTGGCAACGTCGCTGAAAATCCCGAAGTCGGAGCAAGCTTTGATGGCGTCGGCGTTCACGCCGGTTGCGTGACGAACGTGATACGCTGATCACTGGCGCAAATGAATTCTTGCCAAGCTTCGCGCGCCGAATTCACGTTGAAGTCGCCTCAAGCCCGTACCAACGAACCACAACTGTTTGATTTCCCAATCCCTGCGCCCAATCCATCATCGGCGCGACGCACAGAGCCCAAGGGTTGAGCGCCGCAGTTTGACTGGGTTTTTGGCCGATTTCGCTTACCACAGAATCCCCGTTTTTCCTTGCCGTTACCAACCTCGTTGCACCGTCGTTGGACCATACGAGGCATGGTCCAATGAAAATCGGACGCCGCGGCAAGTCTTGGCGCGTCATTATACGGCGCAAGGGCGAGCCAACCCGGTCACAGACGTTCCCCACGAAGGCCCAGGCCGAGATCTGGGGCCGGCGCATCGAGACGGAGATCTTCGATCGGCGCGCCACCCGCGCCGTCCTGGCCGATTCCAAGACGCTCGGCGACTTGGTCGACTGGTACGTTGGCGAGCTCTCGCCAATCGGCCGCACGAAGGCCGCGGACTTACGGCGGCTGAAGACCTGCGCTATCGCCGAACGCGTGGCCAGCACGCTGCGCACGCCCGACTACGTGCGTCACGCCGAATAGCGACGCAAGGGCGGGTCGAAGGCTTGCACCGCCTCCGTCTATCCCGGAGACTGCGCGAAAGGGGTGGTTGAATTTCCTGCACCCTGCTGGGCTCCCATGCGATCGCCGTGCGGCCGAACTATCGTCCGGCAACGCGCTGCATACCCAGCCACAACAAGGTGAAAAGCGCGATGAAACTTGGAATGCCAAGGCGCAAATCCAATATCCAATCCAGCGCCAGGCTTTTGAGGAACGGTGTGAATCTTTGCAGTGGTATTTCCATCTCGCTACCGTCGGCGCGCTGGAACACGCAGACGATGCCTTCCTCGTGACGATAGTCCCAGGTTTTTGTGCCGGCGTAGGCCAAGCCTTGCGCATGGCCGTAAAAGCGGCATGCGGGAACGACGATGGACAAATTCACATAGCTACTGACTGCGACTGCAGCGAGTATCGCCGCCGCAACCAGTATGGCCGTATTGCGCCGCCCGTGCCGACCCGCCAAAAAATGTGCGGTAGCCGGCCCATCATCGTTGCCCTGCCCGATCATCGGAGCGCTCGGCTTATTTGCAACCACGCATGACGACTCCACAGACTACGAACAACACCGCTAGCAGGACGAGCATCCCGTTCCCCAGCATCGGGGCAGACACCGTACTGGGCGTGCTGCCGCCGGTGACGGTCGCGCGCAGTGCAAACGTGTAGTTCGGCGTCGCGGGGTCGTCGCTGGCGATGGTGATGGTCGTGTTGTAGACACCGGGTGCGGAGGCATTGAACGTCGTGGTGAACGTGCGGCTCGCTCCGCTGGCGAGGGTGCCGAGTCCACCGCTGATGATAAAGGCGCCGTTGCTGCTGGCGATGCTCGCTATCGTCACATCGCCGATCGCGCTAGGCTTGTGTGCATTCTCCGACGGCGCAGTCATTGAGCCCGGTCCCACCGAACTTGGCGCATTGAACAAGGTAAAGGTGCGAGTGACCGGCACGCCTGCTGCGACACTTCCGAAGTCGGTACCATCGAGCGTGCTGGCGACCGTGGCGCCAGGCACAATATTGTAGCCGTTGCCGGAAACGCTCAGATGCGCGGCGGGCGCGGGCGGCCCGCCATCGAACAGTTCCGCGCTGGCGCGAACTGCGCTGCCGGCAGACGAGCCACCGGCAACCAGCACCTTGCCGGAAAGCAACCGTGTGGACATGGTCGGGCCGGAGCGACTCTCGCTTAGACTGCCCATGCCAGCCCATGCGTTCAAAGCGGGGTAGAACACTTCGGCGCTGGCCAGAAAGCTCGTCGAAAATCCGCCAACCACCAGTACCTCGCCCGTCGCGAGCACAGTAGCTGTGTGATAGAACCGTGGCGTGTTGAGGGGAGCTTGCACGGTCCACACATCGACATCCGGATCGTAGAGCTGAGTGGCATTGACGGCACCGCCATTTTGTCCGCCTGCAAGCAGCACCTTGCCGGATGGTAGCAAGCTCGCGGTGTGAAACTGCACAGCGGTGGGAAGATTGGCCGCGGCGCTCCACGAGTTGGTTGCCGGGGCGTACAAATGGGCACTGTTCGCGGGGCTGCCGAGAACGTTTCCACCGGCAATCAGCACGTTGCCATTGCCCAGTAGCGTCGCGGTATGCCGGGTTCGCGCGCTGTTGAGCGGGCTGGCGGCTGTCCACGAATTGGTCGCGGGATCGTACAGCTCGACCGCCGCCAATGCGGCTGGACCCACCCCGTCGCCGCCAACCACCAGTACCTTGCCCGAGGGCAGCAAGGTCGCGGTATGGATATAGCGCGCCGTGAGCAGAGTCCCGGCCGCGCTCCAGGTGTTGCTGGCCGGATCGTACAGTTCGGCGCTGGCCAGCGGGCCACCGCCGCCGAAACCACCGGCAACCAGAACCTTGCCCGAAGCCAGCAGGGTAGCCGTGTGATTGTGACGTGGCTTGGTCAGACTTCCCGCCGCGCTCCAGGTGTTGCTGATCGGATCGTACAGTTCGGCGCTGGCCAGTGTGACCGAGCCGGCGTCGAAACCCCCGACAACGAGCACCTTGCCCGACGCCAACCGCGTGACCGTGTGGTCTGCGCGTGCAACGGACATGCTCGCGGCGAGACTCCATGGTGCTGCGGCGGCCACCGTCGTACACGACAGGGCGAGGAGGAGGTAGGCGATCAGCGCGGCCGCAAGGTAGGAGCGATGGACTGGCATGACGATCTCTGAATGGGGTAAACGGTCGATGGCTCGCCGCACAACACTCGGCACTGCGTTGCGAGCGCGGTGAAATTGGCCGATTCGCGCGCGAATGTCCTTGCCTGCCCTTCGTTTTTTTGTCGTTTTTTTGTTGCCTCTCTCCGCCGTGCGGGCAGCACGCTACTATCGCGGCGAAACTGCAAGGATCCCGGTGTGCCCACGGACTCCCCCAACGTCTACGTATTCGGCCCTTTCCTGCTCGATTTGCGGGAGCGCCGCCTGCTCTGCGATCGGGCCCCGGTCGACGTTCCGCCGAAGGTCTTCGATGCGTTGGCGCTGCTGCTCGAATGCGCTGGGCAACTGGTGACGAAGGACGACTTCTTCGCGCGCTTGTGGCCGCGCTCGGTCGTATCCGAAACCAATCTGAACAAGATCATCTGGCAGGTGCGCCGGGCTTTGTCCGACGAGAGGGGGGCGTATGTCCAGACCGTGCCGAAACGGGGATATCGCTTTGTCGGAGACGTACAAACGCAGGATGGCGACGCAGCGTCGGCGCATTCGACTCCCTCTTTGCCGCCGGCGACCGATACGCGCGAACCTGTCGAACAGGAAGCTCCGAATCCGGCTAATACGTCCGACGAGATGGCCGCGCGTGTCGATGCCGGCGCTGTGGCAGGTCGCGCTTCCTGGGCAGCACGTTATCGGCGGGCGATGCTGGTCGGCTTGCCGGCATTACTAGCAATGTATTTCGTCGCCGTGCCGGTTCTGTCGCGCCGGCAACCGGCACCGTACGCTGCCTCGCCTACTGCCGTTTCGACTGCGCCATCGGTCGCGCCCGCGACGACGAGCTCTCTGATCGTGCTGCCGTTTCGCACTTCAGGTGGCGACGCCGCCGATCGCGCATTCACCGACAGTCTCGGCGAGGAATTGATCGCATTGCTCGCACGCATCGACGGCTTGCATGTCGTCGCACCACCGTCGGCGGGCTTCGGTCCGAACGGCGAAAACAGCCTCGCGGCAACGGCGCGCCGACTTGGCATCCGCTATGCCATCGAGGGAAGCGCGTGGCGCGAGTCCGACCAGTTGCGCGCAACG
This sequence comes from Rudaea sp., assembly GCF_057139185.1. Lineage (NCBI taxonomy): Bacteria > Pseudomonadati > Pseudomonadota > Gammaproteobacteria > Lysobacterales > Rhodanobacteraceae > Rudaea > Rudaea sp. Next base: position 35,964 of record NZ_DBNHDN010000007.1, on the reverse strand, counting down.
GTGCGCCTGGTCGAAATCGCTTCTGCCGAGGTGCTCTGGAGCGAATCATTCGAGCGTGTCGGGAGCGAGTCCCGCGCGCTCGAACGCGACGTGGCGCAGGCGGTGGCGACAGCATTGGCGTTGAAACTTTCCGTCGGCATGCAAAACGAGCTTGCGCGCAGGGACGATGCGCAATGGTATCGGCGCTATCTGCAGGCACGGCATGGGCTGCGCCGCGATGTGGCGCAATGGAAACAAACGGTCGCCGATTTCCGCGCACTGATCGCCGACGCGCCGACCTACGCACGCGCGCACAGCGGCTTGGCACTGGCATTGACCCAACCCTCGTACGCGGATGAAGCGCAAGCACGCAAGATGCGGGTCGAAGCCGAGGCGCATGCGCAGATCGCATTGAAGCTCGATCCCGCGCTTGCGGACCCTTACGCGGTGCTCGCCGATGCGAAGTGCCGCAATGCCGAGTGGGAATCCTGCATCGCCCTGACTCGCCATGCGCTTGAACTGGCGCCCGCGGATACCACCCTGCGCACCTGGTACGCGCGCAGGTTGACGACGCTCGGCTACGTGGAGCAAGCACTGGCGGAAATGGAAACGGCTTACAGCTACGATCCGTTTTCCGTCGAGGTCGCCTTCATGCTCGCACACACTCTGGACACGCTCGGTAGGCACGAGGATGCCGCGCGCTACTATTCGAACGTGGTGCCGAAAAAGCAGACTGCGCTGTGGTTCAACGCCGTCTGGCGCAACGAGTTGAAAGAAGCGCGCAAGTGCGTCGTCGACGATCCGCGCTGGCGCGACTCCTATCTCGCCATACTCGACGCGCTGGAAAATCCGTCGTTGTGGCCCGCGGCACGCGCGCGCATCCGTGCAGCTGAACGGCCAGACGACGGGCAGTCCAACTGGGGGCGCGTGTTTGACCCGCGGCCAGACATTCCCGGCGACATCGCCATGCTCGAACAAGTCTGGCGCAAAGGCGCGTCGAGTATGAGTTCCATGCTTTGGAATCCGGAATTGGCCAATCATCGCCGCCATGCCGCGTTCGGCGACTACCTTCGGCGCACTGGGATCATCGAATACTGGCGCGCGCACAGCTGGCCGCAACAATGCCGCCCTGCGGGAGAAGCTGCGGCATGCGATTAGCGGTGCTGCGGTTTCTGCAACCACGTCGTCATCTGCCGTTGCCACTTTGCCCGCGTGCGCGAAGTCGGCAACGCACCGCTGGACGCGCATTGCCTACCCGCGGAAACGCAGACGCCGCACTTCAGGAGTTGCATGCCAGCCATGCTTCGAATTCATGCCGAGGTGACGGGCAGGCGAGAGCTGGCCCCGAAACGCCGGACAGTAGGTCAAGTGGAATTTCTGCTTCCCCCTGGGCGAAGGGCCCGCATCGCGAGGAGCAGAAAATGAAGAAGAGACCCCGTCGACCCACTCACCGGCAATCAAAGCCGAAGTAGTGCTGGATGCCGTTCGCGACGAGAAGACGCTGGCCGAATTGGCCAAGCAGCATGACGTGCACCCGCACCAGATCATCGACTGGAAGAATCAGCTGCTGGCCGGCGCGGCCGATGTATTCGTCGGCGAGCGCCACGATCCACCGATCGACGTCAAGTCGCTGCACGTGAAGATTGGCCAGCAGGCATTGGAGATAGATTTTTTTCCGGCGCGCTCGACAAGGCGGGGCTGTGGAGCGCAAAGCGATGATCGACCGCAGCCATGATCTTCCGGTGACGCGCCAGGCCGAGCTGGTCGGCTTGCCACGCGGCACGGTGTACTACCTGCCCGCACCGGTGAACGCTGCCGATCTGGCCTCGATGCGCCGGATCGACGAGTTGCGTCTGGAGCATCCCTACGCCGGCGCACGCATGCTGCGCGATATGCTCAAGCGTGAGGGCATTCCGGTGGGTCGCAAGCACGTGGGAACGCTGATGTGGTGAAGGGCATTGAAGCGCTGTATCGCAAGCCGAACACGAGTAAGCGCCATCCCGGACACCCGATCTACCCGTACCTGTTACGCGGCATGAGGATCACGCGTCCGGACCACGTCTCTCTTTTGAATGAGCCAAATGGCCTTCGCTATCGACTTGTGCGTGATTGTGCGCCACGCCACCTGCTGCGCGGGTGTATCGAGCTCATGGATGGGTAAAACAGATCGGTCAGGTTGCTGTCGGCGTCGGTGTTCATTTGTTGAGATAAAAAGCGTCGTCGCTTTTTCGCGCAGTTTATGGCCGAGCAGAAGGCGGCGTAAATGTCGCTTTCGACTCATAAAGCGCAGCGTGCCAGACGTGAGCCGCGCCTCGGCGTCGAGGTGGCCGCGTACTTCCTGCAACGCATGAGGACAAGGTGGGGCGGTTGCAATCATCAGGCAAAGCACATCCGGTTGAACACCGAGTTGGTGAAAAAGCCGAAGGATCTGCTGGAGTACGTGGTGGTGCACGAGATGGCGCACCTGATCGTGCCAACACACGGTGAGCGCTTCATCGCCATTCTCGATCATCACTATCGAAGTTGGCGCGAAGCCCGCGCCGAGCTGAACGAGCTGCCGCTGACCGCCGAAGCCTGGCCGGACTAGTCGGCGTCACGGCGGCGCAAGCGTCCGGCGACGGGTGTGGCTCGTCGTGCGGCAAACCACGCGGGACTCGCGTTTGCCGTGTCAGTCAGTTCACCTGGCTGGGTGGCGCCTCGCGTCCCACCATCGCCTGCTGCGCCGGCGCGTAGCGTTCGCCGACGATGTGCAGCTGCGCGGCGGCCTGCTCGATTTCGCGCAGGTCGGTCGCTGACAGTTCGACATTTGCGGCACCGAGGTTTTCTTCCAGCCGGTGCAGCTTGGTGGTGCCCGGAATCGGCACGATGTACGGCCGTTGCGCGAGCAGCCATGCCAGCGCGATCTGCGCGGGCGTCGCGCGCTTGTCGCCGGCGACCCGCTTGAGCAAGTCCACCAGCGCCTGATTCTTGGTGATGGCTTCGGGCGAGAAGCGTGGCACGCTCTTGCGGAAGTCGCCGTCGCCGAGCTTGAAGTCCTTGCCCATCGCGCCGGTGAGGAAGCCCTTGCCGAGCGGGCTGTAGGGCACGAAGCCGATGCCGAGTTCATCGCAGGCCTTGAGGATGCCGTTGCCCTCGACCGCGCGCCACCACAGCGAGTATTCGTTCTGGATCGCACTCACCGGCTGCACGGCATGCGCGCGCCGCAGTGTCGCGACGCCGGGCTCGGACATGCCGAAATGCTTCACCTTGCCCTGCGCGATCAAATCCTTGACCGTGCCGGCCACGTCCTCGATCGGCACGTTCGGATCGACGCGATGCTGGTACAGCAGGTCGATGGTCTCGACGCCCATGCGCTCCAACGAGCCGTCCACTGCTTTGCGGATGCGTTCGGGCCGGCTGCAGACGCCGCGGTTCTCGCCGGTGGCGAAGTCGATGTCGAAGCCGAACTTGGTGGCGATCGCGACCTGGTCGCGCACTGGGTTCAGTGCCTCACCGACGACCCGCTCGTTCGTGAACGGGCCGTACACCTCTGCGGTGTCGAAGAAGGTCACGCCGCGATCCACCGCGGCGCGGATCAGTGCCACGCCTTCGGGCGTCGTGAGTTTCGTCGCGTAGCTGAAGCTCATGCCCATGCAGCCAAGGCCGAGGGCGGAGACTTCAAGACTTCCGAGTTTGCGGGTGTGCATGGTTCACGCTCCTTGAAGCGCGGGTGAGAGTGGTGAGATCCGGACGGTCGCCGCGCGAGCGCGCTGGCCGATCATCGGCTCGAGGTAGGGGTTGCCGCGATACTTGGTGCGATAGGCCTCGTCGATGCGGTCGTTGATCGCGCCGTCGACCGGCTCGAAGGCGACGTCCTGCGTGGTGCCGGCGGCGCTGATGCGACCGGCCTTCTGCCGCAGCGCGGCCTGATACCAGCGCGAACGGGTGCCGTTGTAGCCACGCACGTAGAGCGCATCGTCCACCACCACCGACCAGATCCAGGTGGGCGTGCCGTAGGTGACGCCGTCCTCGCGGAACGGCGAGATATGCAGGTCGTCGCTTGCGGCGATCCTGCGCAATGTGTTTTTGGGCCATCCGGTCACAAGGTCGCCTCGCGTTTGGAATTGGCCGCAGGGATCTTCATTTTCGCTTCCTTCGTGATTCGTGGTGCGCCTCAGGGCTGCACCATCACCTTGATCGCTTCGCGCGCATCCATCGCGCGGTAACCGTCGGGCACGCCGCCCAAGTCCACCGTGCGGTCGAACACGCGACCGGGTTCGATGCGGCCTTCGAGCACGTCGGGCAGCAGTTCGTCGATGTAGGCGCGCACCGGAGCCGGGCCGCCGCCGACGAGGACGTTGCGGTAGAACATCGGCTGCGCCTGCGGTACGACGTCGTAGTGTGGCACGCCGACGCGACCAACCGCGCCGCCGGCGCGAGCTATGCCCATGGACGTGGCCATCGCCTGCTCCGTGCCGACGCATTCGAGCACCGAATGCACGCCGAAGCCGCCGGTCAATGCGCGCACGCGTGCTATGGCGGCTTCGCCACGTTCGCTGACCACGTCGGTGGCGCCGAACTGCTTGGCCAGCGCGATGCGATCCGGATGTCGGCCCATGAGAATGATCTGCTCGGCACCCAGACGCTTGGCCGCAATCACGGCGCACAGGCCGACCGCGCCATCGCCAATCACCGCGGCCTTCTTGCCCTTGCCGACGCGGGCCACGACGGCGGCGTGATGGCCGGTGCCCATCACGTCGGACAGCGTCAGCAGCGACGGCATCAGCGCGTCGTCTTCGCCGACTGGCAGCGGGAACAGCGTGCCGTCGGCCCACGGAATGCGCAGCGCCTCGGCCTGCGCGCCGCCGACCTCGGCGTTGCCGAAGAAGCCACCGTGAACGCAGGCGGTGTGCAGGCCTTCGTGGCAGAAATCGCAACTGCCGTCGGAATACGCGAACGGCATGATCACGACATCGCCGACTTTGATGGTGCGCACGTCCTTGCCGATGGCCTCGACCACGCCAATGGCCTCGTGGCCCATGTTCTGGCCCTGACCATCGGCCTGCTTGAGCTTGTACGGCCACAAGTCGCTGCCGCAAATGCAGGCGCGAGTGACGCGGATCAGCGCATCGGTGGGTTGCTTGATGCTGGCGTCGGGGATGTTCTCGACCCGCACCTCGCCGGCCTGGTACAGGATGGTTGCTTGCATGGCGGCTTACCTCGAAGTGTCCAGTGGGCTGTGGTATTGCGCATCGGTGACCGGCTCCATCCAGTCCACCACCTTGCCGTCGGCGTCGGCCTCGGCGATCGCGATGTGCGTCATCGGCGTCGTCGGCGAAGCGCCATGCCAATGCCGCTTGCCGACCGGGCAGGTGATCACGTCGCCGGGGCGGATCTCGACCTTGGCCTCGCCCTCGCACTGCGTCCAGCCGAGGCCGTCGGTGACGATCAGGGTCTGGCCGCAGGGATGCGTATGCCAGTTCGAGCGCGCACCGGGTTCGAACGTGACCACCGCACCGGATACGGGCGCGGGGCCTGCGGATTTGAACAGTGGTGCAAAGCGCGCGCGGCCGGTGAAGTTGACGGTGCCGCCGTCGATGAAGGCTTGTGAACCGTTGCGTTGCAAAGTGCTCATGGGAGGTTTCCTCTGGCAATGAATGCGGGAATTACTGCGCGTTGGCGGCGCGCTGCTCGAACACCTGCTTGAACACCGGCAATGCGGAAAACACGCGCGGCCAGCCGGTGTAGAACGCAAGCTGGGTCAGTACTTCGCCGGCTTCGGCGTGGGTGAGGCCGTTGTCCAGCGCACGATTGAGGTGATACGGCACTGCCAAGGCCTGGCCGGTCGCGATCAGTGACGCCACGGTCACGAGACTGCGGTCGCGCGGCGCGAGGCCCGGGCGCAGCCACAGGTCGCGGAACAACAGATCGGTGGTGTTCTGCACGACGCCCGGCGATACCGCATCGAACTGCTGCGAGACATTGCTCGCGCGCTTGGCTTCGCCCGCCTCATCGAGTGCCAGCAGCTTCGGTGATACCGCGGCGAGCTGATCGGTCTTGATGCCGCGCGCCGCAAATACCGACTGGATCGCGACGGCCGCGTCCACCGCGTTCTCCCAGCCGGAATAGAACGCGAGCTGGACCAGCGCCTCGGAAATCTCGCCGGGCTTCAGGCCGTTGTCGAGCGCATGGTTGACGTAGTACGGCAACTCGCGGGTCTGATCGAGCGAGACCAGTGCGGCCAGCGTGACCAGGCTGCGGTCGCGCATCGACAGGCCCGGTCGCTTCCACACGCCGTCCAGCAGCGCGCTTTGCGTCAAGTGCGCGAGCGCGGGGCAAACCGACTCGACATTGGTGAGCGCCGGCGTTTGCGTGGATGCAGTATTCATGACGGGTTTCCTTTCAGAGTGCGTGCAAGCGGCCAGCGCCATGCAGATCAGCAAGGTATTGCGGGCGTGGGTCATCGTGTTCATGGTGGTCATTTTCCGAGTCTTGGATAGTCGTGACTAGCTAATTTCATCTAAATGCAGTTATAAGGTCGGCTAATACTTGCCGGGTGCAAGGCCGGACCATGGCCAGACGCAATCTCAACGAGCTGCTGTATTTCGTCACCGTTGCGCGCGAGGGCAGTTTCACCCGCGCCGGCGCGCTGCTGGGCATCAGCCAGTCGGCGATCAGCCAGGCCATCAGCGGGCTCGAGGCGCGGCTCGAAATCCGGCTGCTGACGCGCACGACGCGCAGCGTCTCGCCCACACCCGCCGGCGAGCGCTTGTTGCAGGCCATCGGTCATCGCTTCGACGAGATCGAAACGGAACTCGATGCATTGACGGCGATGCGCGACAAGCCGGGCGGCACGGTGCGGATCACCTGCGGCGAGAATGTGTTGCGTTCGATCCTGTTGCCCAAGCTCGCACCGGTGCTGCGCGCGTATCCGGACATCAGGATGGAATTCGACGTCAGCTACGGTTTGCGCGACATCGTCGCCGACCGCTTCGATGCCGGCGTGCGCATGGGCGAGAGCATCGACAAGGACATGATCGCGGTGCCGATCGGGCCCAGGCTGCGGATGGTGGCGGTCGCAGCCTCGGCGTACTTCGCCGCGAAGCCGCCGCCGAAGAAACCTCAGGATCTGCTCGCGCACAACTGCATCAACCTGCGCCTGCCGACCTATGGCGGGCTGTATGCCTGGGAATTCGAGCGCGCCGGCCGGCCGCAGAACGTTCACGTCGAAGGCCAGCTGACCTTCAACACGACGCCGCCCGTGATCCAGTCGGCGCTGGAGGGGTTGGGCATCGCTTTCGTGCCCGAGGACGAAGTCGCGACGGAACTCGAAGACGGTCGCCTCGTGCGCGTGCTCGAAGCCTGGTGTCCGCCGTTTCCGGGCTACCACCTGTACTACCCGAGTCGGCGCCAGCCATCACCCGCGTTCGCGCTGGTACTGGAGGCGCTGCGCCACCGCCGCTGACCACAACGGGCGCCGCGTGTGCGGGGATGTGCCCCACTTCCACCGTCGGTGCGCACACCGCAGCGCCATCCGCGGGCGATGACCGCGGGGGATCGACCGGCGGACCGTTGTACCCTCGCCCGCAGCTTCGCGTTTTGACCGGCGGCCGACGAATTGCTGCTCGATCGTCTCCGTGGGGTGGCAGTCGCTCATCGCGACGCAGAGCGTCCGGGGACGGGCGCTTGGCGATGCGCGCAGGGAAACGAAACGCGATGCGCGGCGCGACTGCCGCGCAAGCCGGCTTCGGTGCGCCGGCGTGCGCAGCTACGCGGTCTTCTTGTCGGGGCCCGGCAGGGCACCGAGCACGGCCTGCGAGTCCTGGTCGAAGCGCGGTGCGGCAAACGGCACGGGCCCCGGCGTGCGGCCGAATTTGATCGGGTTGGCGACGCCGTGGTAGCGGCCGACGACGGGATGCTCGATCGTAGCGACCATGTTCTCGGCAAGCACCTGCGGGTGCTCGAACATGTCCTCGATGCGGCGCGCGGCGGCACAGGGCACGTCATCGCCGAACCGCGCTTCCCAATCGAGTGCGGTGTGCGCAGCGAGTGCGGCGTGCAGCTTCGGGATGATCTCGGCGGCATGTTCGGCGCGCTTGCGTACGCTGTCGTAGCGCGGATCGGCGGCGAGCGATTGCAGCCCGGTCTTTTCGCACAGCGCCTTCCAGAAGCGCGGCGTGTTCGCCGAGATGTAGAGATGGCCCGCGCGCGTCGGATGGATGCCGGTGACGCCGCCCGAACGCATGTCGCGGCCGATGTCGAGCGATTCGCCGTCGGCCCAGATCATGCGCGCGGACTGCATCGTCAGCGCACTGCGCAGCAGCGACACGCCGACGAACTGGCCGCGGCCGGAGCGCTCGCGCTCGTACAGCGCGGAGGAAACCCCGGCGCCGAGCAACGCGGCGGCGTAGTAGTCGACGACCGAGCCGTAGATGATCTCGGGCGGGCCGCCGCGCTTGCCTTGCAGCGCGCACATGCCGGTCATGGTCTGCAGCACCTGGTCGTAGCCGGCCTTGTCCCGCATCGGCCCGGTCTCGCCGTAGCCGGAGACCGCGCAGTAGATCAGGCGCGGGTTGATCAGGTTGAGCTGCTCGTGATCGATGCCGAGGCGCTTGGGCACGCTCGGGCGGAAGCTGTGCACAAGCACGTCGGCCTCGCGCACGAGGCGCAGCAGCGCGGCATGACCCGCAGGTGCTTTCAGGTCGAGGACGATGCCGAGCTTGGAACGGTTCACGCCCATGAAGGCGCGGCTTTCCGCGGCCAGCGTCGACGGATAATTGCGCAGGTTGTCGCCATCGGGCGGCTCGATCTTGATCACCTCGGCGCCCTGGTCGGCGAGCAGGGTGCAGCCATACGGGCCGGCGATGTAGCTCGACAGGTCGAGCACGCGCACGCCCGAGAGCGGCCCCGGCGCGCCCGTGCGTTTGACCAGATGGAAGGCGGACGACGTGGCCATGAAAAACTTCCTATTTCCCCAGCAATGTCAGTCTGCGCGACCCGCCACAACGGAAACAGGCCGCCCGGCTAGTTTCTTGCGCTACAAATTCTTGCGTCATGGATCCGGCTCCGGCGCAAGTGCCATCCAGGTCAGCCGCCAGGCGCCGTCGACGCGCCCGCCTGCCCGATAATACGGCACGAACTTCACCGCCGAACGCCTCAGCGGACCGAGCACGAGCGCGGCGCCTTCTTCGCCATCCGCCGTCGGCTCGATCCGCAGCCATCGTTCCGGCGGGTCCGGCGGCAGCAACAGCGACTCCTCGGTCTTGTAGCCATCGATCAACCTGGTCGCGTAGACCAGCGGCCCGAGCGTGATCGCGAGATAGTCGTGGCGCAGCACTTCCTGGCGCACCGGGGAACCATCGGGCGCGCGCGACTCCTGCACGTTGCGATGCGCAAGACGGTGGATCTGCGGGGTCATCGGCAAATCGAGCGCGATCGTGTCGCCCGTACGCCATTCGCGTTCGATCGTCGCGTACTCGCCGGCCGCGGCTTCGAACGTGATGCGCTCGCCGTTGATCGCGATTGCCGCATGGTTCGCCCAGGTCGGGATGCACAGGCGCAGCACAAACCGCGCGCCGCGCTCGAGCGTCAATCGCAGGTTGATGCGGCCGTCGAACGGATAGCGCGTCTGCTGCTCGACCGTCACCGCGCCGGCCTGCGGCAACGTCAATGTCGCTGTGCCCGGCGCGTAGAGGTTCAGGTCGATGCCGTGCGCTCGGGTCGAACAGATCAGCGCCGGCAATTCCTCCAGCGCCATCGCGCCCGAGGATTTGCAGCAACGCCAGTACGTCGTGTGCACGCGCTTGCCGTTTGCGTACGAGTAGTAGCACCAGTCCTCGCCGTTCGCCGCGAACGCGCCGAGCAGATCGTTGTACGCGCTGCGTTCGATCTCCTCCGCATACTTCGCCGCACCGGTGATCGTGAGCAATTCGCGGTTGAGCTGGATCCAGGCCAGGGTCGAGCAGGTCTCGACGTAGGCCTGCGGGAAGAACGTGCCGGGCGCGTTGAACACTTCGCGCGAACGGTGCGCGACGCCGCCGCAGGGGCCGCCGCCGAGGCTCAGGTGGTGCTCGCGGATGTTCGTCCAGAGGCTCTCCACCGCGTGCAAATACTCCGGCGTGCCGGTCGCGCGATGCAGCTTGGCCAGGCCGACCAGGTTCCAGATCAGCTGGTAGGCCTTGCCCGTCGCGATCTCGCTCGCATCCGCGCCCGCCAGCGCGCGCGCAAGCAGGGCCAAGTCCGGATTCGCGTCGGCCTGTTTCAGGATCCGCAGGGCCAGATCGAGATAGCGCCGTTCGTCCGTTGCGAAATACAGCTCGGCCGCCGCGTCCATCAGCACGGTCGCCGACATGCCGTGATGGTTGCCGAGTTCGCAGATGTCGATGCCGCCGTCACTCAGCGTGCGCCAGCACAGATCGCCGATGCGCCGCGCCGCTTCGAGATAGCGCGCATCGGGAAAATGTTTGTTGACCTCGACGAGGCCGAGGATCAGATACGCATGGATCCAGATGTCCCAGGTGCGCGGCACCGGTTCGCCGTTCCACGACTTCGGCTTTGGCGGACGCTTGAGCATGAAGCGCCGCTCGGGCGCATAGGTGCCGAGATAGCCATCGACCTGCTGACGCGAAACGAGAAAGTCGGCGACGCGGCGAACCTGCGCGATCAACTGCGCGTCGCGCGTGCGCGCTGCGCACTTCGCCGCCGCGTACAACCACTTGCCTGCGTGTTCGCCGTACCAGTCGCCTTCGCGATTCTGCGCGAGGTGTTCCGCGCCGAAGATCGCGATCGCCGGACTCGTCTCGTCGACGATGAAATGGCGCAGTCGCCCCGCTGCATTCGCGCGCAGCGCTTCGCCGAGCAGGCCGCCCACACGCATGTCGATGGCGTGAAAATCCGCCACGGCTCTAGTCGGCGTCGAGCACGCAGCGGAAACCGATCCGTCCCGAACGGTCCTTGCACGGCGCCATGAGCAGGAGCTTGCCGTGTTGATCGAGCCGGTGCGCTTGCGGGAAATACCAGTGCGAAGTCTGCGGCTGATACGAGCTGCCGCCGCGCAGCACCGCGGCACGCGTGTGTTCGTCCGTGTATTCGTCGGTCCACTGCCAGACGTTGCCGACGAGATCGAGCACGCCGAACGGGCTGGCGCCCTGCGGATGCGCAGCGACGTCGGCGGGCGGCGCGAGCGTGCGAGCGCGGTTCGTCGCAGGCACCGCTTCGCTGTTCCACGTCGAACCCCACGGATACGAACGGCCGTCGCCACCCTGCGCGGCGTACTGCCATTCCCATTCGTGCGGCAGGCGCTTGCCGGCCCAGGCTGCGTAGGCGCGCGCGTCCTCGAGCGAAACCCAGGTGACCGGTTTGTTCTCCCAGCCCGCCGGCGGCGCGTGGTTGCTCCAGTCGCGCAGGAAGTTGTGCGCGTCGCGCGGGGTATACTTTGTCGCATCGAGGAAACGCTTGAACTGCGCGTTGGTCACCGGCGTGCGATCGATGTGGAATCTCTCGATGCGCAGGCGCCGGCGATGGCTGCGCCGCGGCGTCGATTCCCATGGATACTGCACGTCGAGGCCGGCCCAGGTCTGGCCTTCGATCTCGATGCCGTGGACGACGAAGTCGAAATCGCCGGCGGGAATCGTCAGCATGCCTTCGGGCGCATCGGCGATGCGCTGCGTCGGTTCGATCGCGACGAGTCGCTGCGCCAGCGCCTGCCACGCACTCGACAGCGACTGCAGCGGCGTCCGCGCGCGTTCGCGCATCTGCGCGAGAAACGCATCGAGTCCGTCGATCCCGACATCCGCCTCGAGCGCGAGCAGTGCGCCGAAGCCATGCGCTTCCAGCGCGAACTCGAACACCGCTTGGCCGGCGTCGATGCGCGGCGTCAGCGCGACCCCGTGCCAGAGGTCGAAATAGCGCGCGCCGTCGCGCCGCGGCAGTGCGATCTGCTCGCCGTCGACCGCGTACTCGTTGCGGTTGACGAAGTTCCACACGGTGATGCCATCGCGCGGGAATTCGCTGGCAAACACGCCGGCCTGCAAGGTCTTTGCGTATGGCCGCCAGTCGGCGCTGGTCATCTGCGCGGCGAAACGGCGTTCGATCATCGCGCAGCGGCGCAGCGCTTCGGCGTTGCGCGGGGTGAACCCGTTCCAGATGCCCCAGACGTTCTCCCAGGCGTTGCAGCCGATGCCGTTGAAGAACAGGTACTGCAGGTCGTTGGTGCGCTCGCGGCCCCAGCGGTTTTCGTAGTGGATCATGTGGCGCGGCTCGAGCCATTTGAACTTGGCCACCGACGGCACGACGTCGGCGGGCGCTTTCTTGCCCCAGCTCGACACGTTCCAGATCAGCTGTTCCTCGGCGCTGATCGTCGATTCCGGCTCGCACACGACCGCGCAGCCGAGCGCGTCGCAGGCGTCGAAGAACGCGCGCGGAACGCCGTTGTAGGTGTCGCCGTTGAGGCCGTCGGCGCCGACCTTCTCGACGATCTTTGCAATGGCGAGCCAGTCGGCTTCGCCCTCCTCGCGCGTGCCGTGGTCCCACGGCATCGTCGGCAGGAACACCTTGACGCCGCGGCGGTGAAAGTCGGCGACCGCACCGCGCAGTCCTTCGAGCCCGCCCGGCAAATCACGGGCGAGATCGAACTGGTTGCGGTCGTCGACGCCGATGTTCGGATAGACGTACCAGATCAGCACGCTGTCGATGCCGCCGTAGCGCGCTTCGAGGTCGTCGAGATAGCGGTCGACGGTATACTTTTGCGCAACCGGATCGTAGAAGTAGCGGTCCTCGACCATCATCTGCGCATGGACGAAGTTGTGCTGCGCCCATTGCAGTTCGGGCCGGCGATAGTTGGCGTCGTCGTAGCCGATGCGGGTCAGGTGTTCGCGCCGCCATTCGCGCAGGGAGGCGATCCAGTCGTCGCTGCTCGCGTTGACGTCGATCGTCCAGTGGCCGATCTCGGCGAACGGCCAGCCTGGCGCCTTGCCGGGCGTCGGCAGGTAGCGGCCCGTGGTGACGTGCGAGAAGTGGTAGTGCGTCTTGCGTGGCTGGTCTTCGGCGGTCATGCGAATCGATCAAAAAAAATTCTTGCCACGGATTGCGCGGATGGCACGGATAGAGCGAAAAATCGGCTTTTCTTTGTCCGCATTGGTCCGTGGAATCCTCGGCAAAGGTTTTTAGTCCTTCAAGCCGCAGTAAGCGGCGAGTTCGCGCTGCGCGGCGACGTTGTTCGTCCTTGCGGCCCGGGAGCGCATGAAGGTTTCAATCTCGTCGTAGCCGGGCACGCCCGTCTGCGCGCCGAGGCGTGTGGTCGCGAGCGCGCCCGCGGCGCTCGCGCGCGCAAGCGCGGTCGGCAGGTCCAGACCGGCACCCAGCGCCGCGGTGAACGCGCCGCAGAATGTGTCGCCCGCGCCGGTCGTATCGACCGGATCGACGCGATACGCGGCTTGCAGGTGGAATTTGCCTTGCGCGCGTGCGCACGCGCCGCGCGCACCGAGTGTGACTATCACGCAAGGTACGCAAAGGTGCTTCAGCGCCGCGGCGATGTTGCCGTGCACGCCGGTGATCGTCGCCAGCTCACCTTCGTTGACGATCAGCACGGCCACTGCGTCGAGCAGCCCGGTCGGCAGTTCGCGCGCAGGCGCGGCATTCAGCACGACGCTCACACCGGCCGCATGCGCCGCGACCGCATAAGCCATCACGGTTTCCATCGGCGTTTCCAGCTGCAGCAGCAGATGGCTGACGCCGGCCAGTGCGGGCAGGTGTTCGGCGCGCAGCTTGTTGTTCGCGCCGGGCGCGACGGTGATCGCGTTCTCGGCATCGTCGGCGAGGCAGATGAAGGCCGTGCCTGTTGCGACTCCCGGCGTGCGCACGATGTGCAGTTCGACGCCGGCGCCGCGCAGCGAGGCTTCGAGCTGTTGCGCGTAGGGATCCTCGCCGAGCGCGAGCAGCATGCTTGTGGCCGCGCCGCCGGCGCGCGCGCAGGCGACGGCCTGGTTCGCACCCTTGCCACCGGGGAACGTGGCGAATTCGCGTCCGAGCACGGTCTCGCCCGGCGCGGGCACGTGTGCAGCGCGCACGACGAAGTCGAGGTTGGCGGAACCGGCGACGAGGACGCCGCTGCGGGAAGGTGCGTGGTTCATGCGATCGGTCGCGGGCGCGAGGTTTCGGGATGGCTGGCCGATTCTATGCCGGATGCGCCGTCATGGCAGAAAAAAAGAAACCGCCGCCGCGGGTTGGAGAGGCCGCGGCGGCGACGCCGTGCAGCGCGACGGGAGGGGTCGCGCCGCATGCGGACAAAACGCTCAGAACGAGAACTTGTCGGTGATCGAGACCACGCGGCCGCGACCGGCGAAGAAATTCTGGTAGCTGTCGACCTGGTTGAACGCGAGAATGTAGTAACGGTCGGTCAGGTTTTCCACGCCCAGGGTCAGCTTGCCGAATTTGCGCGTGTCGTAGTTGACCTCGAGATCCCACAGCGTGTAGCCGCCGATGTGTTCATACGCGGTGGTGTTCTGGTTGAGGTTGCGCGACAGCAGCGTGGTGCCGCCGAGCGTGGCGTTGCCGTACTCGGAGAAATTCCAGGTCAGCGAGGCGCCGAGCTTGGCCGGCATCACGTCGGTCACGCCCATGTGCTTGGTCAACGGGCCGTTCGCGGTGAACACGGTGTAGCCCATCGCGCGCGAGAACAGCAGCGTCGATTTCCATTCGTCGTTGAAGCGGAAGTCGCCGGAGAATTCGAAACCCTTGATGTCCACCGGCGCGCGATTCATCACGTAGTCGCCGGTGGTCGGATCGACCGACAGCGAGGCGCCGAGCTGCGAGGTCGACTTGTACGCCGAGGCCGAGAATCCGGCGCGCTCGCCACGCCAGTTGAAGCCGACTTCCTCGTTGCGCACGATGATCGCCTGCAGATCCTTCATCTTCGACACCGACACGCCGGGCTTGTTGACGTTGCGCAGCGGAATGCCCGCGTTCGGCAGGGTGAAGCCCTTGCTCCACGAGGCGAACGCGGACCAGCCCTCGGCGAAACGCCAGATCGCGCCGACATTGGGCAGGTTGTTCTGGTAGTCGATCGTGCCGCCCTTGACCGCGACGCGGTTGCGGTAATACGTCGTGGTGTAGTCGTTGACCTCGAGCTGGCCGTCCTCGCGGCGGATGCCGCCGACCAGGGTCACCGGCCCGACATCCCAGGACAGCTGCAGATACGGCGCCCAGCTCGTGTAGTCCATCGGCGGCACCCACAGGCGGTTGGTGATCGCCAGCTTCTGCTGTGCCGTGTCCTCGACCCAATCGACGCCGGTGTGCAGCTCGAGACCGCTGACGCCGAACAGATCCGGCCGCGTCCACGAGGTGCGCAAGCCCTTCTTCTGCGAATTGATTTCCGACTGGTCGATCAGGGTGCCGAGCGGAGCGATCAGCGGATCCTGCTTGTCCGGCGTGGCCTCGGGCAGGAAGCGCATCGCCTGGCTGGCGCGGTAGGCGTCCATCGCCAGCGTGCCGCCGAAGAAGTCGCTGTTGAGGTACTTGAGCTGGGCCTGCCAGAAATCGTTGAACGGCGCGTAGGTGCCGGGATTGTGGCCGGGCACCGCGGTGTCGGTGATGCCCTTGCTGCGGTCGCCGAGCTGCTCGATGTAGTTGTCCTTGCCGTCGATCTTGAACTTGCTCAGGGTCAATTGCAGGCGCTGCGAGTTGCCTTGGCCGAAGTCGTAGCCGAACTTGGCGAAGAAGTCGTTCGAGCTCGTGTCGGCGAGCGAGCCGGACTGATGCATGCCGATGCGCCGGCCGTTCGCGTCCCAGGTGATGCCGCGGTCGATGTAGGAGCCGGCGAGGTACATGTCGAAATCGCCGCTCTTGTGCGCCCAGTTCGCGCCGACCTTGTAGCCGGAGGAATCGTCCTTGAACTGGGTCGAGTAGCGCATGGTCAGGTCGACCTGGTCGCCTTCCTTCTGTGCACTCTTGGAGATGTAGTTGATGATGCCGCCGGCTGCGCCGATGCCCTCGGCGGCCGAGGGGCCGTTGATCACCTCGACGCGGTCGATGATGCCCATATCGGTGAACGTGCCGTTGCGCGTACCTTCGCGCAGCGGCGAGCCCTGCGGAATACCGTCGAACAGGCGCAGCGGAATGCGTCCGCGCAGGTTCTCGCCGGTGTTGCTCATTGCCTGCGAGGATTCGGCGTAGCCGGGTACGGTGCGTGCGAGCACGGCAGTGGCGTCGTCGGTCAGTGCCAGCGTGCGGTCGACTTCGGCCTTGGTGATGACCATGATCGCGCCCGGAATCTTGTCCACCGCCTTGGCGCTGCGCGAACCGGTGGTCACGGTGACGGTTTCGAGTTCCTGCCTGGGCTTGTCGCTCGGCGTGGCGTTGTCTGTCTGCGCCGCGTTCACCGCGGCGGGATCGTCGGCGTGCGCGCTAGCCGCTGCCGCAAGCACGATGCAGCCGAGCGCGGTGGTAATGGGTCTGGTCATTGCTTTCTCCCCGGTCGTGTCAAAGGTGGAGCCGCACGGCTCGGCTCCGCTGGCGTCAGCGCCTGCCATCCTCGGCAGGCGTCGCGCTGCGCGCCTCGTTGCGGACGCTCTGAATGCAGCACTCGACGCTGGGAGCCTAGGCGCTCGCGATCGGGAGAGGAATCGCCCGCGCCTATGTTCAGACTCTACTTTTTGTTGTCATCGCCGCGCGCGCTTCGGCAAGCAACACGGTGACGAGACGGATGCGCACGGTCGAGCGCGACCAGACCGTGCCGATGCGGCGTGGCTCGCTGGGCTGCGGCAGCGCCATGCGCACGAGTTGCAGGCCTTCCGGCCACGGCTGCGCGTAGTCGGGCACGATCGACACGCCGAGGCCGCGGTCGACCATGACCGCGATCGCGTTGAGCGCGTTCAGCTCGAAGCGCTCGTGCGGCACGATGCCGTTCTCGCGCAGGTAGGCGTCGGCGAGGCGACCGCCCCACTGATTGCGGTCGTAGCGGATCAGCGGCTCGTTCGCGAGCAGTTCGTGCGGGTCGCGGCCGGCGTATTTTTTCGGCGCGATCAGCACCAGCGGCTCTTCGCGCAGCAACTGCCAGTCGCAGGTTTTCGGCAGCGCGTAGGGAGCCTGCAGCACGAGCGCGGCATCGAGTTCGCCGGCCTCGACCGCGCGGTACATCTCGGCCGAATAGCCCGGGCGGATGAACACGTTGATCTGCGGGAACTTCGCGACCATGCGCGCGAGGATGTCGGGCAGCATGCCGGCGAGTGCGGTCGGGCAGGCGCCGAGGCGCAGCTCGCCCGACACCGCGCTGTCGTTGGCGATGCTGCGCAGGTCGGCAACATCGCGCAGCAGCGCGCGGGCGCGCTCGAGAATGCGTGCGCCCTCCTCGGTCACGCTGACCGTGCGTCCGACGCGCGCGATCAGGGTCACTCCGATCTCGCGCTCGAGCGTGCGGATCTGCTGCGCGACCGCCGCCGGCGTGATGTCGAGCACGCGCGCCGCCGCGGCCATCGAGCCGCGCTCTACGACGTTGACGAAGGTGCGAAGGAATTGGGTGTCCATCGCGCTATCCTAACGGTTCGGCGCTGCGCTCTGCTCGTCATTTCCGCATGCTCTTGGCGAGAATCCAGCCAATGCTTTTGATTTCCTCTGACCGCGTCCCTTCGCTGTTCCGCGCGCGTCCAGCGCGCGGGTCGCTTTTCTGCTTTTGCTTCTGCGCGCAGGAGCGCGCTGTCCTGGCTTTCGGGTCCCCGTTGCATTGCGGCGGCAGCGGTCGGAAGTGCCCGCAGGGGCGGCGCGAGGGATCGCGCCGACTTCGCTGCCTGCACACGGAGGTGCAGTCAGCGAAGCCCGGCCGCTGACGCGCACCCGAAGCGCAGGATGCGCGCAGGGCGCAATGCTCTGGGGGCATTTCTTTGGTTACTTTCTTTGTGCAAGGAAAGAAAGTAACCCGCTCCTCCGCAGGACGAGTGGAAGCTGTTGCTCCTTGAAGACAAGATAAAAAAAACGAAGACGCTGGATTCCGGCTTGACCAGTCCTTCGGCTGTTAAAACCGCTGGAATGACGAGCAGAGAGACGAACGTCAGCCATCGCGATAAATCGTCAACCCCGCCAACGACCGTGTCGGTGGCGGAAACAGCAGGCTCGCGAGATAGCCGATGACGATGCACAGCATGATCGAGATCGCGAGATAGAAATACGGATGCACGATCTTCAGCGACCAGATCGCCAGCGTCAGCACCATGCTCGAGGCGATGCCGATCGCGACGCCGGGTGAATTCGCCCGGCGCGTGAACATGCCCAGGGTGTACGCGCCGGCAAAGCCGCCGCCGAGCAGCCCTGCGAGTTCGATGGAGACGTCGAACAGGGAATGGATGTCAAAGCGCGATAGCAGCAGGGCGATGGCGATGCCGACCAGGCCGGCGGCGACGGTCATGATTTCGGCGAAGCGCACGCTCTTGCGCGGGTCGGGTCGCGATGCGATCTTCTCGTAGAAATCCACCGAGGCCAGCGTCGCCACCGAGTTCATGATGCCGGAAAGCGTCGCCATCGCCGCGGCGAAGATGCCGGCGATGATCAGGCCGGTCACCCCGCTCGGCAATTCCGCGGCGATGAACAGCGGAAACGTCGCGTCGATCGGCAGCAGCGGATTCATGCGCTCGGGATGGGTCTTGTAGAACACGAACAGCGCCGTGCCGATCGTGTAGAAGACGAAGCCGCCCGGGATCATGATTGCGGCGAAGGCCCAGATCGAACGGCCGGCCTCCTTGTCGGACTTGGTCGAGAGCACGCGTTGCATCAGCACCTGGTCCTTGGGGAAGGTCAGCACCACGTCGAACACGACGAGAAAGATGAAGCCCCACACCGTCGCCTTGGTCAAATCGAAGCTGAAGTCGAAAAGTTTCGTCTTGTGCTCGGCGAGCGCTGTGGCGACGAACTCGCCGAAGCCGCCCTTGAGCTGCCAGACGATGAAGGCGATCGCGAAAATCGCACCGCCCATCTTCACGATCACCTGGACGAAGTCGGTCCAGATCACCGCACGCATGCCGCCGAGCGCGGTATAGATGATGGTGAAGCCGCCCATGAGCAGGATGCTCCAGGTCACGTCGATGCCGGTGATCGTCGCGATCGCGAGTGCGGGCAGATACAGGATCACGCTCATGCGACTGCCGAGCTGCATCGCGATGCACAGTGCGCTGGCGAGCATGCGGATCGCCGGGTGGAAGCGCGTCTCCAGGTACGAAAACACGCTCATCAGGTCGAGCCGGCGCAGCAGCGGCACGATGACGATTGCGACGAAGACCAGGCCGACCACGGCGATCAGGTTGTTCGTCATGTAGGTCCAGTTCGTCTCGAACGCTTTTGCGGGAATTGCGATGAAGCTGATCGAACTCGTGTTTGCCGCGTACAGACTCACGCCCGCAGCCCAGAACGGGATGCTGCGGCCGCCGACGAAGAATTCCGAGGTCGATTTATGCTTGTCGCGCAGGTAGAAATACATGCCGATGCCGATCATCGCGGCGAGGTAGACGACGATGACGATCCAGTCCAGCCACTTCAGCAACAACTTGCCCGCTTCGATTTCCGCGTAGCCGAAGCTGATGCTGCTGCCCGCCTGCGCCCAGAGCAAACCGTCGTTCCATGCCGTGATCGCGCCCGCTTCGGCCGTGCCGAGATCGGCAAGCGTGGCCCAGGCGCCCGTGATCGTGTGATAACTGACCAGATTCGTCGTGCCGTGGGCCGTGCGCACGAGGTAGAGCGCCGTGGCTTGGCCGATCGCGCGCGACGAACCAGGCACGATCGTGCCGGGCGCGATCGCCACGTCCTGCCAGCCTTTGTCCGCCGACCAGCGCCAGAGCTGATCTCCTGCGGCGCCAGCCGTCGGTACGCTGACGAACACCGCCGAATCTTGCGCGACGATCGAATCCGCTACACCGCCGGGACGCGCGGACAGCGTCTTCCAGCGCGGGTCGTTGACGACTGCGGCGAGTTGCAGCACGGTATTGCGGCCGCCCGCGTCGAGTCCACCGACGACGAGTGCGTCACCCTCGAGCGCTGCCCGTACCCGGGTCAGCGTGACCGGCAAGGCCGGCAATTCGCGCGCTGCCAGCGCGCCGTCGACCAGCGACCATTGCATCGCGCGGTCGACCGAGTCGGAGCCGGCCGGCCCGGCCAGCGCGAACGTGCGCACGCCGTCGCTGGCCAATGCGTGCACGCTGCCGCCTGTGGGCGGGGCGATGCGTTGCCACGCCCGGCGGTCCGCGGCGAGTACGAACGCGCCACGTTCCGTCAGCGCGAGCGGTCGCGCGTCGATCGCGGCGAGGCCGACCAGCGCGCCGGCATCGCTCAACACGGGCAGCGTGCCGATTTTCACCGTGGTCAGGTTTTCCGCTTGCGCGGCGGCGGCGATTCCCAGCGGCAGAACGCACGCAGCGAGCTTTCGCGCACCCGCAAGGCTCAAACGAAACATCGGACTCACTACAACCCCCAAATCTGGTTTTTCGCGCGAGCGGTGCTTCAGCGCCCTTCGGCGGCGGCAAGGATCGCCTCGGCACGGCGCAGGAACGGCGGATCGATCATGCGCCCGTCGACGAGGAAAGCGCCACGCCCCAACGCGGCCGCCTCGCGCGCGGCCGCGACGATGTGCCGTGCGAGTTCGACTTCGTCCGCGCCGAGCGCAAATACCGTGTTTGCCAGCGCCACCTGGCTGGGGTGGATGCAGGTTTTGCCGACGAAGCCCAGGTTGCGCGCCATGCGCGCCTCGGCGAGATAGCCGGCCTCGTCGCCGATGTCGGCGAAGGCACCGTCGAGGCACCAGATGCCGGCTTCGCCTGCGGCGAGGCGCAATGCGAACATCGCCGCGTGGATGTTGGCTGGATCACGGCGCTCGATGCCGAGCGGCTCGAACAGGTCGCCCAGGCCGAGTTGCAGCCCGCGCACGCGCGCGTGCGCAGCGGCGATCTGCGCGGCAAGGCGCAGGCCCTTGCTGCTTTCGATATTGATCAGCAGCCCGGCGCGCAGCGTCGTGCCGGGTGGTTCCATGTGCGCAATCGCGGCCGCGGCCGCGCGCACCTCTTCGGCGGATTCGCACTTGGGCAGATTGATCAAGTCCGCGCCAGCCATGGCGAGTGCCTTGATATCGTCGACGAAATGCGGTGTGCCGAGGGCGTTGACGCGCACGACGACGAGCTTGCCCGCCTCGCGTGCCGCGCCCGACCGGACGAATTCGGCGACGTGGCGGCGTGCGGCCGCCTTGGCGTCGTCCGCCACGGCGTCCTCGAGGTCGAACGAAAGCGCATCGGCGGCGCTGGCCGTACCCTTGACGAAAAGCTCCGGCCGTGAGCCGGGCAGGAACAGTTTGCTGCGGAGCAACGGGATCATGTGCGGCAGTGTGGGCGCGGGTGCTGCGAAAAGGAATCTGCCGCGGAATTTTCAGACGCAACTTTTCCTTGCGATTTCAACGCCGGGAACGAACCAGGCGGCAGCGCACGGTCCTGGCGGGTATGGCTTGGCTGCAGCGGTGGTCGAACCCGCATATCGACGCCAGCGCCTGTGGATAACTTTGTGCATAGGCCGGCGGCTTGCGCGAACCGGCGAAATCGGCTAAGCCGCCACGGCGCCGCCCGGGGAACA
Organism: Rudaea sp.; assembly: GCF_057139185.1. Classification (NCBI taxonomy): domain Bacteria; kingdom Pseudomonadati; phylum Pseudomonadota; class Gammaproteobacteria; order Lysobacterales; family Rhodanobacteraceae; genus Rudaea; species Rudaea sp. The sequence continues at coordinate 14,415 of NZ_DBNHDN010000007.1, read as the reverse complement.
CGGATTTTCATGTAACTACATGATTATCAAAAGAATAATTCCTGCATTCCAATCGTAATCCAAGTGTAAAACGTCGCAAATGCGGCGAATGTTGCATTGTGTATAAATCCACGGGCTAAACGCTTGTCCCGACGTAAGAATTTGGCAACAACCCGGAAGTAGCCTTGGTCGCCTCAGGCGTCGCAACAGGGCACAGGGAGTGGCGTGGCGTGCGGGATGCGCACGTCGCGGGCAGGCCGCAGGGATGGCCGACACGGACGTACCGACGCCTGAGCTGTCACCTGTTCGCGTCCTTTCGGGACGATCAGAAAACGGCCGGTACACAAGGACCGTTGCACCGCCGTTTTCGCTTGCGCCAGTCCTGCGCGGCTACAGCCAACCCATCTGAGCGAGCGATGCGGCGCGGCCGGCGCCGACGACCAGATGATCGAGCACGCGCACGTCGACCAGGTGCAGGGCGCGTTGCAGTTCGGCGGTGACGTCGCGATCGGCCTGGCTCGGTTCGGCGACGCCCGACGGATGATTGTGGGCGAAGATCGCCGCCGCCGCGTTGTGCGCCAGGCAGCGGCGCACGACTTCGCGCAGATGCACGCTGGCGCCGTTGATCGAGCCGCGGAACAATTCTTCGAACGCGATCATGCGGTGACGGTTGTCGAGATAGAGGCAGGCGAACACCTCGTACGGGTAACCCGCCAGTCTGGCGCGCACGAACTCTGCGCAGGCGCGCGGATTGGTCAGCGCATCGGCGCGTTCGAGGTCGGCGGCAAGGTAGCGCCGGCCGAGTTCGAGCGCGGCGCACAGTCGGCAGGCCTTGGCTGCGCCGAGCCCGGGCAGCCCGGCCAGCGCTGCGGGTTCGAGTTCGAGCAGCGTCTTCAATCCGCCGTCGCGGCCGAGCAATTCGCGCCCGAGGTCGACCGCGGTCTGGCCGCGGCGCCCGCTGCCGAGGAAGATCGCGAGCAGTTCCGCATCCGACAGCGCACCCGGGCCGCGCGCCAGCAATTTCTCGCGCGGGCGTTCCGCGCTGGGCCAGTCGAGGATCGTCATGGCGAAAGTTTCCGTCGGTATGCCGTGCGGACGCAGCCGGGACAGGCGCAAATTCCGGTAAGCTAGCAACGCATGTCGTTGTCGTTGGATTTCCTACACGGGGCGTCTCGAAAAGCCTGCTGCTCGATGTTGCGCCCCGGCGGGCGCTCGGACTGCGAAGGCAGGATGCCGAAGCGGACATTCGCGAAGCGAATGACCCGAACGGCGAGCCGCGGATGCGGCGAGTAGTCCTCATGTACTTCTATGTACACTCCGGTTCCTGCGTTCCGACGATACGCAAATTCTCTTCGCCGCTACGGTTTTTCGAGGTACCCATGGCTCAGATCGAGGCTCGAAACGGACTTGCCGGTTTGCGTGTGTTGCTCGGCGTTTCGGGCGGCATCGCGGCTTACAAGGCCTGCGAGCTGGTGCGCCGTCTGCGCGACGTCGGTGCCGAGGTTCGCGTCGTGCTGACCGAGAACGCGGCGCGCTTCGTCAGCGCGCTGACTTTCCAGGCTCTGTCGGGCCAGCCGGTGCGCTCGGGTTTGTGGGACGAGGCCGCCGAAGCCGCGATGGGGCATCTCGAACTCGCGCATTGGGCGCAGCGCATCGTCGTCGCGCCGGCCAGCGCCGACCTGATCGCGCGGCTCGCGCAGGGTTTCGCCGACGATCTGCTCACCACCCTGTGTCTCGCCAGCGACGCGCCGCTCGCGATCGCGCCTGCGATGAACCTGCGCATGTGGGCGCATGCCGCCACCCAAGCCAATGTTGCCACGCTGCGCGCGCGCGGCGCGGTGTTTTTCGGCCCCGGTGAAGGACGCATGGCCGAGCCGGAGTCGGGTCTCGGCCGCTTGCTCGAGCCGCACGAGATCATCGCCGAACTCGGCGCGCTGCATGGTCCGGCGGTGCTGGCGGGCAGGCGTGTGCTGGTCAGTGCGGGACCGACCTACGAGGACATCGATCCAGTGCGTTTCATCGGCAACCGCAGCTCGGGGCGTATGGGTTTTGCCGTCGCCCAGGCGGCGATGGAGCAGGGTGCGCGCGTCGAACTCGTTGCCGGCCCCGTACACCTGCCGACGCCCGCAGGCGTCGCCCGTGTCGACGTGCGCAGCGCGCGCGACATGCGCGAGGCGGTGCTTGCGCGCGCGCCGCACAGCGATATCTACATCGGCGCCGCCGCGGTCGGCGATTTTCGTCCACACGAAATCGCCGCGCACAAACTGAAGAAGACTGGCGGCGCGTTGACCCTGAGCCTGAACGAGAATCCCGACATCCTCGCCGCTGTCGCCGCGCTCAAGTCGCGGCCCTACGTCGTCGGTTTCGCCGCCGAGACGCAGAACATCGAGGGTTACGCGCGCGCCAAGCTCGAACGCAAGAAGCTCGACCTGATTGCGGCGAACAAGGTCGGCGAAGGCGAGGGGTTCGACGCCTGCCAGAACGAGATCCTGCTGATCTCGCGTGACGGCAGCGAGCGCCTCGCGCGCGCCGACAAGCTCGCGCTCGCGCGCCAGCTCGTCGCGCGCATCGCCGAGCGCTTCGCGGCGCGCAAGGAGGTGCCGAAAAAGGTCGCGGTCGTCGCGGCGAAGCGCAAGTCACGATGATCGACGTCGAGCTGAAGATTCTCGATCCGCGCCTGGGCAGCGACATCCCGCTGCCCGCGCGGGCGACGCCGGGTTCGGCGGGCATGGACCTGCGCGCGGCGCTCGACGCGCCGCTCACGCTCGAGCCCGGCGCGAGCGTGCTGATCCCGACCGGCATCGCGATCCATATCGAAGATGTGAACTACTGCGCAGTCATCCTGCCGAGATCGGGATTGGGTCACAAACACGGTCTCGTGCTCGGCAATCTGGTCGGCTTGATCGATGCGGATTACCAGGGGCCGCTGATGATTTCGTGCTGGAATCGCGCTGCGGCTGGCTATACCATCGTACCGGGGGAACGCATCGCGCAGCTGGTCTTTTTGCCGGTCGCGCATGCGCGATTTCGTGTGGTCGACGAGTTCGATGCCAGCGCCCGCGGCGCCGGCGGATTCGGTCACTCCGGCAGCGTGTAGCGCACAGCTGTCGCCCCGGAACGACACAGGGGGAATCGATCGTGGCGAGTTGGCTTGCGAGAAAGAAACCTGATGAGTTGCCCGATGCCGAACTCGAAGGCGCGGGGGCCGCGTCTGCGGCGAGCGCTTCGGTTGCGCATGCGAAGCGCGAACGACACGACAACGTGGAAAGTGCCGGCATGGGCCGTTACATCATGCTGGTCGGCGCGCTGTTGCTGTGGATCCTCGGCATTTTCTTCGTCTGGCAAGCCTGGCTTGTCCATGGAGAGCAGGATGACAGGGCGCGGGTCGAGGCGGCGCGCGATGACGAAATCCGGGTGCTTGGCCAGTTGCTGACCGACACGCGATCGCGGCTGCAGCAGGCGCTGGCGAGCGATGCGGTCTCGGCGCCTCTGGCCGAGTCCTGGGAGAGCGGACGCGACGCGGCCGTGCAGGCAATGAAACAAGCCGTGTCCGAACTCGTCACCATCGATTTCTACCGTGCCGACATCTCCGACGTACTGGTGTCGGACTTCGCCAAGACGGGGTATGCGCGCTCGGCCATGCTCGTGCAGGCCAGCCGCACACGACAGCCGGTTCCCGCGCAATCGGTGGCTGGCGAGGGCGGCAGGCGCCTGTTGGCGTTCGCACTGCCGGTGACCCGCGGCGGACAATTGCTTGCCTATGCCTGGGTCGCATTGCCGCTGGAGCCATTGCTGGCGGCATTCCGCAAGCCTGGCAACGCGGGATTCGAACTGCGTCAGGGTGATGGCGGCAACGGTCTGCTGCTGGCAACGATAGGCACCACCGGTGGAAACATGTCCGACAATGTCGGCAAACCGGTAGCGAACAGCTTGTTTCGTGTCGATATCACACAGCCTTCGTCGTTGATCTTCATGCCGCACAGCTTGCTTTTGCTCGGCATGCTTGCTTTGCTGGCATGGGCCGCAGGCGGGATAATGTTCCACGCCCGCCTGGTCGGCTGGCGCGCGGCATTCGAGGCGTTGCGGCCGCGCAAACAAGAACCAGGTCCGACCACGACCGAAGAAGCCGCCGAGGAATCCGTTCCGATGTCTCCAGCCCGTGCGGCGCCTCCAAAACCTGCTCCCGTGGAGGATCAGGATATCCACGTCAGTCGCAGCATCTTCCGTGCGTACGATATCCGCGGCGTGCTCGGCAAGACCCTGAATGTCGACGTTGCGCGCCTGATCGGTCGTGCGATCGGCAGCGAGATGGCGAGCCGGGGCCTGAGCACGATCGCGGTCGGCCGCGATGGGCGCTTGTCCGGGCCAAGCCTGGCTGCCGCCCTGATCGAGGGTCTTCGCGCGACCGGCGTGAACGTGACCGATATTGGGGCTGCGCCAACGCCGGTGCTGTATTTCGCCACCCATCATCTGAATCTCGGTTCCGGCGTGATGGTCACCGGCAGTCACAATCCGCCCGACTACAACGGCTTCAAGATCGTGCTCGGCGGCGAGACGTTGGCCGAGGACGCGATCCAGAAGCTCTGCCAGCGCATCGTCGACAGGGACTTTGTCAGCGGTACCGGGTTGCTCGAGAAGCGCGATCTGAGTGCCGACTACATCGAGCGTATCGCCGGCGATGTGCGCGTGCATCGCCCGGTCAAGGTCGTCATCGATTGCGGCAACGGCATTCCGGGGGCGATTGCGCCGCAGCTGTTCGAACGCCTTGGCGCCGATGTCATTCCGCTGTTCTGCGAAGTCGACGGCAATTTCCCGAACCACCACCCCGATCCGTCCGATTTGCACAACCTCGAAGACCTCATCCTCACGGTCAAGCAGGTCAAGGCCGATCTAGGCATCGCGTTCGATGGCGACGGCGATCGTCTCGGCGTGGTGATCCCGTCGGGTGAAGTGATATTCCCCGACCGTACCCTGATGCTGTTCGCCCAGGACGTGCTCTCGCGCAATCCGGGCGCGACGATCATCTATGACGTGAAATGCACCGGCAAACTCGCGCCGGTGATCGAAGCGGCCGGCGGCGCGCCGCTGATGTGGCGCACCGGACATTCCCTGATCAAGGGCAAGATGCGCGAAACCGGCGCGGCGCTGGCCGGAGAGATGAGCGGCCATTTCTTTTTCAAGGAACGTTGGTACGGGTTCGATGACGGCTTGTATGCCGGCGCGCGCCTGCTCGAGATCCTCTCCGGCGATGCACGGCAGCGCTTGCCACAGGCGGTGTTCGAATCGCTGCCGAACAGCGTTTCAACGCCCGAGCTCAAGATCGAGCTGGCCGAAGGCGAGCACTACAAGTTCATCGAACGCTTCAAGCAGGAAGCAAAATTCGAAGGCGCCGCGATCAACACGCTCGACGGCCTGCGTGCCGACTGGCCGGATGGTTGGGGCCTCGTGCGCGCCTCGAACACGACGCCTGTGCTGGTGCTGCGTTTCGATGCCGAAAGCATGGACGTGCTCAAACGCGTGCAGAATCTGTTCCGTGCCCAGCTGCTCGCGGTCAATTCGAAATTGAAGCTGCCGTTCTAGCCGGCGCGCTTCGATTTGCCGTGGTTCGATTCGTTGCGCCCGGACATCGAGGGGCCGGAAATCAGGATGCGAGGTTCGTCGGCTATGGCGAGCCGGCTTTCTGTTGTGCCGCGCGCAACTCGCGGTAGTGGGCGAGTTCGGCTTGCGCCTTCTGTTCCGATAGCGCGCGCTCCGCGAGTTTGTCCGCGGTGTATTTCCTCTGTGCCGCCACGTTTCTGCTCAGCGCCTCGATCTGCTGCTTGACCGCAGCCGGCACGGGTTTGCCGTCGCGTTCGAACGTGGAGGCGTAGGTGAGCTGCTCGGTCAGACTTTTTTCCTGGTTGGCCTCACTGATCTTGACGTTGGCGAGATCCAGATCGATCGCCACTACGCGTCCTTTCTGCGCGGCGATCAATGCCTGTTCCGAGGGGTAGGCTTGCAACAATTGGCGGTCGGCTTGCGCGGCTTCCTCAATGCGTTGCTTTTCACGCGCGGATGCATCGGCTGCCGCGGCATCGGCTTTCCTCTCGTCTGCGTTCTTGACCCGGTCGACATGCTTGACCACGCTGCCGCGCGCGTCGATCACGTCGTAGCCGGCTTGCAGCGCTTCAGCGGTCGGCACGTCGCTGTATTGGACGATGCCGTGCGCGTCGGTCCAGCGATAGCGGTTGTGCAGGCCCTTGTCGTCGGCGCGGACATATTGCGTGGCAACGGTCGCGAGGGCCAGCGTCAATGCGAGGGAAGTGCTGAAGCGCATGAAATATCCTCAGGTTTCGTAAAGCATAAACGATCGAGCACTCGCAAAAAGTGCGCGTCACCGCATCATTCAGCGGTGGCATGGGCGCGCCGGTATGCTTCCATGCGTTCCCGATACATGTCGAGTTCGGCGTGGGTGTCGATCAGCGCGAACAGTTCGGCGAGGCGCGCGATGGCGATCACCGGCACGCCGAACTCGCGCTCGACTTCCTGCACCGCGGACAGCGCACCTCGACCGCGCTCCTGGCGGTCGAGCGCAATCAGGATACCCGCTGCGGTCGCTCCTTGCGCGGCGATCAACGCGAGCGATTCGCGGATCGCCGTGCCTGCCGTGATCACGTCATCGACGACCAGCACGCGACCTTTGAGCGGCGCGCCGATCACCACACCGCCCTCGCCGTGGGTCTTCGCCTCCTTGCGGTTGAACGCCACCGGAACGTCGTGCTGGGTGGCGTCGGCCAGCGCGATCGCGGTCGCGGTCGCGAGCGGAATGCCCTTGTAGGCCGGCCCGAACAGCATGTCGAACTGGATGCCCGAAGCCAGCGCCGTCTGCGCGTACGCATGCCCGAGCGTAGACAGCGCCGCACCCGAGTCGATCATGCCGGCGTTGAAGAAGTAAGGGCTGACACGGCCTGACTTCAGTGTGAATTCGCCGAAGCGCAGCGCGTTCTTGGCGAGGGCGAGGTCGAGGAAGGATTGCTGATGGGGAAGCATCGGGATTCGAAACTCGGGGCTCGGGACTCGATGATAGCGAAAGTGCTCCGTCGCATCGAAGACTGCACTGGCAAAGATTCATGCACTGCGTCGAAAGGGCCGCACGCAATCCGGTAATCTACGAGCCCCGAGCCCCGAGCCCCGAACCCGTGAAAATCCTCACCTTCAACGCCAACGGCATCCGTTCTGCCGCGAACAAGGGCTTCTTCGACTGGCTGAAGCAGCAGGATGCCGACGTGGTCTGCCTGCAGGAGACCAAGGCGCAGGAGGATCAGCTCGCCGATCCGATGTTCCGCCCCGACGGCCACCACTGCTTCTATCGCGACGCGACGACGAAGAAGGGCTACAGCGGCGTCGCGATCTACGCTAAACGCGAGCCGGACGAGGTGCGCACCGCGCTCGGCTGGCGCGAGTTCGACGAGGAAGGCCGCTACATCGAAGCGCGTTTCGGCAAGCTCAGCGTGGTCTCGTTCTACATCCCGTCCGGCACCTCGGGCGAGGAGCGGCAGGACTTCAAGTTCAAGGTCATGAACTGGCTCACGCCGATCTTTGCCGAATGGCTGAAATCCGGCCGCGACTACGTGCTCTGTGGCGACTGGAACATCGTGCGCGCGAAGGACGACATCAAGAACTGGACCTCGAACCAGAAGAATTCCGGTTGCTTGCCGACCGAGCGCGCCTGGCTCAACGGCCTGATCGCCGACACGCACGGCGACGGCCTGACCAAGCCGCCGAAGATCGGCTGGAACGATGCCTTCCGCGTGGCCAAGCCCGACACGGTCGAATACACCTGGTGGTCGGCGCGCGGCGGCGCGCGCGCGAACAATGTCGGCTGGCGCATCGACTACCAGATCGTCACGCCGGGCATGGGCAAGAAAGTGAAGCGTTGCGAGATCACGCCCGCGCCGCGTTTCTCCGACCACGCGCCGATGCTGGTCGAGTACGCGTGAGTCTTTCGCTGCAGCGCTGGCGCTCGGCACTCGGCGACTATGCGCGCACCGACGTGCGCGCGATGCTGCTGCTCGGCTTTGCCGCCGGCTTGCCGTTTCCGCTGGTACTGACGACGCTGTCGGCACGCCTGCGCCAAAGCGGGATCGATCGCACGACGATCGGCTACTTCAGTCTGGTCGGTCTAGCCTATTCGCTGAAATTCCTTTGGTCCCCGGTCGTCGATCGCTTTGCGCTGCCGTTCTTGAGCAGGATCGGCCGCAGGCGTAGTTGGATGCTGCTTGCGCAGTTCGCGATCCTGTTCGGCATTGTCGCGATGGCGTTGACCGATCCGGTAGTTCACGCCGAGCACATTGCGTGGTTTGCGGTGATCACCGCATTCGCCTCGGCGACGCAGGACATCGCGCTCGATGCCTATCGCATCGAATCGGCCGAGCCGCAGTGGCAAGGTGCGCTGGCGGCGGCATATCAAGTTGGCTACCAATGCGCACTGATCACCGGCGGTGCGGGTGCGCTGTACGCGGCGGCGAAGGGCGGATGGACGTCGGCTTATCTGACTATGGCGCTGTGCTTCGCAGTGGGGCCGTTGACGATCCTGTTCTTGCGCGAAACCGGTGCGGCGATATCGCGCGCGACGGTCGTGCAGGAAACGCGAGCGGTCGCGTTCCTCGAACGTTCAGCGCATTGGCCGGCTGCGCTGCGCAGCGTGGTCGCCTGGTTGCTCGGCGCCATCGTCAGTCCGATCGTCGATTTCTTCGCGCGCAACGGCTGGAAAGTCGCGGTGCCGCTACTGCTGTTGATCGTGACCTACCGGCTCAACTACACGACGATGGGCGTCGCCGCGATTCCGTTTTACGTAGACGCCGGCTACACGCTCGACAGCATCGCGCTGATCTCGAAAGGCTACGGTGTTGCGTTGACCCTGGGCGGCGCCGTGCTCGCGGGTTACCTGGTCAAGCGCATCGGCATTCCGTCCACTTTGCTGCTCGGCGTCGTGCTGTTGTCGCTCGCGAATCTGCTCTACGCCTACTCTGCCGATCGGCTTGCGCCGTTCATCGCTCAGCATGCCGTCGATCCCATGAATGCGCCGGAACCCGATCGCATCTGGCTGATCGCGATGGTCAGCCTCGACAATATCGCCAACGGTATCGCCGGCACGGCGTTTATCGCATTCATGTCGTCGCTGACGAACGTCGCCTATACGGCCACGCAATACGCGCTGTTCGGCACGCTGTGGAGCCTGCCGGCGAAAACGTTGGCCAGCCAATGGGGCGTCATCGTCGACAAGTTCGGCTATCCGCCGTTCTTCATCTACACCGCCGTGACCGGCATTCCCGCGATGTTGCTGGTGCTCTGGCTGCTGCGGCGATCACGCCGGATAGACGCCGCCGAGGATGCGCGGCCCGCGTGAGCCGGTGACCGTGTGCACGTTCGGCGCGGCGTGGCCATTGAGCCGTTCGCGCGCGAGCCAGGCGAAAGTCATCGCCTCGACGAAATCGGGATCGATGCCGAGATCGGCGATGTTCGCGACCTGAATCGGCGCGAGCGCTTCCGCGATCGCGGCCACCAACACCGGATTGTGTACGCCGCCGCCGCAAACCCAGACCTCGCGCGCGTCGCGCGCCTGCGTGCGGATCGCGTCGGCGATCGTCATCGCCGACAGCGCGACCAGTGTCGCCTGCACGTTCTTCGGCGCGATCGCGAGGCCACGCAGGTGTTCGGCAAGCCAGGTCAGATGAAACACCTCGCGGCCCGTGCTTTTCGGCGCCGCCAGAGCAAAATACGGCTCCGACAACAGGCGCTTGAGCAGCGTTTCGTCGATGCGGCCCGAGGCGGCGAAGGCGCCGTCCTTGTCGTAGGGCTGATCGAGATGTTTGGCGATCCAGGCGTCGAGCAGGCAGCTCGCCGGGCCGGTGTCGAAGCCGCGCAACGGCTGCTTCGCGTTGCCGGGCAGGATCGTGATATTGGCGATGCCGCCGAGGTTGAGCACCACGCGAGTCCGTTTGTCCTTCGCCAGCATGGCCGCATGGAATGCCGGTGCCAGCGGCGCACCGTGGCCGCCCGCGGCGAGATCGCGACGGCGGAAATCGGCGACGGTGGTGATGCCGGTCAGCTCGGCGATGAGGTTCGGATCGCCGAGCTGCATCGTGTACGGCGCGGGGCCGAGCGGGTGATGACGCACGGTCTGGCCGTGCGAACCGAGCGCGCGGACCTGCTTCGCATCGACGCCTTCGCGCTTGAGCAGTGTGTTTGCGGCTGCCGCAAATGCGCGCGCGATTTCGACGTCGAGCGCACCGAATTCGTCGAGCGCGATGCGTCCATCGCCCTGCGCGAGCGCGAGGATGCGTCGGCGCAGATTGTCCGGATACGGATGGGTCAGGTGGGCGCGCAGCCCGGGTCTGCGCACGAACGTAGCCAGCGCGACGTCGATGCCGTCGGCGCTGGTACCGGAAATCAGGCCGAGATACAGCGCCGCCATAGGAAGAATCTCAGATCAAAAACCCGGCGCTCTGAGGAAACCACGCAGAAGGCGCTTGAAGACCTCAAGAAGAATTCCGTCCTGCCGGTCAGAAACCCGATTTCTTGTGCCTTCACAGTTCAACGTCTGGAGCGGCCTTACTTCGCCGAAGCGAGTTGCGTGGCTTCGAGCCGATTGAGACGCGCGAGCATCGGCTGGGTCTGGCTGCGGAAACGCGCGAGTTCGACACCGGGCAGCGGCTCGGGCGGCAGTGTCGTCACTGTCAGCGGGTTGCGGTGCTGGCCGTCGACGCGGAATTCGTAGTGCAGGTGCGGGCCGGTGGCGAGGCCGGTCATGCCGACGTAGCCGATCGTCGCGCCCTGTGCGACGTGCTGGCCGACCTGATAGCCGCCGAGGCGCGACATGTGGCCGTACAGCGTGGTCGTGTGCGGATTGTGCTGGACGATGACGACGTTGCCGTAACCCGGCTGCCAGCCGCGAAACGCGATCTTGCCGTCGCCGGCGGCGCGGATCGGCGTGCCCTGCGGTGCGGCGTAGTCGACGCCCTTGTGTGCGCGCATCGTGCCGAGGATCGGGTGCATGCGCGCGACTGAGAAATACGAGGTGATGCGCGAAAAGTCGAGCGGTGTGCGCAGGAAGGACTTCTTCAGCGGCCGGCCCTCGCCGCTGTAGTAGCTCGTCTCACCCGCGCTGTTGGTGAAACGGAACGCGGAGTAGCGCTTGCCCTTGTTGACGAAGGTCGCGGCGATGATGTCGCCGTCGCGCAGGCGCTCACCCTCGCGGTAGACGTCGTCGTAGAGTACGGTGAAGCTGTCGCCCTGGCGCAGATCCTGAGCGAAGTCGATGTCGTAGCCGAACGCGTTGGCGAGTTGCAGCACCATCGCATCGCTCATGCCGGCGGCCTCACCCGCGCCGAACAGCGAGGAATCGATGGTGCCGCGGGCGACGTGGGTGCGGCGCTCGATGTTGCGGTCGAGTTCGGTTTGCTTGATGCCGGCGGCGCCGAAGCTTGCGATCACGCGTGTGCGATCGTCGCGGTCGAAGCGGACGGCACGCAACGAGCCGTCGTCGTTGCGTTGAAATGCGAATTCATCGCCCGGATGGATGCTGCGCAGGCAGCGCGTGTTGTCGGGGTCGTCGAGCAGGCGCGCGAGATCGGTGGCATTGAGTCCCTGCTGCTGGAAGATGTCGGCCAGCGTCTGTCCGGACTTGACCTTGACCACCAGCCAGGCGCTGTCGTCGGTCAGCGGATTGTTGTTCGTCGCGTCGATCGCCGCAGACAAGGCCGCATCTTCCGGCGATAATGTCGGCAGTGGCAGGTCCAGCGTCGTGCGCGGCACGTGGCCCGAGTCGCGCATCGCCAGTGCCCAGGTCGGGATCGTCGTGCCGGCGGCGACGAGTACCGCGACAATGGCGCCGGCAAGGACGACATGACGCCGCCGCCACGACAGCGGCGCCTTCGCGAGATTCTGCATAAAAGTCCACCTTGCTGTTGGAGTGGACGTGCGGGTATCGCCGTCGTGCGGTGCGATTCGCGTGGCGCAGGATTGCGGTGCGCGCTCCGCGCCGGAGTGGTTTCTGTTCAGGTTCACGGTCGGCTTCCGACAAAACAGGCCGTACCATATCCAGTCGAAAACCGTGCGTCAATCCTTTGTTTTTCAATGAGTTCTGACCGGTTTTTCGAATAATGTTTTTTTAACTCCGATCTGACGAAAACTGAACGGATCGGGCGGTTTGTACAAGCATACTTTTCGCGTAAAGCGGGTGGAAACGACGATGTCAGCAGAACTGCAGGCGGCCCTGGACCTGATCGGCCGCGGTGCCGAGGAAATCATCAAGCGCGAGGATCTGGAATCCCGACTCAAGCTCGGCCGCCCGCTAAGGATCAAGGCCGGATTCGACCCGACCGCGCCTGACCTGCATCTCGGCCACACGGTGTTGCTGAACAAGATGCGCCAGTTCCAGGATCTTGGCCATCAGGTCATCTTCCTGATCGGCGACTTCACCGGCATGATCGGCGATCCGACCGGCAAGAACGCCACGCGCAAGCCGCTGAGCCGCGAGGACATCGAAGCCAACGCCAAGACCTACGCCGATCAGGTGTTCAAGGTGCTTGATCGCGAAAAAACCGAGGTACGCTTCAATTCCGAATGGTTCGGCAAGATGGACGCAGCCGGCATGATCAAGCTCGCGGCCAGGCACACCGTTGCGCGCATGCTCGAGCGCGACGATTTCGCCAAGCGCTACAAGGGCGGTCAGCCGATCGCGATCCATGAATTCCTTTATCCGCTCGTGCAGGGCCACGACTCGGTCGCGCTTGAATGCGACGTCGAGCTCGGCGGTACCGACCAGAAGTTCAACCTGCTCGTCGGCCGCCAGTTGCAGGAGGAGGCCGGCCAGCCGCCGCAGATCGTGCTGACCATGCCGCTGCTCGAAGGCCTCGATGGCGTGCACAAGATGTCGAAGTCGCTCGGCAACTACATCGGCATCAACGAGCCGGCGATCGACATCGTCAACAAGACGATGAAGATCGGCGACGAGCTGATGTGGCGCTGGTACGAACTCTTGAGCCTGGATCGTTCGGCGGCCGACATCGAGAAGATGAAGCGCGAAGTCGCGGACGGACAACTGCATCCGCGCGACGCCAAGCTCGCGCTCGCGCGCGAACTGGCGACACGCTTCCAGGGCGCGGATGGGGCGGAGCGCGCGATCGAGCAGTGGAATGCGCTGGTGCGCGAACAACGTGTCGACGTCGATCTGCCGCTGCAGGACGTCGCGGTCGCCGCCGAAGGCATCCGCATCGCGCCGCTGTTCGTCGCGGCCAGGCTCGCGGCAAGCAATTCCGAGGTGACGCGCAAGCTTGCCGAACGCGCGGTGCGCATCGACGGCGTCGTGGTCGAAGACCGAGAACGCGTGCTTGCGGCCGGCGGTGAGCACCTGCTGCAGGTCGGCAAGCGCGCATTTGCTCGCGTGCGCCTGGTTGCTGCCGCATAGCGCCGAGCTGCTCTGCGTAGGGCCCTGCAAAAAAACTTCGCCGCGGGCTTGACGAATCGGGAATTGGTTGTAGGATTCGCGGCCCTTCGTCGTGCGGCCGGGAACGGTGCGGTGCGACAAGAGGTGATCTTCGAGGCGTCGACAAGAAGTTGTTTCGTGAGTGTTGACGAAACGGAAATCGGATGTATGATTCGCCCCCCTTCGATTGGTGCCGCCGCTGGCAAGATCGAAGGGCTGAATCCCGACAAAACCTTTCGAAGATTTTTCAAAAAAGGTGTTGACGGATACGAAATTGGTTGTATAGTAGGCGGCTCTCTCGGACGAAATGTTCGATGAGCGCGGAGGTGAAAACGCCCCCGCAGGAATTCGATCTTTGACAGTGTGCGCAGGTGACTTGTGTGGGCGCCTTGGGGTGGACAACACGTCCATCGAATCAAGAGCGTCTTCAAGCCTCGACCGAGAAATCGGTCAAATTTGAGTAATCAAAGCAGCTTGGTTTCACTCTCTAAAGTAATTTGTCAGCAGCAATGCTGACTGCAATTTCAACTGAAGAGTTTGATCCTGGCTCAGAGTGAACGCTGGCGGCATGCCTAACACATGCAAGTCGAACGGCAGCACAGCAGTAGCAATACTGTGGGTGGCGAGTGGCGGACGGGTGAGGAATACATCGGAATTTGCCCTGTCGTGGGGGATAACGTAGGGAAACTTACGCTAATACCGCATACGACCTAACGGTGAAAGCGGGGGATCGCAAGACCTCGCGCGGCTGGAGAAGCCGATGTCAGATTAGCTAGTTGGCGGGGTAAAGGCCCACCAAGGCGACGATCTGTAGCTGGTCTGAGAGGATGATCAGCCACACTGGGACTGAGACACGGCCCAGACTCCTACGGGAGGCAGCAGTGGGGAATATTGGACAATGGGCGCAAGCCTGATCCAGCAATGCCGCGTGTGTGAAGAAGGCCTTCGGGTTGTAAAGCACTTTTATC